>JALEVZ010000019.1 GCA_022788105.1 Prevotella sp. | reverse complement strand
GAGAGCCACGCTCTCGCTGGTCTTCTTGTGATCGTAGAAGGTGTGGAAATAGGCCACGTTGAGATCCATCTTCTTGTTGATGTGGTAAACACCGCCGACGGCTACCGAGTTGGAGCTAACCACAAACGACTTGTCGTCCATATACTTGTCTGACAAGCCATAGCTGGTTTTCTGCCAACCTGTGCTGACGGTAAACTTCTTGTTGAGGTCATACTCGACACCGGCGTTATACTCAAACGTGCCGCGGTCAAGATCCTTGTTGCGGTTGTTATAAGAGGTGGCGTTCTTGTCGTCGAACCAGTGGAAGCCCACGTTTATGCGCAGGGCGTCAACGGGCTTGTAGCCTACACCCACAGCGAGGTAAGAGGGTATGTCGCCAGCAATCTTCTTGCCGTCTTCGTACTCGCCGATAGCGCCCTGGAGTTTGGTGTCAAACTGCTGCTTGAGCTGTCCCATAGCACCCTTAATGAGCGGATGGCCAAGTATGGCTGTGGCTGTGGCAGCAGGAACATGGAGCTGCTCGGTGTAAGCAGCATACAGGTTGTCGGCGAGGGCGCCGATAGAGGGAGCCTTGTTTACAGCCTTGTTTTTAAGACGCACGCGGGTCTTGAACTCATATTTAGCGGAGAAATTCCAATGGTCGGTCTTGAAGTCAACGCCGATGATTGGTGTGAAGCCCAGTCCGCTCTGGTCGCAGCTAAGCTCAATGTTGGCAGCATTGGGCTTTGTGGGGTCGAGCACCTGGTAGAGCGGCATGTTACCCACCTTTATGTCGCGCACATAGCCGTAGTAGTTGCAAGACGCATAGACGGTGCGCACGCCAGCAAAGGCGCTGAACTTGTCGCTGAACTTGTAGGCGGCACCTATTGACAGACCATAATAGTACTGACGACCGTGCATGTAGCTGTCGTAAGAATAGCTACCCTTGCTTCCGAACATTGCGTCTGAAGAGAACACCTGTGCAGGCAGACCTGCTGCATGACCCACCTGGTCAATGGCTCCTGCAAGAGTGCAAGCACCCATGGCTGTCTCTGCCACAATCTTCTCAAACGAGCCGAGTCCGTTGTCGAATGTACACTTACCGCCACCGCCGATAAGCGCGAAGTTGGCCTGGAACGACCAGTTGCCCTTGTTGTAAGCATACTGCAAAGAGGGAAGAACGGGGGCAATTGCCTTGCCCTTGAACTCGCGGGGAGTAATAGGAGCGTTCACGTTGTTGGTGAACAGTAAGTAGTCGTTTTTGATTGTGCGGTCCTGGTAGGCGAGCTGCCAGTTAAGTGCAAGATGATGACCTTCGCCCAAGAATGCCACACCGGCAGGGTTGTAATAAACACCGTCTATCGCTATCGACGCCTCACGGCTCAACATACGGTTGAAAGCGATGTGCTGATTTGTGTTTGTCAGCAATCCTCCTGCCAACATGTTGCTGCCCTGTGACAACGCTATTGCCAGGCAGACCAATTTAAATTTGTTCATCTTTTTTATCTAATTACCTTTAAATTGGATGCAAAGGTATATAAATTGATATGTTTTACATATCTAAACACAATTGTTTTAGCACTTATTAACAATAAAACCCACCTTTCCTGCACAAATAAAGTGGTTTGTGCAAGAAAAGCGGGTCGTATGGATGACTTTTAAGTTAATTGCGATAGACGCTCACAGCGCCAGTTATCAACGTTTTTATTGGCATGTTTTGGCACGGCCGTCAGAAGGTTTTGCCGTCGTCGCCTGCATGTTTTTGCGCAGCCTTTAACTCGCCTTTGATGTTTCGTCCTTGTCCTCCTTCTCCTTTTTCAGTTCAGGATATTGTATGCGAGTGTGATAAATGGACTTCAGACGCTCTATCAACACGAGTTTGGCCATGGCGAGGTCGCGGAACGTGATGGGGCAGTCGCGGAAGTAACCCTCGGCCACATCGCCGTCGATTATCTTGTTAACGAGCTGACTGATGCTCTCTTCCGTATATTCGTTGAGCGAGCGCGACGCTGCCTCCACACCGTCGGCAATCATCAATATGGCCTGTTCGCGCGTGAAGGGGTTGGGGCCTGGATATGAGAACGGTGCCGGATCGACGTCTTCGTCGGGGTGCTGGTTCTTATATTGAATGTAGAAGAACTTGGCGAGTCCGTTGCCGTGGTGGGTCAGGATGAAGTCTTTTATAATCTGTGGCAGGTTAGCCTTCTCCGCCATTTTCACGCCTTCCGTGACATGACTGATTATGACGCGCGCGCTTTCCTTCAGTGGCATGTTCTCGTGCGGGTTGACGCCAGCCTGGTTTTCGGTGAAGAACACGGGGTCTACCATCTTGCCGATGTCGTGATAGAGTGCTCCAGTGCGGACAAGCAGCGAGTTGGCGCCAATCTTGTTGGCTATTTCCGAGGCGAGATTGCCCACGGTGATGGAGTGCTGGAAGGTGCCGGGCGCTATCTCGCTAAGGTTGCGCAACATGCCGCGATTGGTGTTTGACAGCTCGAAGAGCGTGACGTTGGACACAAATCCGAACATCTTCTCTATGATATACATAAGCGGATAAGAGAGCAACAGCAGCACTCCGTTGACAGCGAAGTGTACGTTCATCTCGCTATCCATCTTCATGAAGTCGTTGTCTTGCATCAACTGAAGCGACAGATAGACCACGGCGCCCGACACAGCGACGAGCAGTGCTGTCTTGAACACCTGCGCACGACGTGCCAGTTCGCGCAGCGAGTAGATGGCGACGAAGCCTCCCACTAACTGTATGATGATGAACTCGTACTGGTATTTCACCGCCGCGGCACAGATAAGCACCATGGTGACATGTGTGGTGAAGGCTGTGCGCGAGTCCATGAACACACGCACGAATATAGGACACATGGCAAAGGGTATGATGTAGACGCTCAAGAAGTTGTGACGCATGAACAGCGACAGTATGACTGGGAACAACGTGATGAGCGCATAGAGCATGGCTATGCTGCGCGGCTTGTCGAAATAGTCGCGGCGGAAGAGAACGAGGTAGGCGGTGAAGATGATGACCATGATGCTGACGAACATGATTTGTCCTATCAACGTGCTCGTAATCTGGTTTTCGGTGGCTGTGCGGCGTTTCATCTCGCGCTCAAACGAGCTGAGCACACGGTAGGCGTAGTCGTCTACAATGTCGCCACGGTCGATTATCTTCTGGCCGCTCATCACCATGCCACTTGCTGGAGGGATGCTGCTTAACAGGTCGCTGCGCTCCGTCTCGCTACGCTCACGGTCGTAGATGAGGTTTGGCTCTATGTAGTCGGCGAGGTTGCACTTAGACAGTGCTGCACTGTGTGGTGCGAGCTTATCGTCGACAAGCAGCTGTTCGTAGGCAGAGAGGGTGGAATAGATACAGCCTATCTGTTCGCTCTGGGCGCTGTTACCTTTCACGATGCGAATCACCGAGGTGGAGTCTTTGTACACGGTGTTGTAGTCGGGGGTGTTCATAATGCCTGCCTGGTAGAGGCGGTGCATGCGCTCAGCGATGTATGCCACAAAGGCGTGCGGCATGTCTGGCAGACCGTCGCGGAAGTCGTTGACGAAGCGATTGATTTGTTGTTTCTCAACGTCGTCTTTGTAGTTGTAATAAGGCTGGTACGAGTCCATGAGCGAATCTTCCTCCGCCTTGATGGCCTCGTCGGTCTTGTATATGGGAAAATCGAACTGCGCGATGAACGAACCGTACATCCACGGCTTGCCCACATCGTAGCGGAAGCGCTGTCCCTGCTCCCTCGGCATGAACCATACAATAATGGCCACGGTGACCATGACCAGCAGCGAGCGCGTGACAGTGTTGCGCCAGAAGTGTCCCTCGTTGTTGTTGTAGAAAATGTCCATAGCTTATATCGGTGATTATGGTTTGTGCAAGACTGCTCTCGGGACGACAGTCGCAGCAGCGGCAGAGAGGTTGACATGATTCGTCTGCGGCATTTGCACGATTCTTATGCGGCATTTGCACGATTCTTCAACGACGTTTTAGCCTCTCTTTCACAGCGTTTTTGCGGCTCTTCAGCCACGTCTTCACAGCGCATTCGTAGCGTTGTTTCGACGCAGTCTTTGCTCTATAATGCTTTTGCATTGCGAAAATACTAAAAAATAAGGCAAAAATGAAAAAAAAATAGTATTTTTGCAAAAATAATAAAAATAACACACAACATCACTGCTGCAACCATGTGGTTACGGCAAATAATGTATATCTATTTTTCAAGAAAATGACAGACAGAAGAGTTAGGGTGCGTTTTGCACCAAGTCCTACCGGTCCGCTTCATATCGGCGGAGTGCGTACTGCATTGTATAACTATCTTTTCGCGCGTCAGCACGGCGGCGACTTCGTGTTCCGCATTGAAGACACAGACTCCAATCGCTTTGTGCCTGGAGCCGAAGACTATATCATAGAGTCGTTTAAGTGGCTCGGCATAACATTTGACGAAGGTGTGTCGTTCGGCGGAGAGCATGGACCATACCGTCAGAGCGAGCGCCGCGACATATATAAAAAATATGTGAAGGAACTGCTTGACGGCGGCAAGGCATACATCGCTTTTGACACTCCAGAGCAACTCGAGGCAAAGCGTGCGGAGATACAAAACTTCCAGTACGACGCCCACACACGTCTTCAGATGACCAATTCGCTCACTCTCACGAGCGAAGAGGTGGAGAAGCGTATCGCCGACGGCGAACAGTATGTGGTGCGTTTCCTGGTAGAGCCGGGCATTGACGTGCATGTCAACGACATGATTCGCGGCGACGTGAAAATAAAGAGCGACATACTCGACGACAAGGTGCTCTACAAGAGTGCAGACGAGTTGCCAACATATCACCTTGCCAACATCGTGGACGACCACCTCATGGAGATTACACACGTCATACGTGGCGAGGAATGGCTGCCCAGTGCACCACTACACGTGCTGCTGTACCGCGCCTTCGGATGGGAAGACACCATGCCGACATTTGCACACCTGCCGCTGCTCCTCAAACCGGAGGGCAAGGGTAAGCTGTCAAAACGCGACGGCGATCGCCTCGGATTCCCCGTATTCCCACTCGAGTGGCACGACCCCAAGAGCGGCGATGTGTCGTCGGGATATCGCGAGAGCGGCTATTTCCCCGAGGCAGTGGTCAACTTCCTCGCACTGCTGGGATGGAACCCTGGCACAGAACAGGAACTGTTCACACTCGACGAGCTTGTCGGACTGTTTGACATCAGCAAGTGTTCAAAGGCTGGCGCACGCTTCGACTATCAGAAAGGCATGTGGTTTAACCACGAGTATATGCTGCGCAAGAGCAATGAAGAGATTGCCGAGTTGTTTGCACCCATCGTTGCAAACAACGGCGTAGACGAGACCATGGAACGCATCACACAGGTAGTGGCAATGATGAAAGACCGCGTGAGCTTCGTCAAGGAGCTGTGGCCACTCTGCTCGTTCTTCTTCATAGCACCGACAGAATATGACGCAAAGACCGTGAAGAAGCGCTGGAAGGAAGACTCGGCAGTCGTGATGGGTCAGCTCGCCGACGTGCTTGAGGCGATAGACGACTTCTCAATAGAAGGTCAGGAGCCGGTAGTCATGAAGTGGGTGGAGGACAAAGGCTATAAGCTGGGCGACGTAATGAACGCCTTCCGACTCGCACTCGTAGGCATAGGCAAGGGTCCTGGCATGTTCGACATATCCGCATTCCTCGGCAAGGAAGAGACGCTGAAGCGCCTAAGAAAGGCCATCGAGGTCTTGAAATAAAGTCATGAACACATTTTATCCACAATCCACACCACGGCCTTTCCCTGTGTAGGAAAGGCTAGTGTGTGGCTTATATTTTCATATTGTGTATAACATTGCAATCAGCTTGTATCTGGCAGGCGTGGCGATAGCCAGCCTCTTCAGCGAGAAGGTGAAGAAAATGTGGCGCGGCGAACGTCAAGCCATAAAGCTACTACGCGAAAAGGTAGACCCCAACGCGCAGTATGTGTGGTTTCATGCAGCATCATTAGGTGAGTTTGAACAAGGACGTCCGCTGATGGAACGGCTGCGTGCCACCCATCCCGAATACAAGATTCTGCTTACGTTCTTCTCCCCATCGGGATATGAAGTGCGCAAAAACTATGAAGGAGCAGACATCGTGTGCTACCTTCCACTCGACACCATACGCAACGCACGGCGTTTCCTGCGAACCGTAAGGCCCGTCATGGCATTTTTCATAAAGTACGAATTCTGGTACAACTACCTGCACATTCTTCGACACCGCGGCGTGCCGGTCTATAGTGTGTCAAGCATCTTCCGCCCAGGACAGGTGTTCTTCAGATGGTATGGACGCAGATATGCAAACGTGCTGCGCTGTGTGACACGATTCTTCGTACAGAACGAAGAGAGCTGCCGACTGCTAAGCAGCATAGGCATAGACTGCGCAGAGGTGACAGGCGACACTCGTTTCGACCGCGTGCTCGCCATACGCGACGCTGCTAAGACGCTGCCCATCGTGGAAGCATTTAAGGGCACTGGTGACAACGCTGCAAAAGTGTTTGTTGCAGGATCGAGTTGGGCACCAGACGAAGACCTGTTCATACGATTCTTCAACAACCGCCCAGACTGGAAACTTATCATCGCACCACACGTGATTGGCGGCGACCACCTGGCAGAGATATTCAGCAAGCTACGCATGCCTGCCGTGCGCTATACAGAAGCGACACCTGAGACGGCAGCAGCAGCACGGTGTCTTGTCATAGACTGCTATGGTCTGCTATCGTCAATCTACCGCTATGGCGAGATAGCATACGTCGGCGGAGGATTCGGTGTGGGCATCCACAATGTGCCGGAAGCAGCGGTATGGGGCGTGCCGGTAATCTTCGGACCGAACAACAAACGCTTCCAGGAGGCGCAAGATCTGCTCGCCAGCGGCGCATGCTTTGAAGTAAAAGACTATGACAGCTTCGCACTCACCATGTCGCATCTGCTCTCCACACCCGACGCCATCAGCGAATGTGGGCGCAAAAGCGAATACTACGTCACACAACGCGCCGGTACCACAGAAGCTATTATGTCCAGCGTGGGGCTATAACACTCCGCCTCGTTATCTAACGGCAGCACTAGCGCGCTCTAACGCAACACCGCTTCGCACTTTATAATGCACCACCAGCGATGCAGAATGACACTGGACACGGGATCTAAACATAGTTGGCTCAACCGCCCAACACTGGACCACAACAAGCGAGTGCTAACGATTCAACAAGCGAGTGCTGACGTTCTAACAAACAAAAAGACACCTCAAAACATAGTAAAAGCCGACTTTCCATACAAGAAAGTCGGCTTTTACTATCTCTCCTCCTTACAAACGTAAAGAAACATCTTTCTTTTACGATGCAAAGAATTGGGCATAATAGATTATTCAAGGAAATAGCGATAGGCCGTATTATTTGCATGGCTTCCTCCCCTTTACACGTCCGTACTTCTATTCCTCGCCATTCAAGACCTTGTAGGACAAGAAAAAGCATAAGAATGACAAAGAGAAGACAAGGATTGGAGTTGCAATCGAAGTTTGCAGTTCACTAAACATAGAGTCATTAACCTTATCATAGTATAAACGCAGCTCCCTGAAGTCGCGTGTTTGGTACATGCTTGGAGTTATCTTAATGTTATTATACTCACGACCATTATAAAGAACCGTAGCATAATAGTGGTTATATTTCCAACCAACCACCTTTTCCATGTCAATAATCTTGTAATGAGTGATGGGCGAACTCTGCTCAACAACAGCCGTTTCCTGTCTATATTATTTATAAAGAAAGAACGAGAAAACAAGACAAGCCACACCAGCAACAAGAAACGATGCCAACAGCATCATCTTTTTTGAAGATAATTTTTCCATAAGTTTGCATGTTATATTGCGTACTATTTATGTTTGCATGTTATTTATGTTTGCATGCTATATTATATTCTTGGTATTTAATATTCGCATGCTATGTTTATTTGGGTGCTATATTATATTCACATGCTTTTCGAAAGAGATAAGAAAGCATAGCGAGGCTATTATATTTGCACACTACATTATGTTTGAATGTTATATTCGAAGTTTAAACACGATAGCAATGTACCGCCGCACAAAGATATACATTTCGATTAGATAAAGCAAACAAACACAAATAAAAAAGGGAAACAACCGACAATAGGCTTACATAATATTTTCCAAACCACAAAATTTAACTATAAACATCATCTATAACATCTAAAAATCATCTAGAACATCTAAAGATTATTTAGAACATCTAACCAAATCAGGATTTTCAAACACAACCTACAACATCAATTTCGGCTCACATAAAACCCGTTAACCCAAATCTACGGCTATCCCGGTATAAGGGATGAGAAATTCTTCCTTTTCAGACCTGCTACAATCTACGGCTATCCCCATGAATAATCCGTTGAGCCCCGTTGAGCCGCCCCACATCGGGTCAGCGGATTTTTCCGGTTGGTAACACCGTATGTTAGGAATAAAGTGTTGCCAGCCTGTACATGAAGAATCTAATATCCCCTACACCTCTAAACTGTGTTCTGAAAGCCTTGATTT
>JALEVZ010000098.1 GCA_022788105.1 Prevotella sp. | reverse complement strand
ATATGTCGCCGCGCATCATCAGTCAGACCTACGACAACACCTGCGAGATGAAACTCTCAATTCGTAAGTCGGAGGCTCCAATGCTTAAAGCCAAGTTTGATAAACTTGCGTTTAAAGACGATTAGTTGAAAATATCCCCCATATCTTCCATGATCGCCGTAACCATCACATCCTAAGCGCAATAAAGGCTGGGAGATATCCCTTTCTAAAGGATATCTTCCAGCCTATCTGCCAGCTGTTGGAGCTATCTTCCAGCTGTTATTTACAGCATTGCTGCTGCCGAACGTATTTTGCTCAAGATTGTAGATAGATGAGAGTCTTGTCTTGCTGTCTGAAGGTTATATTCACTCTGCATATTTACGAGCATATACGCCTTTATGCCAAGAGCCGCCTCAATGCGCAAAGCATAATCGGTAGTCATGGGACGTTTGCAATTAAGTATCTCGTTAAAAACCGTGTAAGAACAGTCGATTATCATAGCGAACTTACGTTGAGATATTCCACGTGCCTCAAGCTCATCTTTTACTATCTCGCCTGGATGTACTGGGGATGACGGCACCAAATCACTTATGTTATATGTTTTTATACTTTCCATATTGTTTACTTGTAATGATTGCTAATATCTAACAGACGGCATACTTTTATTGTTATGTCGTCAATATTATCTTTGACTATAAATTCCAAGCGATACTGTTTTCCGCATCTAACAGAAGAAATGCCTTTTTTGTCCCCAACAAGAACTTCATAGTTTAATGACTTAAACACAAACAAATCCTCTATGCATTTAGCATGTGCAAGTGCAACTACTGCTTTTTGATAGCTACGCACAACTTCAGGCTGAAATCGATGCTTCTTGTCACTTGTTTTCCCTTTGAAATATAAGTCTTGCAGATATTCCTTGTCAAACTCAATATTCATGTAGCAAAGTTAATTCTTTTTAGCGATATTCACAAAATATCGAACATTTAAAATGGTTTGTGTTGTGAAATATTTAACTTTCGTCAAATCAGTAGCTGTTTTATAAACAGAATCGTAGGTTTCGCAAAATATAGCAGGCGTAAGTCTGCTTTTATTAAAAAATTCTATTACTTTTGTGGAAAATAAAGCAAAAGCATGGAAGGAATGAAAATGAACAGATTATTCTTTACGACTATTCTTGTTGCGTCAGCCATAACCGCCAACGCACAGACCAACGTTGAAACAGATTCGCTCACCATGGAAACCATGATGCACAATCTGCCGGAAGTGATGGTAAAGGGTGCGCGCCCCATTGTCAAGGCAGAGCGTGGTATGCTGTCGTACAATATGCCGTTGCTGCTGAAGCAGTTGCCTGCCGACAACGCTTACGAGGCATTGACACGCATACCTGGCATCAGCGATGCTACGGGCAAGATATCCTTTTCTGGCAACGAGGTGACACTGATTGTAAACGGACAAGCCACCACATTGACACAGGAGCAACTGGCTGAGCGTCTGAAGGCGATGCCAGCCGCACAGTTGGCAAAAGCCGAGGTGATGCTGTCTGCCCCCGCTCGCTATCATGTGCGTGGAATGGCTATCAATATCGTAACGAAAGACTTTGCCGGCACCAATCAGCTGTCTGGACAAATCATTGGCGGCATGGAGCAAAACAAATACGCCAAAGGGTTTGGCAATGTGTATCTTTCCATGCAAAGAGGCAAGTTCGGGCTGGATGCGCAATACAAATTGGTTAACGGCAATTCGTATGGTGAATCTTCACGCATAGCCAATCATCCACTTGCCAACAATCGTGTGCACTATACTGATGAGACGGGACAAAAGTCGTTCGGCATCACGCACGACTACCGACTGGGTATGAATTACGCCTTTAGCAAAAATCATTGTCTCGACGTAGCCTATACGGGACAGTGGGACAAGACAAGTTCAAACAGCCACACGACAGGATCGAGCATCAGCGGAATGCATAGTGACAGTCACGAGTATCTGCAAAATGTAGACGCTAACTACACGCTTCCTTTCGGACTTACCCTTAGCGGTTCGTACACCTACTATCGCACGCCTCAGCAACAAACGCTCGACGGTACGCTGACGGCTGAAAACATGACGGACACAGAACGTAATCTGACAAGTGGTAGTGAGCAGACCATCAACAAATGGATGTTCACTGCCGACCAAACCCATTCTTTGGCAAACGGTTGGGGATTGTCGTACGGCGTAAAGGGGCAGTTCACGAGCAACAAGAGTTATCAGACCACCATCGACAAGGATGGAAACGTTTTGCCCGATGGTACAAGTAGCGTCGACATCAACGAGCGGATATGGAACATGTACGCCGGTTTCAGCAAGCAGATAAACAAGGCTGTTAGCGTTGAAGCCTCCGTCGCTGCCGAACAATACCATTCGCCTGTATGGGATAAATGGCGCGTGTATCCTACGCTCAATGCTTTGTGGAACGTCAACGATAACCATTTGCTCAACCTCTCGTTCAGTTCCGATTCCGAGTTCCCGAGCTATTGGTCTACAATGAGCAATGTGTTCTATGCGTCTACATACACCGAGATACACGGCAATCCTGATTTAAAACCCAGCTCTTATTATAATGTCAACCTGATGTGGCAGATAAAACGACGCTATACGCTTATGGCTTTTGCAAGTCTGAAGCCCGACTATTTCGTGCAGTTGCCCTATCAGACAACAGACCGCATGGCTGTAATAATGAAGGAGACCAACTTCGACCATTCAAATAGCTACGGACTGCAAGCCTCTGCTATATTCAATGCAGGGAAATGGCTCAACGGCAATGTGTTTGCAGTAGGCACCTTCAAGCACGACAAAAGCAACCATTTCTTCGACTTGCCATTCAATCGTAAGAAACTCTCTGTCATACTTGGCGGTACGGCATCCGTAAAACTCTGTAGTACGCAGGACCTGCGTCTTATTCTTAACCCGTTCTTCCAGTCAAAGGCTATACAAGGTGTCTACGACATCAGTCCAATCTTCAACATGGATGCCAAATTGCAGTGGTCGTCGCACGATGGTAAGTGGGGCGTGCGTCTCAATGGCAGCAACATCTTCAACAATCGCTTCGATACCCGTTCCGTGCAGGACAACCAAGACTATCGTATGAAGGTCAACTATAACTGGGCGTCCTTCACCCTTGCCGTTATCTATAAGTTCGGCGGCTATAAGGAGAAAACGGTGAAAGAAGTAGACACCTCACGCATGGGTCACTAAACTATAAAATTGTAGTATACTATTTGTCGTTTGTTCTGTACTCTCTTGGCGAAACGCCCAGTTCCCTGCGCACGTATTTTCCCCAAAAAGAAAGGTTGTCGAATTCTGTTTAGCGAGCTATTGTTGCCGTTCGGCAAGATAAAGGTTAAACAAAAGGCTTTGCCATGTTACCATAGCCTGGTAATGATGTTCCCGCTATGCGGTAACGGTGTTACCGAAGCGTGGTAATGATATTCCCACCATGCGGTAATGGTGCTCGAACGAAGAAATCGACCAAGAGAGAGAACTGAAAAAAACTAAAGAGGTTCCTTATAAAAAAAGATAGCAATAATTGCATTAAGCCCAATTATTGCTATCTTTTTTTATTCTATTGTTGACAATGCTCGTTTCATTTGTCGTTTTCGTTAAACGATTCTTTCAGACCATGAGGCGAAAAAAATATGCTCACACAATTTATTTCGTTTTCTTCAATCCCTTATACGCAAGGAATGCGATGACGAGGGCGGCGAGAGCGAGCAGAACGTAACCGATTTCGTGGCTGTACTGCAGAGCCTGTTCGTAAACGTCCTTTGTGGTCTTAAGGTTGGTGTACTTGTAGATGCCCCAACCGATCATTGCGAGCACCGTGTTCCATGCGCCTGCGCCAAGAGTGGTGTAGAGGAGGAATTTGCCGACGTGCATACCCGAGAGACCTGCCGGGATGCTTATGAGCTGGCGGACAGCCGGCACGAGACGTCCGAAGAATGTAGACGTTGCGCCATGCTTGCGGAAGAATGTTTCGGCTTTCTCTACGGCGGCACGGTCAATGAGGCACATGTGACCGATGCGGCTGTCAGCAAACTTGTAGATGATTGGTCTGCCGAGCCACTTGGCAATGTAATAGTTGATGAGCGCACCGAGGTCGGCACCTATTGTGGCGAACACCACAACGAGCACGAAGCTCATGCCGCTGTCGGGGTCCATAGCCTTCCATGCCGCAGGCGGAACAACCACCTCAGAAGGGAAGGGGATGAACGAACTCTCGATAGCCATAAACAATATGACAACCCAATAGTTGAGATTGTCGAGAATCCAAAGGAAAAGTTCTGCTGTATTCATTTTTTTACTCTTTTACTTTTTTACTCTTTTACTCTTTCATAATCGAAGTAGTCCTTCGGGTCCATACCCGTGGGGAAGTATTCGCCGAGAACCTTGCGCGCCTCCGATGGGTTTTGTTGGCATGCGATGTTGAGATACTTCAAGTATTCGTCATGCTTCTGCAGCTGTCGGCAGCACGCAGCCAGATAAGCCGCGCCCTCGTCGCCTTGGTTGTGATGCGCCTCGTGGTAGGTCTTGAACATGCGGTAGGCGATGGTGGGGTAGCCGCAGTCGTACACCGAGATGGCTATGCGGAAGAATATCTCGTGAGAGAAATGCGTAGACTGCAGAGCCTTCACGAAACTCTTTATCGCCTCCTTCACGCGTCCGTTCTCCAGCAGTATGTGTCCGCGTATCACGTTTATCTCGCTGCGGTTGCAGTCGGGGTCTTTGAGCGTCTCGTTGAGACACTCGAGCGCCTGCTCCACATGTCCGAGCAGCGAAAGCGTGAACGCACGGCACTGGTTCACCTCAGCCGTGCTTAAGTTGCACTTCTCATAGCATTCCAGCGCCTTGTTGTACTGCGGCATCGCCTCCTCCGGT
>JALEVZ010000094.1 GCA_022788105.1 Prevotella sp. | reverse complement strand
GCAGGTCTACCGTTCCTGCGGCGGGAGTGATGGCGACCAGTCCTGCCACTGCTCCTGTGCAGGCACCTACCGTCGTGGGCTTGCGGTTGAAGATCCAGTCGAGGGTCATCCACGTCATGGCGGCGGTGGCGGTAGCGATGTGTGTCACCATGAATGCGTTGGCGTCGAGGCCGTCGGCAGCCAGTCCGCTGCCAGCATTGAATCCAAACCATCCGAGCCAGAGGAATGATGTGCCGAGGAACACGAACATAATGTTGTGGGGAGTGACCGGATGGCCCACGCGATAGTCTTCGCGTTTGCCTATCATCAGCGCCATGACGAGTGCCGATATGCCAGCGTTGATGTGTACCACGGTGCCGCCCGCAAAGTCGATGGCGCCCATCTCCTGCAAGAATCCGCCGCCCCACACCCAATGTGCCATAGGGAGGTAGGCTATGATGACCCACAACAGCGTGAACACCATGTAGCCCTTAAACTTTATACGCTCTGCGAAGGCGCCGAGTATGAGCGCCGGCGTGATGAGCGCAAACATGCACTGAAACATGACAAACGTCAGTTCTGGTATGCCAGTGGGCATGACACTGTCGGTCGTCACGCCGTGGAGGAAGGCTTTCCCCCATCCGCCCATCACGAAAAACAGCGGTGAGCCGGAGGTCTTGTAGCTGTCGTCGAACGCCCAGCTGTAGCCAAACGCTACCCATATTATGCTTACCGCGCCCACAATGAGCATGGTCTGCATGACTATACTGAGCACATTTTTCTGACGAACGAGTCCGCCGTAGAACAGTGCGATGCCTGGTATGGACATCAACAGTACGAGTATGGTGCTCATCATCATCCAGGCGGTGTTGCCTGTGTCGAGCGTCGGGGTGGCTGTAAGTATTGTTGTTATCATGAAAATATCCTTTCTTTTACCTTAATCGGCATTTTATTTATTCGTTATTTTAGTTTCGCATGCTACAGCATGCTGACAGTTGACAAGACGACGAGTTAACAAGCTGTTTGCTTTATAGCTCAACTCCTTAAAGCAACTATCTATAAGCTTGGGTAGCAAACTGCTCCGCAGCATTGCTTCTCTTGCCCCGCGGCGTCACTTCTCTTGCTCCGCATTATATAGAGCAATGTCGCCTCGCTCGCCCGTTCTTATGCGGATGGCGTCTTCTATCGGTATGATGAAGATGCGACCGTCGCCAATCTCACCCGTCTGGGCAGCTCCGAGTATGGCATTCACGGCACGTTCCACATTCTTGTCACGCACCACGAGCGAGATGAGCGTGCGCTCTATGGCACTGGTATTGTACATCACTCCACGATAGACACGCGCCTGTCGCATCTTGCCCTCGCCGCGAACATCGTAGTAAGAAAACCACTCTATGTCGGCAGCAAGCAATGCTTCCTTCACGTCCTCAAAGCGGGACTTGCGGATAATGGCTTCAATCTTCTTCATACTTACCTTTCTTTTTATTATATAAACGTTCGTTTCAATTACACTTTGTCAAGTAACGAGTGCAAAATTACAACATAAAGCTACTTTCTCGGCTATTCTTTTGACATTTTGTTTCTTGCTTTTTAAAAATTAATTCATACTGTAAGCAATCAAGAACCCATTCCTTACACTTTGTCATAATTTAGACTTGTTTTCCTTACAATTTATCATTTTCATCTATTTTGTTACTTATTTTGTAAAGGAAAGGAATGGATATTCATTAAAATTGTTGTACTTTTGCATCGTAATAAAAACAAAAATCAGTAAAAGAGGGATGCAGGACAACACCACAACTCATAGCGTCAAATTTACGAAGATGCAAGGGGCAGGTAACGACTACATTTATGTCAATACCTTATTATATAATATCCCCGACCCGAGCGCAGCCGCAATAAAGTGGAGCGCGCCACATACGGGCATCGGCAGCGACGGTCTTGTGCTCATAGGGAAACCTTCCATAATGAGCGGTGCAGACTTCTCAATGCGCATCTTCAATGCCGACGGCTCGGAAGCGAAGATGTGTGGCAACGCCTCGAGGTGCATAGGAAAATATCTCTACGAACGCGGGCTCACCAACCTGACAGAGATTAAGCTCGAAACACAGTCGGGTGTGAAGCTGCTGAAGTTGGAAATCGGACGCAGCAGACACGTAGAGAGCGTGACGGTAGACATGCTGGAGCCACACTTTCATGTGCCAAGCCAGTATGACGAGAGTTGTCTGGGCGAGATAACAGCCTCGTTTCGCAAGTTCCGCGGTACCTTCGTATCGATGGGAAACCCTCACTTCGTCACCTTTGTCGACGACATCGACGACATCGACATTGCGCGCTACGGAGCGCTGATGGAAACCGACCCGGCTTTTCCAGAGCGCTGCAACATAGAGTTTGCGCAGCCATTGCCCGACGGCACCATACGAACCCGTGTGTGGGAACGCGGCAGCGGCATAACCATGGCATGCGGCACAGGAGCCTGCGCCACCGCCGTGGCAGCCTATCTGACAAGCCGTGCCACACGCAAGACAACCATTGTAATGGACGGCGGCACACTACACATAGAGTGGAACGCCGACAATGGACACGTCTATCTTAGCGGACCAGCCGAATTTACGTTCGAAGGGGAAGTGGCATTGCCATGACAAGCGCGACAGATAAAAGGACAACTCAAAATTCAAGCGGCAGCGCCGCGACATAGAAGCGGCAGTCATGCTGCATAGAAGCGGCAGCGCCGCGACAGTTTGCAACCAATAAACATGAAGAGATGGCATTAGTAAACGAACACTATCTGAAACTGTCGGACAACTATTTGTTCGCAGACATCGCCAAGAAGGTGAACGCCTTTAAAGTGTCTCACCCCCACACGAGAGTGATAAGTCTGGGCATCGGCGACGTCACACAGCCGTTGTGCCCCGCCGTAATAGCAGCCATGCACAAGGCAGTAGACGAGATGAGCAGCAAGACCACGTTCAAAGGATATGGTCCAGAACGTGGCTACGACTTTCTGCGCGACGCCATTATAAAGCACGACTACCTGTCGCGCGGCATCCATCTCGACAGCAGTGAGGTGTTCATCAACGACGGTGCAAAGAGCGACACGGGCAACATCGGCGAGATAGTGCGCTGGGACAACAGCATCGGTGTCACCGACCCTATCTACCCCGTCTACATAGACTCCAACGTGATGTGTGGTAGAGCCGGCGTGTTAAAGGACGGCAGATGGAGCAATGTGACCTACATGCCGTGTACAGAGGCCAACGGTTTCGTGCCGCAGATACCCAGCCACCGCGTCGACATGATATATCTCTGCTACCCCAACAACCCCACGGGCACGGCATTGCCTAAGGAGGAGCTGCGACAATGGGTCAACTACGCCCTGCGCAACGACACGCTCATACTCTTCGACGCCGCCTATGAGGCTTACATTCGGGAGCCAGGCATACCCCACTCCATCTACGAGATAAAGGGAGCACGCAAGGTTGCCATCGAGTTTAGAAGCTACTCAAAGACAGCGGGGTTCACAGGAGTGCGCTGCGGCTACACAGTCATACCCAAAGAGTTGACCGCTGTGACCATCGACGGCACCCGACGCATAGAGCTTAACCACCTATGGGAGCGCCGACAGTGTACGAAATTCAACGGCACGAGCTACATCAGCCAACGCGCCGCAGAAGCCATCTACACGCCGGAAGGCAAGGAACAGATAAAGAAAGTTATAGACTACTATATGGGCAACGCCGACATCATGCGTGAAGCACTGACGCGGCTCGGTCTGAAAGTGTACGGAGGCAAGAACGCACCCTACCTGTGGGTGAAGACCCCTGGCTCGACCGACAGCTGGAAGTTTTTCGAACAGATGCTCTACAGCGCCGGAGTGGTGTGTACACCAGGCGTCGGATTCGGACCCAGCGGCGAAGGATTTGTGCGGCTCACCGCCTTTGGCGACCGCGAAGACTGCCGCGAAGCAATGACAAGACTGGAAAAATGGATTAAAGCATGAGACGACATCTCATCATGGCGCTGCTCGCGACAGCTGCCGTAATGCCACTCACCACAAACGCAAACGAACATAACGACACAGACATGGCACTCGCCGGCGACAAGGGCGGCATAGAACCGACCCTCGAAGCCGACATAGTGAGCCGCTTCATCTGGCGCGGACAAGACTACGGGTCTGTGAGTCTGCAACCCACCGTCGGCCTGACGTGGCGCGGACTGTCACTCACCGCGTGGGGCAATGTAGGTCTGACACAGTCTGACTACAACGAGGTGGACCTCACGATAGGCTACGAACACCCATGCGGACTGCACCTTTCGCTCACCGACTACTGGGCGGCGGAGGGCAGACTGGCAGACAACCACGTCGTGGAAGGCAACATCGGTTTCGACTTCGGACCATTGTCGCTCGACTGGTACACCAACTTCGCTGGCGACTACGACCGCACCGACACTGGCAGACAAGCCTACTCGTCATACGTCGAAGCCAACGTGCCGTTCCGACTCCTCACTTGCGACTGGACCGCCACCATCGGAGCAGTGCCGTTTCGCACCGACTTCTACGACTCTGCCAGCGGCTTTGCCGTTGTAAACATCGGTCTGTTGGTGGAAAAAGAGATTGCCGTGACGCCCCGATTCGGCATTCCACTCTTCGCCGGTGCCGCCGCCAATCCGAGCAACAAAGGCCTGTACCTGTGGTGCGGACTGACAGTAGGGATTTAAAACGCCCATCCAATTACAAGACAACAAAAGTTTAAACACATAAAGGAAATCAAAACATGGCTAATTTAAGATTTGAGGTTGTAGCCGACGCTTTCAAAAAGACCCCTGTGGAAGTGATCGC
Organism: Prevotella sp.; assembly: GCA_022788105.1. Classification (GTDB taxonomy): domain Bacteria; phylum Bacteroidota; class Bacteroidia; order Bacteroidales; family Bacteroidaceae; genus Prevotella. Next base: position 1,856 of record JALEVZ010000094.1, on the reverse strand, counting down.
GCCGATTGAAAGACCATCGGAATTTTTCGGAAAGAACGTGTTCAACCGCGCCAAGATGTACAAATACCTGCCACGAGACGTGTATGACAAGCTCATCGACGTTATCGACAACGGAGCCAATCTGGACCGTTCCATCGCCGACGCCGTAGCCAAAGGCATAAAGCAGTGGGCCGACGAAAATGGCGTGACACACTACACACACTGGTTTCAGCCCCTCACCGAAGGCACGGCCGAGAAGCACGACGCCTTCGTAGAGCACGACGGCAAGGGTGGCATGATAGAGGAGTTCTCCGGCAAGCTGCTCGTACAGCAGGAGCCTGACGCCAGCTCGTTCCCCAACGGTGGCATACGCAACACCTTTGAGGCACGTGGCTACTCTGCCTGGGACCCCACATCGCCAGTCTTCATCATCGACGACACGCTGTGTATCCCCACCATCTTCATCTCTTACACTGGCGAAGCACTCGACTACAAGGCTCCGCTCTTGCGCTCACTCCACGCCGTAAACGTGGCAGCAACAGACGTTTGCCACTACTTCTACCCCGAGGTTAAGAAGGTAATAAGCAACCTCGGCTGGGAGCAGGAGTACTTCCTCGTCGACGAGGGCCTCTACTCTGCACGTCCCGACCTCATGCTCACGGGTCGCACACTGATGGGTCACGACTCCGCCAAGAACCAGCAGATGGACGACCACTACTTCGGCGCCATCCCAGAGCGTGTGCAAGCCTTTATGAAAGACCTTGAAATACAGGCCCTCGAACTGGGCATACCGTGCAAGACACGCCACAACGAGGTGGCACCCAACCAGTTTGAGCTTGCACCAATATTTGAGGAGACCAACCTCGCCATCGACCACAACATGCTACTCATGTCGCTCATGAAGAAGATTGCACGCCATCACGGATTCCGTGTGCTGCTCCATGAGAAGCCATTCGCAGGCATCAACGGTTCGGGTAAGCATGAGAACTGGAGTCTCTCGACCGACACGGGCGTGCTGCTCCACGGTCCTGGCAAGACCCCGGAAGACAATTTGCGCTTCATCGTGTTCATCGTAGAGACCCTCATGGCTGTCTACAAACACAACGGTCTGCTCAAAGCCAGCATCATGAGCGCCACCAACGCCCACCGTCTCGGCGCCAACGAGGCACCTCCAGCCATCATCTCTTCATTCCTCGGCCACCAGCTGACAGAGATTTTGGAGCACATTGAGAAATCAAACAAAGACGAACTGTTCGACATCGCAGGCAAGCAGGGACTGAAACTCGACATTCCTGAGATTCCAGAGCTGCTCATCGACAACACCGACCGCAACCGCACATCACCTTTCGCCTTCACCGGCAACCGCTTTGAGTTCCGTGCTGTAGGCTCAGAGGCAAACTGCGCAAGCGCCATGATAGTGCTCAACACCGCCGTGGCAGAGGCTCTTCAGAGCTTCAAGAAACGCGTCGACGCCCTCATCGAGAAAGGCGAGGACAAGATAAGCGCCATCCTCGACGTCGTACGCGAAGACGCCAAGTACTGCAAGCCCATCCACTTCGAGGGCAACGGCTACTCTGACGAATGGGTAGAAGAAGCCAAGAAACGCGGCCTCGACTGCGAGACCTCTTGCCCGAAGATATTCGAGCGCTACCTCGACAAGGAGAGCATCGAGATGTTCGAGGGTCAGAACGTGATGACACGCAAGGAACTTGAGGCACGCAACGAGGTGAAATGGGAGACATACACCAAGAAGATTCAGATTGAGGCACGTGTCTTCGGCGTCCTCTCCCTGAACCATATCATACCTGTCTGCACCCACTATCAGAGCCAGCTGGCAAAGAACGTGCAGAGCATGTACGACATCTTCCCCAAGGAGA
>JALEVZ010000067.1 GCA_022788105.1 Prevotella sp. | reverse complement strand
ACAAGCTGATGGGTGAGAACGCGTAAGCTGCTCCTACGCGGTCCGTTGCGACGTTTTGACGCATCTGAGCCGCAATATCTTGGAAATTAAATAAAAAAACTTCCATAAATAAGGGAGGTTATCGACTTTTTTCGTTATCTTTGTAAAAGATTAGTTTCAAATCTTTATAAACGAAGGGATGAAAAGACGATAACCTCCCTTTTCTGTTGTAAAAATTTACTGTTATAATATCAGCGCACCGGCGTGCTGCCGGCATGTACGGCTATTGTGGCGCAGCGCAGCAGGCATGTCGCTTGCAGTACTTCCCTTTTTACAAGCCGTAACGGCTAGCATGACATCCGGTAAAAAACATGACATAACGACAATGAACGACTTTAGAAAATTTGCCACACGGCATTTGGGTATGAATGGAATGGTGCTCGACGACGTGATAAAGTCGGAGGCACACTATCTTAATCCCTATATCCTCGAGGAGCGACAGCTCAACGTGACACAGATGGACGTGTTCTCACGCCTTATGGCAGACCGCATCATCTTCCTCGGCACACAGATCGACGACTACACGGCAAACACCGTGCAGGCGCAGCTCCTATATCTCGACTCTGTAGACAATACAAAGGACATATCGCTCTACATCAACTCGCCAGGCGGAAGCGTGACGGCGGGACTCGGAATCTACGACACCATGCAGTTCATCTCGTCTGACGTGTCGACGCTCTGCTCAGGCATGGCGGCGTCGATGGGTGCCGTGCTGCTCGTCGCAGGAGCCGAAGGCAAGCGCAGCGCGCTCAAGCACAGCCGCGTGATGATTCATCAGCCGCTCGGCGGCACACAGGGACAGGCTTCCGACATCGAGATTGAGGCACGTCTTATCGGACAGATGAAGAAGGAACTTTACACCATCATCTCCGAACATTCGCACCAGCCCTTCGACAAAGTGTGGGCAGACAGCGACCGCAACTACTGGATGACAGCCCCCGAAGCCAAAGAGTATGGCATGATAGACACCGTGCTCGAGCGTAAGAAACCGGCTGACGGACAGAACGATGGAGTCGCAAACGGCAAGTGATGATGGAAGAAGGGCAGAACAACAAACGAAAAAGCAAGAAGACAACAATGAATAAATGCAATTTCTGCGGACGGCCGGAAAATCAGGTTAACCTCCTCATCACCGGTCAGAACGGATATATTTGCGACAGCTGCGTGAGGCAGTGCTTTGAGATTCTCAAGTCTATGGAACTCGAGACCGACCCAGATGCGCCTGGCAAGAAGAAAGGCAGCGGCGCTCATAAGTTCAATCTCAAGAAGGTGCCGAAGCCCACGGAGATAAAAGAATACCTCGACCAGTACGTCATCGGGCAGGACGACGCTAAGCGCTACCTCGCCGTGTCGGTCTATAACCACTACAAACGTCTGCGACAGCCGCACGACGACAGCGGCGTAGAGATAGAAAAGAGCAACATAATCATGGTGGGCAGCACTGGAACAGGCAAGACTCTCCTGGCGCGCACCATCGCACGACTGCTCGATGTGCCGTTCACCATTGTCGATGCCACCGTGTTCACAGAGGCAGGATATGTCGGTGAAGACGTGGAGAGCATACTCTCGCGTCTGCTACAGGTAGCCGATTTCGACGTGGAGGCAGCCCAGCAGGGCATCGTCTTCATCGATGAGATAGACAAGATTGCACGCAAGAGCGACAACCCAAGCATCACTCGCGACGTGAGCGGTGAGGGTGTGCAGCAGGGACTGCTCAAGTTGCTCGAGGGAACGATGGTCAACGTGCCGCCAAAGGGTGGCCGCAAACATCCCGACCAGGACTATGTGCATGTCGATACACGCAACATCCTGTTCATCTGTGGTGGCGCTTTCGACGGCATAGAGAGCAAGATTGCACAGCGTATGAACGCTCACACCGTGGGCTTCAACTCCGTGCAGAACACTGCCAAGATAGACAAGGGCGACCTCATGCAGTATGTTGTGCCGCAGGACCTCAAGTCGTTCGGGCTCATTCCAGAGATTATCGGACGTCTGCCGGTGCTCACTTATCTCAAGCCGCTGGACAAGCCAGCGCTGCGACGCATACTCGTGGAGCCGAAAAACAGCATCATACGCCAGTACGAGAAGCTGTTCTCAATGGACGGCATAGAGCTGACGTTCCCGGAAGACACACTCGACTACATCGTGTCGAAGGCTATGGAATACAAACTCGGAGCCCGCGGACTGCGCTCTATAGTAGAGACTGTCATGATGGACGCGATGTATGAGATTCCGTCTAAGAAGGTGAAGAAGTTTGAGGTGACACTCGACTACGCGCGCAAACAGCTCGAAAAGTCAAGCCTTAACCGTATGGAGACGGCGTGACACCAACCCTTTTGACACCCCAACACCCCACACACCTACACACGCCGCACCGCTTTGCTCTACTCAGCAAGTCGCTTCACTCTGCTTAGCACGCCGCTTCACTCTGCTCAGCACGCCGCTTCGCGTCGCTCGGTGTACCACATGTGGCACCCCACACCCCACAACCTCATGCGTAAGAAAACAACAAGAAAGACCTGAACCGTTGTCTACGCTGCCTCCGGCAAGTGCCGGAGACGGCTGGCAACTATTATGATGCACTATGACTACGGACACCAACCTTAACGAACAGCTAAAGCGCTATTTCGGATTTGACAAGTTCAAAGGCGACCAAGAGGCCATTATCAGAGGGCTTCTTAGTGGCCATGACATATTCGTGCTCATGCCGACAGGTGGTGGCAAGAGCCTGTGCTACCAGCTGCCGTCACTCCTTATGGACGGCACTGCTATCGTGGTGTCTCCTCTCATCGCTCTGATGAAAAATCAGGTCGACGTGGTCAACGGGCTCAGCGAGCAGCCTGGCGTGGCCCATTACCTCAACTCCTCGCTCAACAAAGCCGCCATACAGCGCGTGATGGACGACGTTCGCAGCGGCGTGACGAAGCTGCTCTATGTCGCACCAGAGTCGCTTAACAAGGAAGACAACATCGCTTTCTTCCGTTCTTTCCACATATCTTTCTATGCTATAGACGAGGCTCACTGCATCTCGGAGTGGGGCCACGACTTCCGTCCAGACTACCGCACGCTCCGAACCACTATCAACAAGATTGGCGTTGCGCCTGTTATAGCTCTTACTGCCACCGCTACGGACAAGGTGCGCACCGACATCAAGAAGAGCCTCGGCATAACCGATGCCCTTGAGTTTCGCAGTTCCTTCAACCGTCCGAACCTCTATTACGAGGTGAGACAGAAGGGAAAAGACATAGACCGACAGATAATAAAGTTCATAAGACAGAATCCCGGCAAGAGCGGCATAGTCTATTGCCTGTCGCGTAAGACCGTGGAGGAGTTGGCGGCGGTGCTCAAAGCCAACGAGATAAAGGCCGCACCATATCATGCCGGACTCGACTCGGCGACGCGTTCGCAGACACAAGACGACTTCCTAATGGAGCGAATAGACGTCATTGTCGCCACCATCGCCTTCGGCATGGGCATAGACAAGCCAGACGTACGCTTCGTCATACACTACGACATACCCAAGAGCCTGGAGGGCTACTACCAGGAGACGGGTCGTGCGGGCCGTGACGGCGGCGAGGGCGTGTGCATCGCCTTCTACGCCCAGCAGGATTTGCAGAAGCTGGAGAAGTTTATGGACGGCAAGTCTGGTGCTGAACAGGAAATCGGGCGCCTGCTCTTGCAGGAGACCGCAGCCTATGCCGAGTCATCGGTGTGCCGTCGCAAGCTGCTGCTCCACTACTTCGGTGAAGACTATCCTGCCGACAACTGCCACAACTGCGACAACTGCCTACATCCGAAGCAGAAGATTGAGGGCCGCGATGCACTCATGGCGGTGCTCCATGCCGTCAAGGCGGTGAAGGGCGGATTCCGTCAAGACTACATCATCGACTTCGTAAAGGGTCGTGCTACGGACGAGCTTGTGTCCCATCACCATGAGCAACTCGAGGCGTTTGGTGAGGGAGAAGACATCAGCGCACGCCTGTGGAACCCCGTCATACGCCAGGCTATCATCGCCGGCTACCTCAGGTCCGACGTCGAAAACTACGGCACGCTGCACATAACAGCTGCCGGACAGCGGTGGTTGAAGGCCCCGTCATCGTTTATGATAGTCGAAGACAACGACTTCAGCGACGACACTGGCGACGACAGTCACAGCGACGGCTGTGCCGCCCTCGACCCCGTGCTCTTCTCCATGCTCAAAGATCTGCGTAAGCAGGTGGCACGTCGCTGCAATCTGCCAGGCTATGTTATCTTCCAAGACATCTCGCTCGAGCAGATGGCTACCATGTATCCCGTCACTCTTGCAGAGCTACAGAACGTGCAAGGCGTGGGTGTCGGTAAGGCGCGGCGCTACGGTCAGGCGTTCTGCGACCTCATAAAGCGCCACTGCGAGGAAAACTCCATCGAGCGCCCCGAGGACTTACGTGTGCGCACCGTGGCTAAACGTTCTGCCAAGAAGATATACATCATACGTGAGATAGACCGCGAGATACCCCTCGACGACATTGCCAGCGCACAAGGACTCGACTTCGACACGCTGCTGTCAGAGATAGAAGCCATCGTCTACAGCGGCACGAAGATAAACATCGACTACTTCATCGACGACGTGATGGATGAAGACAAGATCGACGAGATATACGACTACTTCATGTCCAGCGCCTCAGACAGCATAAACGACGCGCTCGACGAGTTCGACGGCGAAGACATAAGCGAAGAGGAAATAAGGCTCGTGCGAATAAAATTCCTCTCCGAAAACGCTAACTGATAGGTGGCAGCAGCTGTGCTGCAGATGCAATACCAATTACAGAAAAATGCCTATAGACAAGACAACGCAGCGCATCGTGCATGCCATGCGACACGTGTTGCGTCCGACAATCTTTGTGTGCCGGGCAGCAGTAGGTGTGATGGCCGCTGCCATAGCGCTATTTCTACTTGCGGCATGCTCCCGAAGCAGCGCGCCGCACTGCACGCCTGGCGACAAGGCACGCCTGGCTGCTATCGACGACTCCATCGCTCGCCGTGCTCTGTCGGCACGAGAGCTTGTGGAGCAGGGCATGCGCGCCACCACCGACAGCCTGCGTTACTACGAATACAGTGTGCGTATGGGAAAGTATTTTCTGCTTTCCGCCACGCCCGACTCCATGCATCCCTTCATCGACCGCGCCATAGACTTCGCCCTTAGGCAGAAGTCCGACCCTCACGTCCGCGCTCTTCTTTCCACCGCCTACGCCTGTCGTGCCACGCGTCTGCACTATTTCCATCAAAGCCCCGACTCCGCAATAGCCTACTACCGCCGTGCCTACGGCTTGCTGATGAGCAGCGACAACCAGGAAAACGCGCCACGTCTGTGTGGCAACCTTGCCGATGCCTACTTCTTCCACGACGACTTGCCCGAAGCGGCGGCATGGTATCGCCGTGCCTTGTTCCTCGTCGACTCGCTGGCTCTGCCCAAGAGCGAGAACGTGACGCTATATCTCGGCTTGGCACGCATATACATGAATCTCAACGACTTTGCCACCTCACGTCGCTACTACGAGCAGACCGCGCTCCACTATGGCTCCATGCCGCCGTCCATGCAGGCATATTTTCTCAACGACTACGGCTCCTATTTCTACTATTCACACGACTACCGCTCTGCGCTCACGAAGTTCAGACAGCTGGAACAGATGCTCGTCGAGCGCCACATGGACTCCAACTTCGACATGTACCTGTGTCGTCTCAATCTTGCCGACGTCTATCTCAACCTCGGCATGACGGCAGAAGCGAAGCGTTGTCTTGCCCTTGTCGAACCTTATTTCGTAAAGATGGACGACGCGACCGCCGTCTATTATCTCAACACCGTAAAGGTGGGACTGGCGCTGCGCGATGGTGACATGGCGGCAGTGAAGCGTCTGCTCGCCTCCGAACGTGCCGACTTCGTGCCGATGTATAACATGAGGCACATACGCAACGGCTACCTCCGCGACTACTATGTGCGCACTGGCGACTACCGCCGCGCCTACGACGTCATGGAAGAGGACAACCGCCAGACCGACTCGCTGCTCCACAACCGCAGCAACATGCGTGCGGCGGAAATCATGGACCGCTTCGCGCAAGACACGCTGCGACTCCATCACTCGCTCGCTATGGAACAGAAAAACGCCGACATCTACCGTTCCGACCTCGTGGCGGTGGGACTTGCCCTTGCCGTGGTCACCCTCGGACTGCTCCTCGCCCTGTGGGTGGCGTACAGCCGCAAGCAGATGCTGCGCAACCGCATTAGTGTTATGCAACTCAAGCTGACGAGTGCGCGCAACAGGATAAACCCTCACTTCGTGTTCAACGTGCTCAACAACAGCATTGCGGGCGGCAGAGTGGCACACGAGACCGGTGAGCTGCTCGAGCTTACGCGCCTCATACGCACCAACCTCGACATGTCGTGCCGCATGACGGTGAGCCTCGCCGACGAGCTGGAGTTTGTCCGACGCTACATCGATGTTGAGCGTCCGCTGTTGGAACCGGGATTCACGTTTGCCGCAGACGTCAGCGACGCGGTGGATCCGACGGCTGTGCAGGTGCCGTCGATGTTTCTACAGATCTTGGTCGAAAACGCCATCGTACACGGACTGAAGGGTCGCGACGGCGACAAGCGGTTGCACATCGGCGTGGAGCGTGACGGCAACGCCACGGCGATAAGCGTTGAAGACAACGGTCCCGGCTTTGACGCGCGCTCCATGTCGCAGCGTAAGGGCACGGGACTGGGCATCATCACGCAGACCGTGGCGGTCATAAACGAGTATGGCAGTCGCAAGATGCGCTTCGCCATAAGAAACATCGCTGCGCCCGACGGCACCATCGCGGGGTGCGTCTCCACACTACTCATACCCGACGGCATGCGCATGCCGGGAGAGTGACCTATAAAATGTAAAAAGAACCAGCTACGAACATGAAGACATTGATAATCGACGACGACCGCAAGGCCATAGAATATTTGCAGCAACAGCTTGCCGACTACCCCGACGTGACAATCGAAGCCGTTGCCACAAGCGGCTTGGAAGGTCTGCGCCTTATAGGTGAGAAACATCCCGAACTGCTGTTTCTCGACATCGAGTTGCCCGACATCTCAGGCATCGACTTCCTCGAGCGCATGGACAACTACACTCATAGCCACTGCCGTGTGGTGATGTATTCGGCGTATGACAGGTTCATGTTGCCAGCGTTTCGCAACAGCGCCTTCGACTTCCTGGTCAAACCGTTTGGCAAGGAGGAGCTGCGCACGGTGATGAACCGTGTCTACGCCGGACGCAAATACGGCACTTCTGCCGCGCCGACAGTCGCCGAGGGCGGCAAATACCTGCTCTACACCAATGCTGTGGACTTCCGTCTGGTCAACATACGCGACATCGGTCTGTTTCAGTACAACTCCTCGGCGCGCTGCTGGGAGGTGGTGATTGCGGGCTGTGAGGAGCCCGTCAAACTGAAACGCAGCGTCAACAGCGACGCCATACGTGCCGTCAACGCCGACTTTGTACAGGTACACCAGCGCTTTATTATCAATATGAACTACCTCATGGAGGTCAGCGACAACTGTTGCCGCTTCTTTCCGCCCTTCGACACGATAGACGACGTGAAGGTGGGGCGCTTCTATCGTCGTAAACTTGTGGAGCGCTTCAGCGCGCTGTAGTGGCAGGAGATGCAGTGGCAAGTGTCGCGCCGCGTCGCGGCAAATGTTGAGAGGTGTCGCGACAAATGTAGAGTGGTGTTGCGGCAATTGCCGTTTGACAAAATGACAAAGCCCATTTGAGCTTGTCAAATGGGCTTAATGGCGCTCTCACTACAGCCTAATGGCGATGTTTTTACTTCCGACCTGTCACTACGCTTCCGCGTTGTCGTCGAGCAGCGCTATGCGCTCGTCGTCGAGGGTCACGAGACGGCGCTTGTACAGGTCGCCGGCGGCACGCTTAAACACCTTTTTGCTCACGTGGAACGTGTGTTTTATGGTCTCGGCGTCGGTCTTGTC
>JALEVZ010000061.1 GCA_022788105.1 Prevotella sp. | reverse complement strand
AAGAAGTTTGCATTAATGCCTATTGTTTTTTAAATATTAAGATTATAAATTTTTGTTGTTTTTACAGCTGAAAAAATAAAATACAGCGCTTTTGTTTGCTGTTAACCAAAAACTTGCTAACTTTGCATTGTCTAACAAGATAGAACGCGATTCAAGAGCGTCCGCGCACCAAAGCACGAACGGAAAAAGGAACGGCAAGCTTAAAAACGCTTAAAGAACGGCAAGCTTAAACGTTGGAACGACAAGCATAAAAAATAAAAACAACATAAATCAGATTATTTCATTTTATTATGGCAAAGAAAGCTTTATTGATGATTCTCGACGGATGGGGAATCGGCCAGCATGGCAAAGGCGACGTTATCTTCAACACACCAACACCTTATCTCGACTACCTCACAGCCGTGAGCGCACACTCTGAGCTCCAGGCATCAGGCGAGAACGTAGGTCTGCCCGACGGACAGATGGGCAACTCGGAGGTGGGACACCTCAACATCGGCGCCGGTCGCGTTGTCTACCAGGACCTCGTGAAGATCAACCGCGCATGCAAGGACGGTTCTATCCTCAAGAACGAAGGCATCGTCAGCGCCTATTCTTATGCCAAGGAGCACGGCAAGAAGCTCCACCTCATGGGCCTCACCTCAACAGGCGGCGTTCACTCATCGCTCGACCATCTCTTCCGCTTCATCGAGATCGGCAAGGAGTATGGTCTGAAGGACCAGCTCTTCGTACACTGCTTCATGGACGGTCGCGACACCGACCCGAAGAGCGGCAAGGGCTTCATAGAGCAGGTGCAGCAGTGCTGCGAGAAGAACGACGCACACATTGCCCACATCGTAGGACGCTTCTACGCCATGGACCGCGACAAACGCTGGAACCGCGTGAAAGAGGCTTACGACCTGCTCGTTGAGGGTCAGGGCAAGCAGGCTACCGACATGGTGAATGCCATGCAGGAGAGCTACGACGAGGGCGTGACCGACGAGTTCATCAAGCCCATCTGCAACAGCGCCGTCGACGGACGCATCGGCGAGGGCGACGTGGTGATATTCATGAACTTCCGCAACGACCGCGCCAAAGAGCTCACACAGGTGCTCACACAGCAAGACATGCCCGAGGAAGGCATGCACACCATCCCCGGACTGCAATACTACTGCATGACTCCCTACGACGCATCGTTCAAGGGCGTAAACATTCTCTTCCCCAAAGAGAACGTCATGGACACCCTCGGCGAATATCTCGCAAAGCAGGGCAAGCGACAGCTCCACACCGCCGAGACAGAGAAGTACGCACACGTCACCTTCTTCTTCAACGGCGGACGCGAGCAACCCTACGAGGGCGAAGACCGCATACTCGTGCCCTCACCGCGCGTGGCAACATACGACCTCAAGCCCGAGATGAGCGCATACGAGGTGAAAGACAAGCTGGTGGGAGCAATCAACACACAGGAGTATGACTTCATCGTGGTGAACTTCGCCAACGGCGACATGGTGGGACACACTGGCATCTACAACGCCATAGCAAAGGCTGTACACGCCATCGACAACTGCGTGCGCGACGTCATAGAGGCTGCCAAAGCCAACGACTATGAGGCGATAATCATTGCTGACCACGGCAACGCAGACAACGCCATCAACGCCGACGGCACTCCTAACACCGCCCACTCGCTCAACCCCGTGCCGTTCATCTACGTCACCGACAACAACTCGGCAACAGTGCGCGACGGACGACTCGCCGACGTGGCACCCTCCATACTCCACATCATGGGTCTGGAACAGCCCGCCGACATGACAGGTGAAAACCTCATCTGCGACTAACACTCACACAAGCCTTGCCGCTGACAACCGTCGGCGACAAGGCTTGTCTGCTTAAAAAACGACACCCCATCGTCGGCTACACCGCCTCTACATAAGGCGACACACCGACCCCTCGCCGCCCGCAACTGGGCGACAACCCAACAACATATTATTTATTTCTAAACAATAACTTTCATCTTACGTCGCAAACGTCTATCCCCTGTGGTGCCGTCAACCGCAGACAACGAAAGCGACTATCAAACCAACTCATTAAACATATTATTTAACTTTTAAACTCATAAACATTATGAAACAATTTTTACGTTCATTTTTCTTGCTGCTCTTAGTGATTGTCTGGAGCAGTAATGCGCTTGCGGTAACAAGCCCGTATTCTTATACGTTTAAATCAGGTGGGTCATTTACAGCTGATCAACAAACTAAAACGTTGGGAGGTGTTAATTGGACTATTGCATCGGATGGATATCTTTCATATGAAGGAAATAATCAAGCTCAGCAAATTGGAAAAAAGAATAGTCCAGCTAAGAATACTGAAATTTCAACATCAGATTTTTCTGGAACTATAAAATCTGTTAAAATTAATGGTTGGAACGGTTCAGCAGCTAAAGCAAATGTTGAAGTTTTTGTAGGAAACGTTTCTTACGGAACAAAGAAATTTACGACTGATAAGACCAGTGAATATCTTTTTAATGGTACATCTTCTGGTGCCCTTAAAATTAAAATTACAAACGATGCACCTTCTTCTGGTGCAGTTGCTTATTATATTAAAACAATTTCTGTAACTTACGAAGATGGCCCCACCAAGACCGCTACAAAATTAAATTTCCCTCAGCCAGCAATCATCATTGAGGGGGGCAACGAAGCAAGCTTTAAAGGTCAGACAGCTACGCTGAAAACAGGCGAAACCGTGCTTGATAAGGCTATCACCTACGCCAAATCAGGCGATGACATCTTCGCAACATTCGATGCTACAACAGGTGCTGCAACTCTTAAAACGGGCGTTTATGGTAGTGCTACCATCACCGCTACATTTGCAGGCGATGCCACATATGAAACATCTACCGCTTCTTATAAGCTTACTATTGTTGACCCCAATGCTCATGGGGTAACGTTTGATTTCTCTAAGCCAGATAAATATGGCAAAGATATTCCTGCGACAAATGATGAAACAGTAATAGGTGTAGGAAATTCTATCGTTTCTGGAATTGTTTCGTTAACGGTTACCAAAGAAAGTGAAAGTTCTAATGCAAAATCAAGATTTTGGAATAGTCGTGGAGAAATAACATATCGTCTTTATTCAGGAGCAATAAACACTGTTTCAGTACCCCAAGGTTATGTTATTACTGCAATCTCGATAACCGATAATGATAACGGAAAAAATAAACTTGTAACTATTGGCGAAAATAAAGATAATTCAGATTGGACTGGTTCTGCGCAAAGTGTTCAGATAACAGCTACAGGATCTGCTGTCCTCGAAACAATGACCGTAGCCTACAGTAAGCTTTCCACACTCTCTCTCGATGAGGCTGCCGACGACACCGATACTAAGATTGCGAATAACAACGGCAAGACCCTTGATGTAGCCCTTACCCGTTCACTGAAGGCTGGCGTATGGAACACCATCTGTCTGCCCTTCGACGTAACTGCAGAGCAGATTAAGAACATACTGAAAGCCACTGGTAATGTTAAGGAATTTGATAAGGAAGACAAAGCTACTGCTACCATCTTCTTCAAACCTGCAACAGAGATGAAAGCAGGCGTGCCATACCTCATTAAACCAACTGAAGATGCCACAGTACTTAACTTTAAGGACGTAACAATCAACAATGTTGATGAATTAAGTCGTATAAATGGTAACGATTATTGCATCTGCGGTGTATTTAGCAAATACCAAATGGATACCAACGGCTCAGAGCTGTTCCTCACAACTCAGGGTAAGTTCGCTGTACCTGCACCGACTACAAAAGTAATGAGAGGCTTCCGTGCTTACTTCCTTGTTCCGAAAAACACAGCAGGCGCTGCCCTCAACCTCAGCTTCGGTGAGGCTACCAGCATCGACGGCGTTGCTGTAGATGCAGTGAAGAGCGTGAAGATATACAACGTGAATGGTCAGTATGTAGGCACCAGCCTTGACGCACTGCCTAAGGGCTTGTACATCGTTGGTGGCAAGAAGGTGCTGAAGTAATAGATTATAATCTTTCAAACATCAAACAAAGAAAAAGGAAACAACTATGAATAAGAAATATTATGTTGCTCCTGCCGTAGCGGTAGAGCATGTAGAGATGGAAAGTTTGTGTGCTGCTCTCAGCGGCGGCGGATTGAAGGAAGACCCTGATAAGAATCTCAGCGGCTCGCTCAACAACCCCGAACAAGACGGTGACGCTGGTGAGGCTGCAGGCAAGATAAACATCCACGACGTGTGGGAGTAGTCCCTCCGCCGTTCCTCTCCGCCCTCTCTGCGGTCAGGACCCCATGACTGTAATGCGCCGACACGGTAGCGCCTCCCGACAGGCAGCGCCCGTGTCGGCGCTTCTTTTTTCGCTTTCTTTCGCGCAGGGCTTTGCAAGTTGCCGATTATTTCGTATTTTTGCAAATGGAGAGTCAATGAAACACCAATTAACAACACATCTATTATGACAACAATGCAACTTAATGCGGAGCTGTTGCGGCAGCTCAGCTACATAGCCGACAGCGAGGAGTGCATGAAGAAGGCCCTGAAAGCCATCAAACGTATTGTGGCAAGCCGTGAGTCGGAGGCCCTGTCTAAATCAAGTGGCTTGCAGGAGGCGTTAGACGATGTCAGGGCAGGGAGAGTCTATCACGCCGAAAATGCCGCCGACCTTATAAAGCAGTGCCTCGAATGAAGTATTCTGTCGACTATACCGGAAGGTTCAAAAAGTCCTTAAAGCGATGTGTAAAACGTGGCTTGGACATTAAATTGCTGGAACAAGCCGTCGCCATATTGATAGAGCAGGGTGGTCTTCCCAAGACCTACAAGCCTCATAAACTTAGTGGCAATATGGAGGGTATGTGGGAATGTCATATCGCTCCAGACTGGTTGCTTGTGTGGCTTCAGAACGATAATAAGCTGACGCTGCTGATGTTAGATACTGGTAGCCATAGCGACTTGTTTTGATAATTCTACGTTCTCGTGATTATGACGCGCCGACACGGTAGCGCCTCCCAACAGGCAGCGCCCGTGTCGGCGCTTCTTTTTTTAATTATTACTGTCCGCTAAAACTATGTTTCGCTAATGCGGGCGGGCTGAAAGCCCAAAAAGCTCACAGCCCAGGGCAACGCCCTGGGAACGCGAGAAGTTCCCAAATACAGAAACGCCCTGTAAGGGCAAAAGCTTGATAACCAATTACTTGTGATGCTTTTGCCCTTACAGGGCGCATTGTTTATAATAACACCACAATACCCAGGGTGTTACCCTGGGCTGTGAGCTTTTTGGGCTTTCTTGCTCTGGCAAGCGGCAAAGCCGAGCGCAGCCCGCATTGCTCACGCCCCTGCCTTTCACATTCTGGGCTGTGGGCTTATTGGGCTTTCTTGCTCTGGCAAGCGGCAAAGCCGAGCGCAGGGTAAACACGACACAATAGCCCTGCGCCCTACAGGGGCAAAAGTAATATTGTTGTTTTAAGTAAACATTAATCTTCATTAATGGTCCATTAATGGTCATTAATGTTTTTCCTAAAGTTCATTAATGTTTTTCCCTTACTCCTCTCCCATTTCTCCACACTTTTTAGTTCGAATAAATGTGAAATCTTACACTTTTTAGTTCGAATAAATGTAAAACTCCACACTTTTTAGTTCGAATAATTGTTTGTTTAAGGAAAAAACGCTATCTTTGCCCCATACAGTTACGCGTGTGTGTCGTGTCGACTCACTTCAATATCAGATGATTAACGATGGCGGGTTGTGTTCAACCCCACTATTAAGGCTATGAGAAGAAAAGCAATAGAACAGTTGTACCGCTGGAAGGCCAGTGCCGACCGCAAGCCTCTTGTCGTGCAGGGTGCGCGTCAGGTTGGCAAGACGTGGCTCATGCAGGAGTTTGCTAAGGAGGCATACAAGAAGTGTGCTTATGTCAATTTTGAGGACAACGACATGTTGCGCCATCTTTTTGACAACGATTTTGACATTGAGCGCATCCTTTCCAGCCTCAGCTGGGCAACGGGTGTAGACATCGACACCGACACTCTCATCATCCTTGACGAGATACAGGAGGCCTCGCGTGGCATCACGTCGTTGAAGTATTTCCGTGAGAAGGCGCCGCAACATCATGTTATGGCAGCGGGTTCGCTGCTTGGCATTGCCATGCACCGTCACGACTCGTTTCCTGTCGGCAAGGTAGACTTTATGACTCTTTACCCTCTTTCGTTTTTCGAGTTTCTCGATGCGGTGGGTGAGGGACGCATGGTGGACTTGCTGCGTAAGGGCGACTGGCCTATGGTGACGATGTTTAGGTCTCAGTATGAGGATCGGCTGCGTCAGTACTATTATGTCGGTGGCATGCCGGGTGTGGTGTCGGCGTTTGTGGCGTCGGGCAGCATGGAGGAGGTGCGCACAGTGCAAAAGGGCATCTTGGAGTCGTATGAGCGTGACTTTTCAAAGCATGCGCCTGCCACGGAGGTGCCTCGCATACGCATGGTGTGGCGCTCTATACCTGCGCAGCTCGCCAAAGAGAACCGCAAGTTTGTGTATGGCGTTGTGAAGGAGGGTGGCAGGGCAAAAGAATTTGAGCTTGCCATAGAGTGGTTGAAAGATGCAGGGCTTATATATAAGGTGAACCGTTGCAAGAAAGGTCTGCTGCCGCTGGCGGCTTATGAAGACTTCTCTGCCTTCAAGATTTACCTCTCCGATGTTGGTCTGATGGGTGCCATGAGCAATCTGCCTGCCCACATCCTGCTTGACGGTTCTGCCATGTTCACCGACTTTAAGGGTGCGCTCACGGAGCAGTATGTGCTTCAGCAGCTGATGGCAGACGACCGTCTGTCGGTGTATTACTGGTCGGCTGACAACTCGCGCGGTGAACTTGACTTCCTCGTTCAGCGTGGCAGCGACATCCTGCCTGTCGAGGTGAAGGCTGAGGAGAACCTCAAGGCCAAGAGTCTGCGTTCGTTTGTCGAGCGCAACCCTGCGCTGCATGGTGTCAGACTGTCTATGTCGCCGTATCGTGAGCAGGACTGGATGACAAATTATCCGCTCTATTCGGTGCAGGCTGTGTTTTAGTCTGATTGTTCTTATGACGATATCAATGCCTGTCAGCATGCCGCTGGCGGGCATTGCTGTTTTTAGCGGTTTTGAGGGCGTCGCAGGGTGCTGTTGCCACTACTGCCTAATGGCGTCGTCAAAGGGCCGTAGTGGCGACGTCAAAGGGCCGTAGTGGCGACGCCAAAGGGCCGTAGTGGCGACGCCACAGGGCCGTAGTGGCGACGGGGGTGTGACGCAAGGGTGTTGTGGGTGTGATGAATCGCGCCAAATTGGGTAACGAAATCGCGCCAAATTAGGTAACGAAACAGCGCCAAATTAGGTAACGAAATTGCGCCAAATTAGGTAACGAAATGGCGCCAAATTGGGTAACGAAATGGCGCCAAATTAGGTAATAGAAAAGGGTGTGAGCACGCTCACCAGGCTGTCTTAAAGACTGATAAAGCAGCATGGAATGTTAAAATAACAAAGAAAAGTTCTATATATTGTGAACTTTTTGTACTTTTGCAAAAACAGACATACGGCAATGAAACTACTAAAATACAAAATGCTGAAGGATTTCTGGAAGAAACATCCTGACGCAGAAGACCCACTGCAACGTTGGGCCGAATATATCGAAAAGAACGAATGGAAAAGTCACGCAGACCTAAAAGAAGCGTTTCCATCCGCCGACTATGTGGGAAACGACAGATATGTTTTCAATATCTCAGGAAACAAATATCGTCTGATTACCATAGTAGTATTCTTCGGAGGGTTTCTACACGTAAGATTTGTAGGCACTCACGCCGAATATGATAAAATAAAAAACATAAAGACAATATAAGATATGGTTGTAAAGGACAAGAAAACATACGAAGAAATTGATGCCCGCATTGAACAGCTGTTGGAGAAAGGCACTGAACTTGGGGGCATGGAGATGCTCAGCGAGGAGGAGCAGGAAGAACTCAAGGTGCTCAGCGAGGCAGCATACGACTGGGAGTGTGAGGAAGAGCCGCACCCCTGGAGAGTGAAGCCGTCGCTGATTGCAGCCATAAAGGTGGCGTTCAGGAAGAAAGGATATAAGCAGAAAGAGGCAGCAGAAGCCATAGGAGTATCGCCGACAACGTTCAGCGACATACTGCATGGGCGACGCAGCATCAGTTTCGACACTGCACGCAACATCTACCACGAGTTGGGAGTACCCGCCAACCTCGTGCTGCAATAGCACTACGGGCGCAGGAAACAAGAGAATTAATGAAGATTAATGTTTACTTAACAAAAATAATGGGACCTATGGCAGTGTGCCACGGGTCCCATTGTTGTGTCTATGACGGTGGTGTGTTACTTGCTTGTGCGCTTCCAGTAGCGCTCTATGTCTTCGAGCGACATGCCTGCTGTCTCTGGCACGAGGCGCCACATGATGAGCATGTATGGCACGCACATCACTGCGAAGAGCACGAATGTGCCGGCAGGTGACAGTGTGGATAGCATCCACGGTGTGAGCTGTCCTATGAGGTATGTGCCTATCCATAGTGCGAGTCCTGCTATGCTCATGGCGAGTCCGCGCACGTTGTTGGGGTACATCTCCGAGAGCAGTACGAACACCACTGCGCTGATGCTGATGGCGCAGCAGAAGACGTAGAGCAGGAAGAAGATGAGCATGAAGTAGACAGACAGTCCCATCTGCTGCTGGAACGCGAAGTAGAAGGCTATGAACACGAGACATGCTATCATGCCTGACACGCCGTAGTAGATGAGTTTCTTGCGTCCCACGCGGTCGATGATGAGCATGGCGATGACTGTTGTGGCGGTGTTGACAATGCCCACGAGCACCTGGCAGAACAGTGGGTCGCCGATGCCGGCGTCTTTAAATATTGTAGGGCCGTAGTAGAGCACTGCGTTTACGCCCATGAACTGTCCGAGTATTGCTATGCACACGCCAATGATGACAGCCTTCATGATGCCTGGCTGCAGCAGTGCGCTCCACTCGCTCTTCACCTCAGATGATATCATGGAGCGTGTGTCGTCTACCTGCTGGCTCACTGCCTCTGGTGTGAGGTACATCTTGCCGTAGATGCCGCGTGCGCGGTCGAGTCTGTCCTTGACGATGAGCCATCTCGGACTCTCTGGTATGACCATGATGATGATGAAGAAGAAGAGTGCGGGCAGTGTCTCCATGCCGAGCATGCCGCGCCACACCTCGCCTACGAAGATGAGGCTTATCCATCCCTCTCCGGGCTGTGTGGTCTGTGAGTGGTTGAGCAGTAGGTAGTTGACGAAATATGCGGCGAGGAATCCTACTGTGACGGCGAGCTGATAGAGCGACACCATCTGTCCGCGGTAGCGTGTGACAGCAATCTCGGAGATGTAGACCGGTGCCACGATGGAGATGATGCCTATGCCTACGCCGCCGATGATGCGATATGCCACCAGCTCTGTGAAGCCTGTTGATATGGCGCATCCTGCTGCCGACACGGTGAATAGCACTGCCGATATGAACATGGTGGGCTTGCGTCCGAGTCGGTCGCTCATGATGCCTGCCACTGACACTCCGGCAATTGATCCTATGAGTGCGCATCCGACGTACCATCCCTGGCTTATGACGTCGAGTCCGAACTGCTGGGCCACCTGGTCTATGGTGCCCGAAATGACGGCTGTGTCGTAGCCGAAGAGCAGTCCGCCGAGGGCTGCCACGAGGGCGAGGAAGAAGACGTAGCCGAGTCTTACTGTACTGTTGTTCATGTTGTAGTATTTTTTTTGTTGTTGTTTCTTTGTCTTTTGTCGTGTTATTGCAGTCAGTCCTCCTGCCGCGGCATTGTTGCCGTGGCGGGAGGTGCTGGTTGCAAATCGCTTTTCAATGGTTGTGTTTAAATAAAAAAGGTCGTGTGTTTTTAAAGGATTAAATCTTTTAGTTGAATGAATTTACTTGAATGTTCTTTTTGAATGAACTACTTGAATAAAACCTTGTATGAATGAATCTTGTTTGAATTTACCTTTTTTAGACAGTGTCTGCCTGTGCAGGCACTGTCTTGGTGTGCTACTTTAATAAAAATCTTGTTTGAATGTGTGTGTTGAATGAAATCGTTTTTCCGTTGTTTTTTGATAGATGTGTTGTTTCTTTGGAAGGGTTGCTATAGTGGACCTGCCGCCGTGTGGCGGCAGTGCCGTGCTTTTATTTAAAAAGGTTATATGCCGAAGTATTCGCGGTAGCGGTCGTATAGATGACCTGCCTGCAAATATGCTGACTGTGGACTCATGAAGTGTGAGAACTCGAAGGTTATCGCCTTGTCGTAGCCGCAGCGCTTTGCTGCTTCGAGCTTCAGCCGCAGCTTGTCAAACTTGATGGGCAGGAAGTTGATGGGCATGTCGCGGTCGAAGGTCTCGGCGTTGGTCCAGCACTGCATGCCGTAGCGGTCTGCCAGCTTCTTGTTTACGGAGAAGAAGGCGTCGAGCTCGTCGTAGTCGATGTGTCCGTCTTGGAAGGCGCATGCGTCTACCACGTCGTGTATGCCGTCGAATATCTCGTTCCACTCGCGCTCGTGCTGCTCCACGCTGACTGCCTGTTCGTTGGTCATCTTGCCTGTGCCCATGACGGCTTTCTTACCGTCTATCCACGGCGATATGAATACTGGCAGTCCGCCAGAGATGTCTTTACACTGCTTGCCCATAGTGTGGAAGGTGTTGACGGCGCCCTTTGTGGCGCGGCTTATCTCTGTGCTGATGTACCATCCCTTAAACGACTTGTGGTGGCCGTAGGCTTTCCACACCTCGTCTATGACGTAGCGGTTGTCTTCTATCTCGTGTGACATGTCGCCGGTGTCCCAGTAGTGTCCTGAGTCGTAGAGTCCGAAGAAGAACTTCATGTCGTACTTGTCGGCGAGGCGCAGGTACATGTCTATGAGGTCTACCGACGGCATGTAGCAGCCTTTCTTCAGCAGGTATGCTGAGGGGTAGGTTATGAACTTGCGGTAGCCGGAGCGTATGACGATGACGGTGTCGATGCCGATGGCCTTCATGTACTGGAAGTCCTGGTCCCACTCTTTCTCTCCCCAGTTCTGGTGGGGTATGTCGTGGGATATCTCGTCGAGGAAGGTGCCGGTGATGCGCATGCCGTTGGCTTTGGGCACGATGAGTCGGCTGCCTGTGCCTGTCGCTGTGATGGCGTTGTGACTGCTGCCTTTTGCTTGCAGCACCGACGGCACTGCCACTGATGCTGCGCAGCCTGCGGCGAGTGTCTTTAGGAAGTTCCTTCTGTCTGTCATGGGTTATGTCGTTTTGATGATTTACGGGTCTTTATGTGAGCGCTCGTGGCGCTGTTTTGTTTTCCTCGTGGCGCTGCTTAGTTCGTCTCTTGCAGCAGCTTGCGCTGTGCGAGTAGGCATGCTCCTGTCACTGCTGCCTTGTCTGTCAGCGTCGATGTGGCTATCACGGAGTCTTCGTTTACGAGGTTGAGCGAATACTTCTTTATGCCCATGCAGATGGGTTGTGTGAGGTAGTCGCCTGTCACCGACAGGTCGCCGCCGATGACCAGTATCTCCGGGTTGAAGACGTTTATTATGCCTGCGAGGTTGGTGCCCAGCTCTACTGCCACTTTCTGTAGGTTGTCGATGCTGAGCACGTCTTCGCGCTTGATGGCATCTATTATCTCTGACAGCGACAGCTCTTCGGCGGCGCTTTCTCGTCCGGAGAGTATAGACACTGCTCCGTTTTGCAGCGCGTGTGTCATGTTGCGCTGTAGTGCTGCGCCCGATGCTTCTGTCTCCATACATCCTGTCTTTCCACAGTGGCAGATGATGCCGTTGTTGTAGATGTGCATGTGGCCTATCTCGCCAGAGTAGCCTGACTTGCCGAGGTACATCTTGCCGTCAATGATGATGCCTATGCCTAAGCCCCAGCTGATGTTGACGAACACTACGTTGCGGTAGCCTTTGCAGCAGCCTTTCAGATATTCGCCGTAGGTCATGCAGCGCGTGTCGTTGTCGATGCATGCCTCTATGCCGAGGCTCTCTGTCAGCGCCTCGGCGAGTGGGCGGTTGAGACACGTGAAGTAGTTGTGTGCCTTGCCCTCGATGGGGTTGACACGTCCGCCGACGCTCATGCAGGCTTTGCGTATGAGGCTGCGGTCTATGCCCGATGCGTCTATGAAGTCGTTGATCTTGCTTGTCAGCATGTCGAAACACTCATTGGTGTCTTCGTAGCTGTAGATCATCTTGTATTCGTTGCTCACCATGTTGCCGCAGAAGTCTATGATGCCGAGGTTCAGGCGGTCGTGGCCGGTGTCGATGCCGAGGAAATATCCCGACGTGGCTATGAGGTCGTAGACTCTCGGTGCGCGGCGTGAGTAGTTGTCGCGCTTGCCCACTTCTTGTACCAGCTGTGCCTCTACAAGCTCGTTCAGCGACTTGGTGGCGTAGGGTATGCTCACTCCTAAGCCTGCCGCGAGTTCGGCTACAGTGTGGTTGCCTTTCTCAATGAACAGTCTTAGCATGGCAGTCTTTGTGGTAGACCAGTTATTGTCTTTAAATGTAGCAGGTTTCATAAACATTATTTTTTTGTTTTTCTTGCGTGTCCGTATTCCCTTTTGTGTGTTAAAACGCCGTGTTTGGTTTAACAAAACGTGGTTTTTTAGCTTAATAGCTACAAAGATAATGCAAATAATTTGCATTTGGACTCGCTTGCCTGACTTTTCTGCCAATATGCGGCTTGGCTGTTGCAAAGGTAAGTATAATTATTTATTGCGTGTTAATAAATGCGTTAATTAATTTTAATTACATAATTAAATTTGTTTAGTTTGTATTTCTTCGCTGCTTAAATGAGGGTCTGAAGGTGTTTTAAAATGCGGGAGTTTCCTTGTTTTTACAGCGTTAATTGTTTATTCCCAATAGTTTATGCTGCTTCTACGATTGGCGCTTTTGGGCTTGTTACTCAACTACATTATATAGTAATATGGTATTGGGTGGAGGGTTAATTTGAAATTAAATTAATTTATTTTGTTAATAAATAAAAATAAATAGCTTTTTATTTGCAAGTTATTTAACTAACTTGTAAATTTGCAAAGTATTTAATAATTGGGCTTAAATTTCTATTTGATGTTTACCTAAGGGAAAGAATTGACCTCTATCGTGAAACGAATATAAATAAATGAAAAAACAAGTGTGCGAGTGACGAGTGACGGGTGTGCAAGAGGGGTGTCTGTGCGACGTCTGCAACGACATTGTTGCCTTGTCTGTCTGTCTGTTATTTGAATCTCAACACTAAAAACTATCATCATAATGGATAAAAAGAAATATCTGCAGCAGTGGGCCGAGAAGTACAAGGACGACCTTCTCAACAACATCATGCCTTTCTGGATGAAGTATGGCCTTGACCGCAAACATGGCGGCGTGTACACGTGTGTTAACCGTGACGGATCTCTTCTGGACTCCACCAAGAGTGTGTGGTTTCAGGGACGTTTCGCCTTTATCTGCGCTTTTGCCTACAACAATGTGGAGCGCAACCAGGAATGGCTCGATGCTGCCAAGAGCACCATCGACTTCATCGAGCGTCACTGCTTCGACGCCGACGGACGCATGTACTTCTCTGTGACAGAAGACGGCACACCGTTGCGTATGCGTCGCTACGTGTTCAGCGAGACATTCGCCATCATCGCCATGTCAGAGTATGCCATCGCTACTGGCGACAAGACATACGCCGAGAAGGCACTGAAGCTGTTTAAAGAGACACAGCGCTTCCTTGCCACACCGGGCATTCTCGCTCCTAAGTATGAGCCTGCTCTCAACATGCAGGGCCACAGCATAGTGATGATTCTCATCAACGTGGCATCGCGTCTGCGTGCCGCCATCGCCGACCCGTGCCTCAACGCCCAGATCGACGAGTCTATAGGCAAGCTGCGCCGCTACTTCATGCACCCCGAATTCAAGGCACTGCTCGAGTCGGTGGGTCCGAACGGCGAGTTCGTAGACACCTGCATGGGCCGCACCATCAACCCCGGCCACTGCATCGAGACAGCATGGTTCCTCATGGAAGAGGCAAAGAACCGCAACTGGGACAAAGAGATACTCGACACCGCCCTCACCATCTTCGACTGGTCATGGGACTGGGGCTGGGACAAGCAGTACGGTGGCATCATCAACTTCCGCGACTGCCGCAACCTGCCCGTGCAGGACTACTCTCAGGACATGAAGTTCTGGTGGCCGCAGAGTGAGACCATCATCGCCAGCCTCTACGCTTACCTCGCAACAGGTGACGAGAAGTACCTGTACCGTCATGAGCGCATCAGCGAGTGGGCCTATGCCCACCTCCCCGACGACGAGTACGGCGAGTGGTACGGCTACCTCCACCGCGACGGCACCGTGGCACAGCCCGCTAAGGGTAACCTCTTCAAGGGTCCGTTCCATATTCCTCGCATGATGATTATGGGTCTGATTCTGTGCAACGAGATATTGAAGAAGTAAGGTCCATTTCATGGCACCTTTTCTCGTCATGGCAAAGCTCAAGCAAGCTTGGCTCTGCTCATCTGGCTTAACGAAAACGTTCTCTAATCCCCGTCGCCCCACTGGCGACACTCTCCTTACCGTCTATCGCGCGTCGGCGGCTCGCTTTCCTTTCGCCGCTGCCGCCCACGGACGGTACGTTCTTCGCCGCTCAACTCTCATGGGCGGCGAACCTTTTTTTCCGCTCACGCCGTGTGGGTGGCAAGACAATTAAAAAACATCGTGTCTATGAAGAAACTGTTCGCATTGGCTGCCTGCATAGTGCTGGCTGCCGCATCTGCCGTGGCTCAGGACCTGAAGTTCAACGCCGACGGCAAATTCAAGATTCTGCAACTTACAGACGTACACTACAACAATAGTGACGCGTCAAAGGCTGCGCTGCAGGTGATCGACAACGTCATCTCGCAGGAGAAACCCGACCTCGTGGTGCTCACGGGCGACATTATATGGGGTCCTCCGGGTAAGGAGAACCTGCTGACAGTGCTCAACCGCATAAGCAAGCACAACGTGCCGTTTGTATATGAGTTTGGCAACCACGACTGGGAGCAGGGTCCGACCAACCGCGACCTCTACAACCTGGCACGTGGCGTGAAGAACAACGTGCTGCCCGACCTCACCGGTACGAAGGAGCTTGACTACGTTGTGACCATCAAAGACCGCACTGGCAAGAAAGACGCAGCGCTCATCTACTGCCTCGACTCCCACGCCTACCCGAAGGGATTTCCCGCTGACAAGAGCAAAGGCACATACGCTTGGCTCACCTTCGACCAGGTGAACTGGTACCGTCAGCAGTCACAGGCATACAAAGACGCCAACGGCGGCGCCACACTGCCCGCCCTCGCGTTCTTCCACATCGGCCTGCCGGAGTTCAACCAGGCTGCCGACAACGGCTACTCACCGCTCATCGGCACACGCCGCGAACACGTGTTCGGTCCCGAATTCAACTCTGGCATGTTCACTGCCATGATGGAAGGTGGCGACGTTATGGGCATATTCGTGGGTCACGACCACAACAACGACTACACCACACTGTGGCACAACATAGTGCTTGGCTTCGGTCGCTACTCTGGTGGCAACACCGTGTACAACCACCTCAAGGCCGGTGCCCGCGTCATTGTGCTCGAAGAGGGCCAGCGCCGCTTCTCAAGCCACATACGTGAGTGGGACGGCAACGTGTGCAACAGCAGCGTCTATCCCGACAGCTACGTGGATGACGACTGGACAAAGCGTCCGTTGCAGAAATATGAGTAATAAAAACAGCTGAGATTAAGTATAACGATTGGTTCGCTTCTGAGACTTCAGAAGTAATAGGTTAACGAGTAGACAAGGAGAAGTGCCTGTCCACAGGGGAAACATCAGACGTGGTTTCCCCTGTGCTGGCAAGTCTCCTTTTTTTTGTTAGTTGACGAGTGGACAAGTAGACGAGTAGACAAGTTCTTGCTTACGCAAGCGGCAAAGCCGAGCGGACGAGTTGACAAGTTCTTGCTTACGCAAGCGGCAAAGCCGAGCGGACGAGTTGACAAGTTGACAAGTAGACGAGTAGACGAGCGGACAAGCGGTCGAGCTGCTACCTGTACAACCGCTTTATTATTGTGTCTGCTAAAAAGGTGGGCACGCGATGTGTCTTGTCTGCGGAAAAAGTTATACCTTTGCAGCGAACGCCCTAAAAACCAATCGTTAACTAAAAAACAAAACTATGAAAAAGCTATTTACACTGGCTGCCTGCTTCCTGATGGCAGCCTCTGCAACCGTGGCTCAGAACCTGAAGTTCAACGCCGACGGCAAGTTCAAGATTCTACAGCTCACCGACGTACACTACAACAAGACCGATGCAGCCATTGCCGCGCTGCAGATTCTCGATAATGTCATCTCTGACGAGAAACCCGACCTCGTGGTGCTCACGGGCGATATCATCAGCGCTCCCCCAGCAAAGGAGAATCTGCTGACGGTGCTCAACCGCATAAGCAAGCACAACATACCGTTTGTCTACGAGTTCGGCAACCACGACTGGGAGCAGGGACTCTCCAACCGCGAGCTTTACGCCATAGCACGTAGAGTGAAAAACAACATACTGCCCGACCTCAAAGACGAGAAAGAGCTCGACTACGTGGTGAAAATAAAAGACCACACAGGCAAGAGCGATGCTGCTGTGCTCTACTGTCTCGACTCACACTCTTACCCGAAGGGCTTCCCTGAGGACAAGAGCCACGGCACATACGCATGGCTGACCTACGACCAGGTGGACTGGTACCGTCAGCAGTCACAGGCCATCAAAGACGCTAATGGTGGCGCCACACTGCCCGCCCTGGCGTTCTTCCACATCGCCCTGCCAGAGTTTAACCAGGCTGTCACCACCGAGCGCGCAGCGTGCATAGGCTCTCGCCGTGAGGAGGCATGCTCGCCGAAGCTCAACACAGGCATGTTCACCGCCATGATGGAGAGCGGTGACATCATGGGCGTGTTCGTCGGCCACGACCACGACAACGACTACAGCGTGCTATGGCACGACATCCTGCTCGGCTTCGGCCGCTACTCTGGTGGCAACACCGTGTACAACAACCTCAAGCCTGGCGCACGCGTCATCGTGCTTGAAGAGGGTCAGCGACACTTCAACACCTATATACGCGAGTGGGACGGCAACATCTGCAACGTCTCTACTTATCCCGACAGCTACAAGTCGAGCGACTGGCGCAAGCGTCCGCTGCAGAACTACAAGAGATAAAGCCCTGTGGTGGCGTCGTAAGCCCCATAGAGGCGTCGTAACCCCCGTGGCAGGGGCGTGAAGGCATGCGCATAAACAACAATCGTCATTAATGAGCTGTAAGCAGCCCGTTAATGACGATTGTTTGTTTTGTCTGCTAAAAGAAGACAAAGAATGTGGTTATCGACTCCTTGTCTTCCACAAAGCCATAGGGTGAAATTTGATTCTATCTACTATCTCTTTGTTCTCGAACAGCAATTCCGGCATATATTTCTTGTCGTTGAATTCATTCACATACTCTTTCTCAGAGTCGGTAAGCAACAATAGTTTTACGAGGAAATCTTTTACTTCAGCTTTTGCTTTCTCAAAGTCGAACTGTTCGCTTCGTCTAAGTACAGGTAAGAGCTGTGAGCGAATTTGCGGAAAGCGAATCTTGTCTATCTGTGAAAAGGCTGTGTATTCTGTTGGTGTGTCATAGTCTTTTCTACTTGAACCAACCGTAAGATAAAACACGACAGCTTTTCTTAACAATGTCATTTCCTCGTTCTTTGTAAAAAGTCGATGCTTCACCATGTTATAGACATCATAAATGTCACGTGCTGCGCTTCTGCCGATAAGTGCATTTATCTTGGTGGCGAACAACTCGATGGGTGAAAGAGAACGTACTTTCACGTCACTCAGAAATGGGATGGACACATGAGCCTCTACGGCAGGCAAGATGTGGCAACGGTCGGAATAGTTTATTTCTATTTTGATGCCATCGTTGTTGCCTGCGGCATTGGTATAATGAAACACCCATGAGTCAAGTGTATGTGGTGTTTTTGAACCTGGTGCAAGGCGATAACCCTCCGACTCCATATAGCGTAGAATCTCGTTGTTGACTTCCTGACGTATGGAAAGCATGGCTTCACGGTCGCAATCTACCGTAAAGTCGAGGTCTATATCTACCGAGAGTCTTGGCAGTTGGAAGACGGTGAGATTGATGGCTGTGCCGCCTTTCAGTACAAGAGATTTTGAGAGTAATGGACTGTCATGGAAGTAGTTTAGTATTTCCACAAGTCGCATTACTTTCTCAAGGTTGTCACGAATAAACCCTTGCTCCTTTGCAATGATGTCAAGAGCTTGTTTGTTATATGAGTTCATGTTCTTCGTTTGATGTTAGAGCTTGTGGCACATACATGCGCCATTTGTTGACAAAGGTGTCTGACTCTTCGTCGTTGGTCAACCATTTTACGCTTTTTGTTCCTTTCGTTCGACACATTTCTAAGAGATTGTCCGAGATGTTGACTTGGTCTTTGGTTAGCTCCAACAGAAAGCCCGTCTTCTGATAAAGGAAAGCCTTGTCGTGTTTTGCGAGATAGTTGGTGAGCTTTTCCTCATTGAGCATGACGATGCCCTCCATGCAGTGCAGCAATTCCTCTATCCCTCCGGCCCGATCGATACGGTCAAAACAATCAAGCAATGTGCTTTCTACATCCGTTACTCGCACGTATGGATTTCCTTTTGGAGTTGTCACGCCAACGATTTCTTTTGTTTGGCGACAATAGGTGTAATCAACATCTTCAAAGGAGAAGGAGTTGAATCGTGACAGGCTTTTCACATATGTCTCGTTGAAGGGTTGGTGTGCCAGCCCATGAAATTCCAATGCCGTATGGTAGCCGATGCAAGCCGAGGGCGACAAGTGGCTTCCTATCTCATATTTGTCGCAGACAGGTAGCCCCGACGCAATATCCACCATGCAGTAAGTGTTGCGTCGTATAGCTACTATCCATCCTTGTTGCTTGTATCTTACAAGCAAGCCTTCTACCGATTTGACCTTGTTTTTCAGAACCTCGGAGAGTTCGTCTAACGTGAAAATTCGTAGCTTGTACAATATACTTAGTAGTTCTGTCATTGTTTCTAATTTTTCGCAAAAATACAAAATAACATCCAACTACGTGAGAAATAAGAAACTTTTTGCCTTTTTTTATGAGTTTTGTTGCCTTTATCTCACAACAATCTTGCACTTCGCCGCGCCACTTACAGCTATGAAGACACCATTTGTGGGAGTTTCGAGGGAACATGTGGCAGTGGTGGCGACGAGCTGCCCGTTAACGTAGACTCCTCTATGAGTCGGTGGCTGTCTAATATAAAAAGCCGAAGCACCACAGAGGAATCTTGTTTCCATAAGGAAACTCTATGCCATCTGCTGCAATGTAAGAATTGCTCATATTCGCAATCTGTTTGCCGTCCTTCGACTTGCCTCCCACCTCAAAGGTGTACTTGCCGTCGACCAGAAAATCGGCCTGTGACGAGGCATATTCTACACGATGCTGATAAACCAGCTGGTTTACGAAGAACACCTCCCGCTGCGTTCCTTCATTGACACCGTTCAGCGACAAAGCGTGCAAAAGATTGCTGTTCTCCATATAGATTTTGTCGGGACGTTGCATCTTCTTTAATGAGGCATCGCCTGAATATAACAAGTTGATGAGCTTAGCTCGCTGCAAATATTGCAGGTAGGCAAGCAGGGTGGTGCGTGACATCCCTGCCATAGTCGACAGCTTCATCATGTCTATCTGCATAGGATATTCAGAGGCCAACACCGCCAAAAGGCTTTTCAGCTTTCGGATATTGGACACATCAACACCGCACAATTGTGGCAGCTCAATTTCCAATATAAGATTTGCGACATTCGATATGCGTTCATAATAGTCCTCTTCCCCTTCCAGAACAAACGGGTAATAACCTGTTTTGATGTATCTGTCGAAATGAGCCAACGGACGACATTTCTCGTTGACAGCCATACATAGCTTGTCTGGTTCTTCTAAAAGAGACGGCAAGTCTATTTTGTCAAACTTCAATCCTTCACAGAGAGCCAGATATTCACGAAACGAAAGGCCCTGCATGTTATAGTTGATGCAACGGCGCGAGAGGTCGGCGTCTGAATTTAATATGTTGAGAACAGAAGAGCCGGTGATGACAAAACGCATGTCGGGAAAGGCGTCGTAGGCGTTCTTCAGCTCCTGGCTCCATCTATGATATTTATGTACTTCATCGGCAAAGATGCACTTGCCCCCCATCTTGTAAAAATCTTCTACAAAGTCGATAAATGTGTGACGGCTGAAATACAGGTTGTCCAAGCTCACATAGATGGCTTCTGTCGGATTGTCTCCATACGTTTGCTTTATATATTGTAGGAGCAATGTTGTTTTTCCTACGCCACGGGCTCCTCTGATCGAAATCAGTCTTTGGTTCCAATGCACTTGTTTAATGATGGGTCTTACATAGTCTAAGGAGGTGGTCCTTAAAAGACGTCTGCATTGATTAAACAGATTTTCCATATTTACTTCATTTTTTGCAAAGATACACTTATTTGTTCAGAGCGCAAAACAAATAACGGTAAAAAGTGTTCAACACTCTGAACAAATAACGGCAAAAAGTGTTCAACGCTCTGAACAGATTCTGTAGAAAAGTGTTCAGAGTACTGAACAAATGGGGCGTGTGCTTGTAAGGGCAGCGTGCTATGTTAGAACACAAAGAAGGCGAACATCACATGGGGCTTTTCCTTAGTGATGTTCGCCTTCAGCGGTTTTTTATATCTCCATTTAAATGGTCATAGAGGTCTCTTCTTTGTCAAGAGACCTCATTTGTTCTGTTGGTTTTATTTCACAACAATCTTACACTTTGCTGCGCCGCTCACCGCTATGAAGGCACCGTTGGCGGGAGCCTCAACATGGCCTGTGGCAGAGGTGGCAACGAGCTGACCGTCGAGGGTGTAGAGGCTGATGGCTGCTGCCTTGCCTACCGCGCTCACGGTGCGTCCGTTCACGGCGAAGGCGGGCTTGGCGGCATCGGCGGTGGCAGAGGTGATGCCGTTCACCACGTCGAACTCAGCGTAATAGTAGTTGGTTATAATAGAGCTTGTAAGCTGTAGCGTGCTGGCAGCGCGTGCTGCCGATGCAGAGGCGTCAGATCCCTGGCCTCTAAACTCTTCGTGTTTATGCGATGTGAGCAGACCCTCGTCGTTGTAGGTATAAGAGTCGATTATCTCATACTGCCAATTTTGAGTGGTTGTACCATCATAGATATTCAGGACGGTTGAACCATACTTATGCTCTATAAGATTATTACGGCTGTCGCGTTTGCGCGAGTCATAGTTGGTTTCCTTTTCATAACGAGGGTCACGATTGTCTGCCGTTTGATCACTAAGATAAGTGGTGGTTTGGACGAGCGTGTTGTCGTCGGGCTGACTGTAAACGGTGACCTCCTGGCTTCTTATTGCCCACTGGCCGTCTTTCCATCCCCAACTGGTATGGTTGGTTGAAGAAGTGGGGAAGACATGCTCCTCGTCATCGTTGTCATAGGGATAGAAATATTCGTCGTTGCAGGCCGTGGGGTCTTGCAGGTCGAGCACCTCAAACTGGGGCGCTGTTACAGGCTTTTCCTCGCTTTTGTATTCGCCTACCCACTGGCCGTCTACCTTATTATAAATCTCGCGGCGATATTCACCGTCTTTGTCATAATAGCTCTCTTTGCACGTTTCCACTACGTTACCATTGTTGTCGATCTCGCGGTAGATGCTGGTTCGTGTGCCATCGGCAGCTGTTGTGGTCAGCGTCTTTGCCGTGGTGGCATCCATAACAAACTCCTGGGTGTCGGTGTCCCATCTGTAGATGACCTGCTTGCCTGTGGGGTAGGTAACGTATTTCTCGCCCCATATTATCTGGCTGCTGGTGGTGCTGGTGCTATACTCGTAGTTGATGTAGGTGACAACATTGTCGGCATCTTTGGTTACTTTGGTGTATTCGTCTACCTTGTTGGTATTGGTGTTAAACGACTGTTCAATGTATCCGTTGTCGAGATAGGTGTAAACCACATGCTCGGTGTGAAGCCCATTCTCATATTCGTCCCACTGGGTCATCTGGCCATTGGCGTTAAACTTCACCTCCATGTGGTTGGCGCCATCGCCAATCATCAGGTCAGAGGTCACGGCTACCCACTTGCCGTTCTTCCACTCTTCGTAGATTCTTTCTTCGGGCACGGTGCTTTCGTATGAGTAGTCACCCGAGTCTTTGCCGTCTTTATAGATGGCTCTGAGACGGCGCGTAACGTTGTGGTTCTTGTCGTAGAAGGTGTAATAGCTGCCGTCTACGCCCGTGATGTCGGTCTCCAGAACATAGCCGCCGTTCTCCAACGGTAGCACATAGCCCTCTTCTTCGCCCGTGGCCGAATATTTGAAGAAACTCGTCTCGGTATAATCTAACACGCCGCCCTCATAGCTTTCGTATGTTTCTTTCAAGAAGCCATCAGGGGTCCAGACTCCAGTTTCAACGTTCGTCAGATCCCAGTCGGCCTTTGAGGTTTCATATCTGTAGTATTTTTCTGAGCGGTCGCCATTGGCCTGTGTCTTGGGCAGGTCTTTGTTGTTGCTATACACATATTTCTCATTATACACCCACGTGTTTGCGGGCTCGGAGTAAGAGCTCATCTGAGAGCGAATCTCTGTGGTGTAGCCAGCCTCGGGCGTATTGAGCAACAGTTCTGTCTTTTGGCCATCGCAAACGCTTATTTCACCATCAGAGTAAAAGCATTTGAGATAGCCTAAATCGCGGCCATCGGCAGTGAAGTAGTGCTCTTCAGTGTCGGTTAACACCCACTCGTTGTTGTAGTCTTTATAATATCTTTTGAGGGCGTAGTTGGTGCCATTCACCTCAAAGTCTACCTTATCGTATCGGGCATCATAGGTGATGCTGATATAGCTCTGAACGGGGGCAAACCATTTAAGCAACTCTACTTGTCCTGGCTGGTGAACGTCGTTATAAATATCATAGTCGACATCTTTCACCTCAATGCCCTCAGCGTTGTGGCTGTAGTCGTACTCGCGCTCTTCTACCAACATTAGGCCCAATCCATAGCGGTTCTCATAAATCTTTATGGTTGACACACGGTTATGCAGGTCGAAGGTGCGCTCTTCTTTGTAGCGGTCATCTATAGTTTCGCCCGTTTGACGGCGCACCAGTTTTTTGCTCCATTTTGAGCCTGTCTCGTTGACGTCGTAGGTGTAGAGGTCTTTGTACGTGCCGTAGTCGATGACGCTGAAGCGGCCATACTTGTCGTAGGTTATCTTGCACGTTTCCGGTGTGCCGTTATTCTCAGAAGAAGACCAGCCTGTGAGCAATGTTTTCTTCACCATCTCGTCGGCCTTCTTGGCGCGTTGTGTCTTGGCGATCTGTGCCAGAGGCACCATGCGCACACCTTTGGTGGGCAGAGCGTAGGTGGTTTTGGTGTAGGGGCGCTGTGCCGCGGGTCGGCTGCTGTTAGCCTTCTTGAAGAGCAGCTGCGCCTTTACTCCCGGAACGGGTTGTGGCAACGCCTGATGGGTTTGCGCCGTGGCACAAACACTTGAGATGAGGGCTAAGCCCATCATGTAGAGGTTAAAATGTTTCATAAGCTTATGTCTTTTTGATGAATATCTAAAAGTTGTTATTCTTCTTCTGATGAGGCACTACGAAATGGAGTCTGCAATATTCCCGTGCGATATGCTGTCCCGATGAGCTGTGCTATATTTCGGGAGTTGGTCTTCTTGAGCAGTTGTCTGCGGTGATATTCCACCGTGTGGTGGGATATGAACAACTGTTCGGAAATCTCTTTGCTGTTCATTCCCTGTGCGAGCAGACCTAATATCTCCTTTTCGCGTGTGGTTATAGATTCCTTTATCTCGTTATGCATGTGGTTGATGGTTGGTAATAAAAAACACTGTCTTACCACAAAGATAAAGAAAATAAATAGCAGATGGACGCTAATTGGCACGGCAACCCCCCGCCGTGAACGAAAAACTATTGTTTTTGGTAGGGGTCTGACTATGGTTTGCCGTAGCGGAGGTAGAGTCAGATGTTAGCGTTCCACCCCAACTCCGTTGCGCGGCTTATCATCTCGGCGGCGTTGGCGACGTTGAGCTTCTGCATGATGCGTCGGCGGTGAAACTCCACGGTGTTGGCGCTGATGCCAAGCTGTGCTGCCATGTCTGTGGCAGACAACCCTTTCGCCGTAAGCTCTATCACCTGTTTCTCGCGGTCGGACAGGCGGTTGGGTTGGCGTCTCAGCGCGTTGTACAGACGGAAGAACGTGGGGCTGTAATATCCCTTTCCCTCACACAGACTCTTCACCGCCTGTGTCAGTTCGCTGGCGCTGTCGCTTTTCATCACCACCGCCTCTGTGTCCATGTCGGCAATCTCGCACACCGTCCACGGCTCTTCGTGCATGGTGTAGACCACAATCTTTGTCGCAGACTGAATGTCGCGCACGTGCTTTATCAGCGTCATGCCGCTGTCGCCGTTGAGGTCGAGGTCGGTTATCATGATGTCGACATGGTGGCTGGCGCAGAGGTCTTCAGCCTCTTTCAGGCTGGCGGCGTCGGTGATGTCGGCGTCGGCAAACGATGCGGCGAGCAAGGCGTGTATGCCTTTCCGCACGATGGGGTGGTCGTCAACGATAAGTATTGTCATTGGTCTTGATGGTTTTGCAAGTGTTGGTCATGTGGCTGTCGTGTGGAGGGGTTATGCCTCGGAGCCGAGTCGGTAGGTCAGAGTGAGCGAGTGGCGCGTGCCCTCTTCTGTTATTGTGAGCTTTGCGCCGATGCGGTCGGCACGCTTCTGTAGCGTCTGCCTCCCTATGCCGTGGTCGGCACGGGGCTGGCTGTCGCCCGTGTGGGGGCTTATGCCGTTGTCGATGCGCACACACATGCTGTCGTCGTCGGCACGGAGCGAGATGTCGATGGTGTCGCCGTTGCCGTGTTTCATGGCGTTGGCTGTCGCCTCCTGTATGATGCGGTAGGTCTCGTATGCCACCTGTTGCGGCAGTCGTTGCCAGTCGAAGGTGCTGTCGATGTGTAGCGTGACGTTGTTGCCACCTGCCTTGTTGCCGATGGCTGCCACGTATGAGCGCACGACGGTATCGAGGCTGACATCTTCGAAGCAGGGCGGCATAAGCTCATGTGACAGCTGCCGCACGTTGCGCCACACGTCGTTAAGATAGTGCTCCGCCTGACGGTTGTCGGTGGCGAGCAGCAGCTTGGCGGCAAGTATGTCGTTGCACACGCCGTCGTGCAACTCTTTGGCTATGCGTTCGCGTTCGTTCTCCAGTCCGTCGATGTAGCTCTGCTTCTCGTGCAGCAAGGCGCGCTGTGCGGCAATCCTTCGCTTGTAGAGCATGACACACACCACGCCTGCCAGCACCACCACAGCCACCACGAGCCACAGCACCTGGTTGGCTTTCTCTGCCGTCTGCTGCTTCTGTTCTGCCAGTGCCGCTTCCGTCTCTAACGTCTTGTATTTCACGGCAAACTCGCTCATGCTCTTCTCTATGTCGCTCTGCTTCACCGAGTCGAGCATGGTGTAGGCTTCGTTCATCAGCGCCCACGCCTCCGCCTTGCGGTTCATCTTCTCTAAGCAGTGCGCCTTCATGCGTAGCATCTTCTCCAACGGCATGGCCTGGTTCTGAGCACTCGAGGCCATGAGGCTGTCTATCAGCGTGAGCTGTTCGCCATATCGGTGTTGTGCGCCAAGCAGATGTGCTTTTACCTCCAATATGCCTAACACGCCGTTGCTGTTCGCCGCCACGCCACCCATGACGCGGTCGGCGTAGCTCATGTATTTGTCTACGGCATGGTAGTCGCCCAGTGAACTGTACGACTTCAGAATGACGGATAGAAACTTCAGCGTGAGCACGTTATATCCCACACTCTTCACCTCTTGCCAGCAGGGTAGCAGGGCGTCGAGCGCAGCATGGTAGTCGGCCTGTCTAAGGTAGATGCCGCCGATGTTGGCTCGTGCCGACAACCGCTGTATGGTGTCGTTGGCTGCCGCTGCCGCCTTCTCCGCTTTCGCGGCATAGCGTAGCGCCTCGGCGAAACGGTTGCTCTCGGAGTAGAGCACCGTGACGCAGTTGTTCAGATATATCTCATACTCGGTGTTGTGCTCGGCAAGTGCCGTCTCTATGCCTTTCTTGTATTGCACTAAGGCAGAGTCGGTCATGCCCTGACGACGATAGGCTATGCCCATCGTGCCACGCAGATTGAGCATCGCCTCCACGTCGTTGAGCTTGTGGGCGAGGGTGTATGCTCGCTGTGCCACGTCTATGGCGTCTGCCATTCGTCCCATGTCTGCCAGCGTG
Organism: Prevotella sp.; assembly: GCA_022788105.1. Lineage (GTDB taxonomy): Bacteria > Bacteroidota > Bacteroidia > Bacteroidales > Bacteroidaceae > Prevotella. Next base: position 2,555 of record JALEVZ010000061.1, on the reverse strand, counting down.
ACCGCCTTCTCGCTCATGAGCCAGCAGCGTGTGGTGTCGGCAGGACACAACGCTAAGGCGCTGTCGGCAAGTGCCAGCGCTGCTGGTTTGTTGCCGCCGGCGTTCAGTTCCGCCACACGTTCGAGCATGGCGTATGCCTTGTCAGAAGCGGTCTTGTCGCTGCCGCCGTTGCATGCAAACACGAGCAACGGAAGGAGCAGAAGCAGATATTTTCTCATTGTTAGGATAACTTTAGTTCAATGCCAGTGGGACTTAAATCATCCACTCTTTAGGCCATTGGTTTTTAATGTATTCCGGATGACCGCCTTCGTGCAGAATTTTGGCTGGCACACCGGCAGCCGTCACGTCACAAGGCAAATCGCGAGTGACAACCGCACCGGCGCCAATGCAGGTTTTGCTATGCACGGTAACGTCGTCCACGATGTTACAGCCAGGACCGATGTAGACTTCGTCTCCTATATGTGCCGCGCTCGACAGATTGGAACCGATTGTGGTGAGTTGTCCGATGTTTACATTGTTTCCAATGACAGCATGGCTGTTAATGATAATGCCAAAACAATGTTGAATGTAAAGACCATATCCTATCTTTACCCTTGCAGGAATGAAGATGCCATATTTCCGTTTATATCGGTGCAACATCAGCTTTGTAAAGGGATATAACAGGCCCTTGTGTTGCGACAAACGAAACCAAATGGAAAAGTCTACGCTTATACGCGAAAAGCTCTCAAAAAAGATGGTAACAAATGATTTCTTCCTGCCGCTATGTCTGAAAGCATCTGATTTTATCAGTTGTATGCAGTCTGAATAGTTTTCAGGAATAGGTATTTTGGTGTCGATGTCTTGTATATATTCAAATTTCATAAATGCGATTTATTAAATGTGGCTTGATGACTAAATGGGGGAATCCCATTTCTTTAAAAGTTATACCGACTGCTCGTCTAACAGGAGGTCTAACACGTTCATTATAACGATGCCGTCGTCGTTTTGGTATTTCTTTATGCGGTCGCCAGTTATTATGTATTTCATAAAACTGTCGTCGATGCGGAGCAACGAGGCAGATTCTTGTTGCATCTTTTCCCTGTCGGGCAGACTGAGGGCCGATTGTATGTAGCAGCGCTTATAACCACGGTTGCATATAAAATCTACCTCAAGCATGCGCCTGATCTTAGTGCCTTTCTCGTCAACGGTATTCACTTCCACGTTGCCGACATCAACACTGTAGCCTCTGACACAAAGCTCGTTGTAGATGGCGTTCTCCATGAGATGCGTCTTTTCCTGCTGACGGAAACCGAGCAGGGCGTTGCGGATGCCCAAATCGGAGAAATAGTATTTCAGCGGCGTGCCGATGTATTTGCGGCCCTTCACATCATAGCGGTTGCACTGCTCTAAAAGGAAAGCATCTGAAAGACATTCGATGTATTTCTTTATCGTTGCCGGACTGATGGACACATTCTTCACAGACTGGAAGGTGTTTGCAAGACGCTGCGGATTGGTCAGACTGCCTATCCCCGAGGCAAGAATCTTGAAGAGGTCGTTTAGCTCAGCATCGTTCTTTATCTTGTTTCTGTTCACAACATCTATTATATATGTCTCGGCCAACAGACTGTCAAGGAGCTTTACCTTCTCTTCGTCTGTTTTAAGAAGCACAACAGGCGGCAGACCGCCATAAAGCAGATATTCGTTCCATCCATCTTCGCGGTCGCCTTCATAAACGCTCATGAACTCTGCAAAGCTCAATGGCGCCACATGTATCTGGTAGCCTCTGCCGCGAAATTCGGTAATGATGTCTTTCGAAAGAAACTTGGCATTGCTGCCCGTTACATACACGTCGGCGTTGGGGATGTGTAACAGTCCGTTAAGCACATCCTCAAACTCGTTGAGCATCTGCACCTCGTCGAGCAGAATATAATAAGGCCGGTCGTCGGTTATCTTGCCCTTAACGTAGGCATAGAACTTGTCTGGATTGCGAAATTCCTTGAAAGCGTAATCGTCGAAAGCCATTCCCACGATATGGTCGTCGGCCACTCCATTGTCCTCAAGAAACCTGCGGAACAGCCTAAACAGCAGGAACGACTTGCCGCATCGCCTCATTCCTGTAATGATCTTCACCAGTCCGTTGTGCCGACTACTGACCAACTCTTGCAGATATTTATTCCTCTCTATAACCATAGCTTACGAAAGATTTTTGCGGATTTCCGCTCTTTTCTTCTGCAAAGATAGTCATTTTGTTGATTCTACGAAAGATTTTTGCGGATTTCCGCACTTTTCTTAGATAGAAACCATCGGGGTGATGCTTTATCGGAAATGAATAATACAGAACAACAATTCTCGCAGCTTGTGAAAGATAACCGTGGCACGATCTATTCTTTTCATAAGCTGTGTTTTTTAACGGGTTGTTGCTCATTTCGTTTTTTTAACGGGTTTGCCTGTTTTTGTTTTTTGTAACAGGTTGCTGCCCGTTTGGTTTTTTAACGGGTTTTGCCTGTTTTTTGTAACGGGTTGCTGCCCGTTTTGTTTTTCTGTTTGCAAAGGTAGCCGGTTACATTGAAAGACGA
>JALEVZ010000053.1 GCA_022788105.1 Prevotella sp. | reverse complement strand
AAAGTTTGGTGCTTTCAACGCCAAGATGGGGCACAACTATGACCTCATAGCCACGGGCCATTATGCCCAGACCGAGATTGCCGACGGACACAAATGGCTCGTAACCAGCCCGGACCCCGTTAAGGACCAGACCGACTTCCTCGCGCAGATCTACGACTGGCAGCTGCGTAAAGCGCTCTTCCCCATAGGCCATTACATGAAAGATGAGGTGCGCGCCATTGCCGAACGCGAACATCTTATCAACGCCAAGCGCAAGGACTCGCAGGGCATCTGCTTCCTCGGTAAGATAAACTACAACGACTACATACGTCGCTATCTCGGTGAAAATCCGGGCGATGTGCTCGAGCTGGAGACCGGCAAGAAGATTGGTCTGCATAAGGGTCTTTGGTTCCATACCATCGGTCAGCGACACGGACTTGGCTTCGGCGGCGGACCGTGGTATGCGGTGAAGAAAGACATGGAGCGCAACATACTGTTTGTAAGCAAGGGTTTCGAGCCGCGCACCGCCTACAAACAGGATTTCCCAATACACGATTTCCATTTCCTTACGCTCAATCCGTGGGAGGGACAAGACCGTGTGAACGTGCGGTTTAAGATAAGACATACGCCCGAATACCACCGTGCGACACTTGAACGCACAGGCGATCGCTCGTTCATCGTACACGCCGAACACCTCATCCAGGGTGTGGCGCCAGGACAGTTCTGCGTGGTTTATGACGAAGACCACCATCGTTGCTTCGGCTCTGGAGAAATTACGGTGTAAGGAAAAGGAAAGAGAAGTGAAAAGTGAAAAACGAAAAGTGAAAAATTTTAGGTAGGGGAAGAGGGGAGTGAAGAACGAAAAGTGAAAAATTTTAGGTAGGGAAAGAGAGGAGTGAGGAACGAAAAGAAAAGCGTAAGAGTAGCTGACGGCAACTCTTACGCTTTTCTCTTAAAAATGCGGCAATACGCTGTGAAAGCAAATCGGCGGTTTTGGTGACACTTTGCTATTATTTCGTCGCTAAAACTAACGCCAATTCTTAACATCTGTTAAAAGCCTGTTGACTTTCCCATTCGGCCCCTTTGGCGTCGTCATTCGGCCCCTTTGACGTCGTCATTCGGCCGTAGTGACAAGCCCAAAAGGGCACTATCATTTTGTCAACAAGCCCTGTTTGTAAAATCAGCTCTATTTGTCTTGTTTCCAACCATTGCTTTTTGGCGCAGTCACACCGTCTTTGTGCTATCTGCGACGTATGCAAACCTGTCTTACGGTAGCACCGTTGTCGTCGGCGAGGAAGCGTATTGTGCCCGATGTGTTGGCAGGTTGGCCCTGCTGTTCGCTCACGAGTGGGGTGTTGACGAAGAGGTCGCGGCCGTTGACAGAGAGCGTCAGCATGTTGTCTGTCACGCTGATGTTCACCGTACACCAGTCCGTTTCTTCGCCTCTGGGATAGCTCTTGTCGTCACCAGCGAATGGGTGCCACTTGTCGTCGCTAGCAAGACGGGCGCCCAATTTGTGGTCGAGCGACAGCACAGGCATAGAGTGCAGGCTGACGGTGAATATGCCGTCTGCCAGCCAGTCGAAGGTGAGGTCAAAGTCTTTCAGCTCGTCGCTCATGTTCCAGTAGCCGCGTTTGCCCATCTTGGTGGGCGGGGCGAACGCGAGATTGTAGCCTCCTGACGTGCCGCAGTCGTCTATTGCTGCCAGCACATCGTCAATAGCCATGTCCACACCCTGCTCGTCATAGTGGCGTATGAACGACTGTTTGGCGGCCTGCAACATGTTGTAGACGTATCGTCCGCCGTTGGCTTGCGGCGTCTGGGCTATGATGTTGCGTGTCGACACTGCCACCGCGTCGGCCAAATCTCGCTTGTCATAGTACTGTCGTATGTAGGCAAGAGCCTGTATGGTGTGCGTGTTGCCGAGGTCCACCACTATCTTTTGGCGCAACGCTTGGCATGGGTTCAGCTCGTCGGCACGGCGTAGCAGCAGGTAGCGCTCGCCGTCGGTGGCGCCGCATCCCTCTGCCATGGTCACGTAACGCGCTATTATGGCGTCGCGCTCGCCACCCTCCTTCTGCGCTGCTATGGCAAGCAGGGCGGGCATGGCTTGTGCTGCTGGCTGTTTGAGTATGATGTCATCGGCGCTACGGTCGGCTGTTGAGGCTATGCGTTCCACCTCTTTGTCAAGGCTAACGGTCCAGAATGGCAGTGCCGATGGCTTGGGACGCGCCTTCTCCTTAGGTGCTGCGACGGCCTGACCCTTGCGTGCCTTCATTATCTTTTCTATGTTCTCGTCGGGCTTCGCGGTGCTTTTGGCGATGTCTGCCAGCTCATTGTCGATGTCGGGCATTGCCACAAGCAGTCGAAATGCCTCTGGTGCCATGTCTTGATCGGTCAGGTACATGACTATGTGTGAGGCGTCGGCAGGCTTTGCCACGGTCTTGAGTTGGTCGAGATAGTGGAGTCGCGACTCTGAGCTATCGCTGCGGTCGATGGCCTTTTTCAGTCCGTTGCGTACAAGATTGACATATCGTCTGCCCTTGTCGGTGAGGCTATAGGCGGTGATGTCGTCTATAAGTCGGACGCAAGCCCTTGACTGTCGCGCGTCGTTGGGGTCGCCCATGCGGCTCAACATGTCGATGCTCATGTCGGCGTTAGATGCCAGTTTCTCTATGAGTTCTGCTTTGGGGGTGTGGCCAGTAAGCGCAATCTGGCTTACAGCCTCGTTTGCCGTCTGCTCCATTGCCTTGCGGCTCATCTGCGCATGTGCTGCTGTGCAGAGGCATAATGATAATAATAGTATGGTGATTTTTTTCATAACATGTTTTGAAGATAGTGCAAACGGGCGCAGTGAAAGCTTGCTTTCAGATTGCCGCGTGCCGCTTATCTCGTGCAAAGGTACTGCAAAATGAGGACAACGCAAAACTATGCGCACCTATTTTATAATGTAATGGCGCTGCTATACCATCTCTTCCTTTCTGTCATCTCTCCTCTTACTTACTTTCATCCCTCTTCTTTCTTCCTCCTATTCCCTCCCTTTCTATCTACCATCCCTCTTCTTCATTTCTCCCATCATTTCTCCTTTAAAAATAATAAAAGGTGTATATAAATGCCCGTTTAGGTGTCAATATAACACGGTTTATGCCTAAATACCACGAATATGGTATGCGGAATGCCCCGTTTATGCTATTTTCTATATGCCGAAAAAGCCGTACCTTTGCAACAGTAGAATGAAAATATCGTATTAACAACGCCTTCCGCTGCCGCCGCTACGGCAGACAGAACTTGTCAAAACAGCCACATGACGCGGGCAGCAGGGGCAAAAAGCAAAAAGAAAGGAAAACAATTTATGAGTAACAAGAAACTTCATTTCGAGACACTCCAGCTTCATGTAGGACAAGAAAACCCCGATCCGACCACTGACGCGCGTGCAGTGCCTATATATCAGACCACCTCTTACGTGTTCCGCAACTCCCAGCATGCTGCTGACCGCTTTGCCTTGCGCGACGCAGGCAACATCTACGGCCGTCTGACCAACCCCACACAGGGCGTGTTTGAGGAGCGCATCGCAGCCCTGGAGGGTGGTGTGGCAGCCCTTGCCGTGGCTTCTGGCGCTGCCGCTGTGACTTATGCACTGCAGAACATAGTGCAGGAGGGCGACCACATCGTGGCTGCTGACAATCTGTATGGAGGCTCGTTCAACCTCATAACCCACACCCTCACCACGCAAGGTGTCACCAACACCATTGTCAACGTCAACGATTTGGCTGCTCTCGAGGCTGCTATCCAGCCCAATACAAAGGTGGTTTACGCCGAAACATTCGGCAATCCAAACTCCGATGTCACCGACCTGGAGGCTGTAGCAGCCGTTGCTCACAAGCACAACATACCCTTTATTGTAGACAACACCTTCGGCACGCCGTTCCTTATTCGTCCTATCGAGCACGGCGCCGACATCGTGGTACACTCTGCAACGAAGTTTATCGGAGGCCATGGTTCAAGTCTTGGCGGTGTGATTGTAGACGGTGGAACCTTTGATTGGAAAGCAAACGCCGACAAATACCCCACACTGGCAAAGCCCGACCCCTCTTATCACGGTGCCGTGTTTGCCGATGTAGCAGGTAAGGCAGCCTTCGTGACACGCATTCGTGCCGTGGTGCTGCGCGATACCGGTGCTGCTATCTCGCCCTTCAACGCCTGGATTCTACTCCAGGGCCTTGAAACTCTCTCGCTGCGCGTAGAGCGTCACGTCGCCAACGCGCTGAAGGTGGTGGACTATCTCGCCCACAACCCGAAGGTAGAGAAGGTGAACCACCCGTCGTTGCCTACCCATCCCGACCATGCTCTCTACCAGAAATACTATCCTAACGGCGGCGGTAGCATCTTCACCTTTGAGATAAAAGGCGGCGAAGAGGCAGCATGGAAGTTCATAGACTCGCTCCATATCTTCTCGCTTCTTGCCAATGTGGCTGACGTGAAGAGCCTCGTCATTCACCCTGCCACCACCACTCACTCGCAGATGTCGCCCGAGGAGCTGGCACAGCAGCACATCACGCCGTCGACAATACGCCTCAGCATCGGCGTGGAGCATATCGACGACATCATCGACGACCTGCAGCAGGCGTTCGACCAGATATGATAGCACAGCCCATTCTGCCCCTCTGCGACAGCGAAGGGGGCAGGATGTGGAATCAAAAAAGATGTGCTTTGAAACGACATAGTCATCATATAGAAGAAGAAATTAGTTATATAGAAGAAAAAAATCGTTATATAGAAGAATAAAAATCATTATTTAGAAGAAGGAATAAAGCAAGGAAAGGAAACCGAATATGACAAAGATTGCAAAACAACTTACCGACCTTGTCGGCAATACTCCGCTTCTTGAGCTGGGCAAATATTCCAAACTCAAAGGTCTGAAGACCCCCATCATAGCGAAGGTGGAGTATTTTAACCCTGGCGGTAGCGTGAAAGACCGCATCGCACTGGCCATGATTGAAGACGCAGAGCAGAAGGGACTGCTGAAGCCTGGCGCCACTATAATAGAACCTACGAGCGGAAACACAGGCGTGGGACTGGCTCTCGTGTCGGCGGTGAAGGGCTACAAGCTCATACTCACCATGCCCGAGACCATGAGTGTGGAGCGCCGCAACCTCGTCAAAGCATACGGCGCGACGGTGAAACTCACGCCGGGCAAAGACGGAATGACTGGCGCCATAAAGGCGGCAGAGGAACTTCGCGACACCATACCTGGCGCAGTGATATTGCAGCAGTTTGAAAACGACGCCAACCCGCGCCGCCATTACGAGACTACGGGTAAGGAGATATGGGAGCAGACCGATGGCAAGATAGACATCATCGTGGCTGGTGTGGGCACCGGCGGCACCATATCGGGCATTGGCAAGCGCCTGAAGGAGTACAACCCCGACGTCAAGGTCGTGGCAGTAGAGCCCGCCACCTCTCCCGTGCTCAACGGCGGACAGAGCGGACCGCACAAGATACAGGGCATAGGCGCAGGCTTTGTGCCTAAGACCTACGACGCATCGGTCATTGACGAGGTGCTCGACATCGACAACGACGACGCTATTCGCACCGGCCGTGAGTTGGCACGCGAGGAAGGACTGCTCGTAGGCATCTCGTCTGGAGCTGCCGCTTTCGCCGCTGCCGAGCTGGCAAAGCGTCCTGAAAACGAGGGTAAGACCATCGTGGCGATACTCCCCGACACTGGCGAGCGATACCTCTCGACGGTGCTCTATGCCTTCGACGAGTACCCACTGTAGGCGTGTGGTTTTGTCAAAGGGCACGATTGACAAAATGATAGGGCCTTTTCGGGCTTCTCACTACGGCCCTTTGACGATGTCACTACGGCCTAATGGCGATGTCAAAGGGCCGTAGTGGGAAAACCACCGCGGCTTTAACATGTGTTAAGAATTGGCGTAAGCAGAAACGACGGAATCGTGACAATGTGTCACTAAAACCGTGGTTTCTGCTTTCTTTGTGTCTTGTCGCTTTCTGCCTATTTCTCTTTCATCGCGTTTTTACTTAAAAAAACGGCAGACAGGTGGCAGAATGTGCGCAAGAAATTGTAACTTTGCAGCATTAAATGGTATATTAACCATCTATTGACCGCATATCAGCAACACACAGTAATGGACGAACAGAAAGAGTCTGTACAACGGACAGAAGGCAGCGACTCACCGCGCAGCCCCTATGGCTACAATGAGCGCAACATTCATAGCGAGACCACAGAGATTGGCGAGTTCACCGATACGCTCAACAGCGACCGCGTGAAGCTTGAGTCGTCGTTCTTCAATGTGAAGCACCGTTGGCAGTCGGGAACTGACGGTAAGGCTGACGTGCGTCGCACAACCACCGACATAAACAACTTCGGGGTGTCCATCATATCGCTCACCAACGACAACTCGGTGCTCATATACCACGACGGACGCATCTACAAACCAGTGAACAGCTACTGGATAGAAAACCTTGCCGACGACCTTATGCGTGCTGTTGTGCCGTCGTACATGCCCAGTGCGCTGGCGCTCGTCGACTTTTCCACCCATCCGATAGGCAACTATATCATTGACAACTGGCAAACATTGAGCGATGCGCGCAACATCATAACCTACTGTCGAGCGTCACAACTCGGCAAGGTGGCAGACCTGTTAAGTCGCTATCCGTTCGCGTTTCGCAACTATCGCATAACCCGTCAGCAGCACTTGACAGCCTTTGGCGCACCGTCGGAGGGCGACTCCATGCTCATATATAATGGCATGTTCTGCCACTATGAGTGCAACGACGGCATGATGGAGGTGCTGGAGTCGGGCGTGCTTGACGAGTGTGACGAGCCTACCACTGCCGACAGCTGCCGTGTAGCGGAGCTTGACAACAGTTCGGCGTTCTTCCAATTCATAGCGGGAGCAATGCGTGTGCTGTTCTGTATGGGTGAGTCGCCGTTTGAGTTCTATGTCTGCGACGTGCTGCTCGACGCCACGCCCGTGCCCTTCGGCTTGTGCAAGGCGCACCCAGAGAGCGACATACGCATCACCGATGTGCTGATGCCAGCCTTCCAACCCATACCCTGCAAGCGCTCGGCAGACCTTGTGCTTGAAGAGAGTGACGAGCTGTTTGTCGGCTACGACGGCGACATGCGACCGCTTGACCTGCGTCGTCGCTTCACCCATCAGCCGCACCACGTGACCGTAACGATAGATGTGGACGAACGTCTGCATGCCACTGTCGTCGTGTGCGACACCGACACGGGTGAGGAACAGACTGCAGACTATCTTTACCTGCGCCGCGCATAGCGTCAGTCCGTGCCTATCCGGCACAACAATAGCATAGCCAACAACTAATTATACCGATTATGAGAAAATATCTTTATATCAATAGCCGCGACGAGTTATATAAGATTGACATCGCCCACATAGTCTATTTCGAAGCAGAAGGCAACTATACGAACTTCTATTTGAGCAACAAACTAAAGGGTGCGGTGTGCATGAACCTCGCGCAAATGCAGAAGCTTATCAACGACAATCTGCACGAAGCAGGCACTGTGTTTGCACGTGTCGGCAAGCGACACATCGTCAATCTCGACTACGTCTACCACATCAGCGTGCTCAAACAGAAGCTCGTGTTGAGCGACGGGGAGCTGTTTGCCTATCCCGTGAGCATCTCCAAAGAGGCGTTGAAGAAGCTCAAGGAGATGTATGTCAGCACGTTGTGCTCATCGGCTGTGGTGGAGAAAGAGAAAGGAGAATAAAAGATGAGGCTGCGCCGCGTGACTCATGGCGCGCCGATTGCTCGCGAGACAACAGTAAAAACATAAGATAAAACAAATAAAATGGACAACAGACTTTTTGGAAAGACCATACTCATAGGACGCGAACCAGTAAACGGCAGACTGCTGGTGTCGATGAAACACAACGGCAAAAACTACTTCGCACCGATAGGACAGCCCGGCAGCGTGTCGGGAGGTGTGAGCCGTTGCATACCCGGCGAGGACAAGGCGCACTGCCGTTTGCAGATAGACATGAAGGGAGACATGACTCTCGAGAACGCCAAAGCAGAGAATGTGACGTTTGTCGACGGCACACAGATTATGAAGAAGCACATCGACGAGGGCAGCATCATAGAGATGGGACAGTACAAGTACCAAGTGTCTGTGGCGGAAGTGCTGAAGACTCTCACGCTCATTGCCAACCAGGTGATAGGCGGTGGCAGCGCTGTCAAGAGCGGTGGTGGTGCATCAGAGAATGTGCCGACGTTCAGCATAGACCATCTGAAAGCTGTATATGACGAGTTCCACGACAAGCAAATGGAGATAAAATATCGCCAGCGCAACCTCAATCTGCTCAGAGGCGTGGCGCCGATATTCACCATCAGCAGCGGCGCCGTGTCGCGCATATCGGGCGTCAGCCCCATGGTGACAGACGCTACAACCGTGCTTTTCTTCGTGGGTCTTGCCGTTACAATCTATGCATTCTACATGGCTTACAGCGACAAGAGCATCGACGAACTCGACAAGTTGACCGAAGAGTTCCAACACAAGTATGTGTGTCCGAACCCGCAGTGCCGCCACTTCCTCGGCATGAAGCCGTACAGCCTGCTCAAACAGGACAACGGTTGCGTCTATTGCAAGTGTCGTTTCGAGAAGTAGAGAGGGACGATGAAGGTCTGATGGCATGGTACTGCAAAGTTGATGACATGCTGCCGCGGGCACGATGATATATCGCTGTAGAGCTGATGGCATGCTGCCGCCCGACAGAATCTATAGGTTTTGAAAAACGGTCGGGCGGTGATCATTTTCCCGTTAGTGCCGTTTGACAAAATGATAGCACCCTTTTGGCGTTGTCAAAGGGCCGTAGTGACAAGCTCATTAGGCCGTAGTGACAAGCCCATTTGGCCCCTTTGGCAATCTCTGTGGGCTTTTAACAGACGTTAAGAATTGGCGTTACAAAAGCGCTTTGTTTTCTATCATAATGTAAAGAAAAACGGTCTTTTGCTTTCTTTATGCAAAAGACCGTTTTTCTTTGTTTCGTGTTTGCGCTTGCTTTACGCGGCAGGCTGCTTTATGGTGCAGCCTATTGGCGCGTTCTACTTTATTCCTTCAACTTCATATCCTGCCTTTCTAAGCAGCTGGAGCAGTCCCTCGTCGCCCACGAGATGGAGCGCGCCGACAGCGAAAAAGGTGGGACGCGCGGTCATGATGGACGGCATCTTCTCCATCCACGCGGCGTTGCGGCGGCTGATTAGTGCTGCTTGCTCTTCGGGAGTGGCGTCGCAGGAGTTGCCGTATTTCTCGTTTGCTGCCTCCTCCATCTTGCTGAGGTCTTGTGCGTAGAACGCTTCGGTGAGGCGGTCCATTAGTGCCGCGTCGCGCTCGGTGTTGCGTACGAAGCACATGAGCAGCTCTATCTGTCGCTTCATGGGCACGTCGTAGAGCGTGTGGGCTTGGAATGCCACGGTCTCGAGGCCGCCGATGGGTTCGCTGTTGTGCTTTGCCTGTGTCTGGAAGTACTGGTCGAAGGTCGCCGTGGGGTCAAATTCGCCCATGTGACGCGACATGAACAATATGAGTTCGAGCTGTGTCAGCAGCGTCTGTGGCGTCATGTGGCCCATGCTCTGCATGACGGCGGGGTTGGAAAGTCCGGTTCCCATGAGGTTCTTCATGCAGCCGTCAAGCTCTTTGTACTCCTGTGGTGTGAGCAGAGTCTTTATGGTTTGTCCTTCCGGCAGCTGCGTCTTGGCTTTCAATGCCTGTAGCGTGTCGGCGTTGGTCATGTCATCGAACACCACCTCTCCATACACCTGGTCGGTCTCTGTTAGTGCGGTCTTCACGCCGTCTAACTTCTGTAGGAAGCCGACGTTGGCAAGATGGTGTGTACCAATGATATATGAGGACTTCTCAAGGCCGTTACCTGAAATCTTGTAAAGCAGCTGTGCGCTGACGCTGTTGGCCAGTGTGATGGCGAGAAACAGCAGTGTAAATGTCTTCTTCATTACTTCTTTTTATTATTTATATGTTGTGTTTGCTGGGGCGGTGGTGCCGTGGCTGTGGGTGGCGGTGACGCCTTATTGTTGTGGTGGCTACCTCTTGCTGTTGCGGGTAAACCGTCTGCGAAATTACAAAAAATAGTGTACAGATTGGCAGCAAAGTTTAATTTTTTTGGCTTTTCGTGAAATATTGGCACTCTTTGCTGACACCTTTGGCAATCAACGTGTTCTGTCGGGCTGTGGAAGTGGCACGGGCACGATTGTTGTGTATATGCATAGTGAAAGCCGAAGCACGAAGGGCGAGGGCAGAACCGCAAGGCTCGACCCGAACACGGACAGCGTGAGGCTCGATAAAAGTCAGTATTTATTAACAAAACAGAAATCCCGAGGGACGCGAAAGCCGAACAGAGGACGAGAAAAGTATAATTAGGAGGTAATTTTATTATGTTGTTAGCTCGTAGAAATAACAATGCAAATTGGTTGACAAATTGGTTTGATGACGATTTCTTTGACACTTCAGTCATGCCGCGTATGAACGCTACAGCACCTGCAGTGAACGTAAAGGAGAGCGCAACGGACTACATCATGGAGGTGGCTGTGCCTGGCCTTAAGAAAGAGTGGGTACGCATTAACATCGACAATGAGGGCAATCTCAATCTCGCTATAGAGAACAAGATGGAGCATAAGGAAGAGCACAAAGAGAAAGACAAGCACGCTCGCTATCTGCGTCGTGAGTTCTCATACAGCAATTATGAGCAGACCTACGTGCTGCCTGATGATGCCGACCGCAACAAGATAAGCGCAAAGGTTGCTGACGGTGTGCTCACCATCGACATTCCGAAGGAACTTAAGGCTGAGGAGAAGACTCTCAAGAGCGTTGAAGTGAAATAACACTCAACTCGAAACAAGACTAATGGTCTGACCGCATGTGCTCAGGCGGATGGCAATAATTGTTTACTCTGTGCCTGTTACGGCTTGAATACATAGGCCAGGCTTATACAATAGGGGCAAGTCCTCGCAACAGAATGGTTGCTGGACTTGCCCCTTTTTTGTGTTAATTGCTTCGTTTGCCGTCCTTACGGATGTAGAAGTTAAACTCCAGTCCGCCTGTCGGACGGTTGTGAACGCTTATCTTGCCGCCGTGCATAAGCACCGCATTCTTGACAATGGCAAGCCCAAGACCTGTTCCACCCATCTTGCGGCTGCGCCCTTTGTCTACGCGATAGAAGCGCTCGAAGATGCGGGGGAGGTGTTCGGCGGCAACGCCCACGCCGTTATCGCTAAACGAGAAGTGCCACTCGTCGCCCACTTCCTCTGCCGTGAGGTTTATGGTGGTGCCCTCGCCAGCATAGGCAATGGCGTTGTCGGTGAGGTTGCGGAACACGCTGTAGAGCAGACTCTGGTTGCCGTTGACCGTCAGATGTTCGGGCAACTGGTTGACAAAAGCCATGTGACGGGCCTCAAGCTGCATGGCAGTGTCTTTCTCTATGCCTTCCACCATTGCCGCTATGTCTACCCTTCCAAGCTCCATCTCGTTCGGAGCGTCGTCCATTCGGTTGAGCGTGGAGATGTCCTGAAGCAGCGATGTGAGCCGTTGTGCCTGTGCATAGCTGCGTTGCAGGAACTGCTGGCGGGTCGCTTCGTCGATGCGTGGGTTGTCGAGTATGGTCTCGAGGTAGCCCTGTATGCTCGCCACGGGGGTCTTCAGCTCGTGTGCAATGTTCTGTGTGAGCTGGCGTTTCAGTATGTCTTGCTCGTGACGTGTGTTCTGCAGACGCTTGTATATCTTCACTATCTTCTCGGCAATCTCGCCTAACTCGTCGTTCGGAAATGCCACAAGGTCTTCGGTGTCGAGCGAGTCGCCGCGGTCGGCACGGTATGCAAAGAGCCTCAACTTGGTGATATTGCGTCCTAATCGGCTTGTGAAGCGGTAGAGAATGAGCGTCAACAGCGCCAACGCGGATAGCGCAAACCAGATGTAGTGTTGGTCGGCGCGGAGCGATTCGGCAAGGTTGTTGTCGTAAGGGAGGGCACTTCGTATGATGAGTCCGCTCGGATTGAAGCGTGTGGCGGAGTAGAAGAAGTAGTCGTTAAGGGTCGTACTGTTGCGCTCCACGGTCGAACCTTGTCCTGTTGTCACCGCCGCCTTGACCTCAGGGCGTGACAAGTGGTTGGGCAAGTTGCTGTAGTCTTTCAGCCTACTGTCGTAGAACACACGACCATGACGGTCTATCAGCGTGACGCGAAGCTCTGGCATGGCGTGCTCGCGGACGTAGTCGTCGAGTGTATGCTCGTCAATGGTCTTCATGTTTTGCATAGATTCCTCCATGCGTGTGTTGTAGTCTTGAAGTCTAATGTTAAGACTGTCGATCTTATATTGCTTCTCTCGGTTCTGCTGGAACACGATAAAGGCTGCTGCAAACACCACAAACACCGACAAAACACTAAGGTATATGCGGCGACCTACGCTTATGTTAGGGAATAAGGTCATAGTTTTTGATTTTTGTTATAAGACTATTTGTGCTTCGTAATGGGGCTAATGGCGCTTTATTGGATGCCAAATCTCGCTTCCAAAGATGCCAAATCTCGCCTCCAAAGATACCAAATCTCGCCTCCAAAGAAGCTCCTTCTCTTGCTTATGCGTCAAAGTAGTAACCGAAACCGAGGCGTGTCACGATGCACTTGGCATAGGGTCCGATTTTCTTGCGCAGCCTGGTGATGTTGACATCAACCGTGCGATCGAGCACGAGCACGTCTTTTGGCCACACGCGGTCGATGAGTTCTTGGCGCGAGAACACCCTGCCGCGCTCGTCAAGTAGCAGATGTAGCAGTTCAAACTCGGTCTTTGTGAACGGAATGTCTTCCCCTTCGATGCTCACAGTCTTCTTATCGAGGTTCATCTCGATGCCCTGATAGCGCAGCGTGTTGCTCTGTTGTGTCGACGGGTCGGCAGTGCGGCGCAGCACGGCACGTACTCGTACCAGCACCTCGCGTATGGAGAACGGCTTTGATATGTAGTCGTCGGCGCCGAGACTGAATCCTGTCAGTGTGTCGTTTTCGGTGTCGCGTGCTGTCAGGAAGATGATAGGTATGGCGGCAGTAGACGGGTTGTCCTTCAGCTTTCGTGCCATTGCAAATCCCGACATGCCACCCATCATGACGTCGAGCAGCAACAGATTGAAGTCGCCCAGGTTGAGGTGTAGCGCCTCTTCTGCCGATGTGGCAGTGGCAACCTCATATCCTTCGGTCTCGAGGTTGAACTTCAGAATCTCAAGCAGGTCCTGCTCGTCGTCCACAACAAGTATTTTATGTTTCTGTTCCATATTCTTGACGTGTTATGTTATCGTTCTTGACGTGTTATGTTATCGTGCGCAAAGTTATGGCGTTTGGTATTCACAACTGTTGCAATGGTGTTACAATGATGTGACAAATACGGATGATGGCACCGTCAGCGGCGGTAGTAGTGTGCGAAATTGTAGAACGGAACCGTCACCACTTCGGCCGTGTTGCACTCGTAGATGTGACCGTAGGGGTCGCGAGCACGCACTGTCAGTCGACTGTCGCGGCTGTGCGGCTCGTAGTAGAACAGGTGGTTCATGACGAGATAGCCGTTCTGTTTGCTCACAAACCTGTAAGGCATGGCCTGGCAGTACTTATGATGGTAGCCGGTGGCGAAGGCGTCTTGTCCGCAGCTGCTTATGCGGTGCATCGGGTGTTCGAGTCCGTTCTCCACCACGGTGATGTCCCATCGTGAGTCGGCATTGAACACATTGGCTACTATCAGCCCCGTGTCGTGTGGCAGATTCCAGTCGTTGGCGTATCTCTCGCCATTGAAGTCGGTAGCTGCGCGGAACAGCGTCATCTGTCGTGTGACGGGCCAAAACGTGCCTTTGTAGTAGCAGTCGGCGAGGCGTTTGTCGTCGAAGGTGTAGACATAATATCCGTTTGGCGTGCCGCAGATGTTGATATTTGACTGCCAAATGTTGCCACACGCCGCGGCATGGCAGCGCTCCACGACGCGCTCGCCGTTGACTTCAATCTCGTGGTGCATGGCGAAGTGGGTGTGTCCGCAGAACAGTTCGTAGCCCCCTTCATATTGGTTGAGCAGCTTGAGCAGCTCCGGCAAGCGTGAAGAGTAGTAGTGTCTCTCTTCCGACACTATGCCCAGTGGCGACGCTTTGGCTCCGGGGATGGTGCCAAAGGTTAGCGGAATGTGGTAGCACAGCACCACTCGCATGTGTCGTGGGGTGAGAGCGAGGTCTTGGCGCAGCCACTTCATCTGTCGATCGGTAAGTTCGCCCGGCGAGTAATAGGACTTATGGCGTGTGAACTGCACGTTGTTGAGACACACATAGTGTTCGTTGCCGCGGTTGAACGAGTAGTCAGTAGGTCCCCAACACTGCTCCCACTTGCTACGATAGAGCGCGCTGCCGTCCTGGTCGTGGTTTCCAATGACCGAGAACAGGCGCATGCGCGAGCTGCCGAGGGCTGCGCGTATCTGCTGTTGCAGCTCGGAGTTGTAGCCACCATAGTACTGCACGTTGTCGCCCATACTCAGTCCGTAGACGGGAGTGGCGTCGGGCAGGGCGTCGATGGTGCGGCGTATGTCAGTCATGGTCTCGTCGTTGAATCGTGCTACGTCAGACTTCTCGACCAGATTGTCGTTAGGACCGGTGTAGAAGGGGTTCATGGCGTTGGTCACCTGTGGGTCGCCGATTACAATCATGCGGTAGTTTCGCTCTATGCCGCCAGGCAGACGGGTGAGTCTGAAGTCGTAGGTGGCGCGGCGCCGTGTGACAGGTTGGTAGAAGAAGGCGGTGCGGTCGCTGTCGGAGTGGACCGGAACCTCGCAGTCGGAGGGCACGGTATAGAAGACAAATCGCGCCTTCTTGTCGCGCAGCAGGGCGTAGCGGCCTGTCGAGTCGGTGCGTGTGCAGCTTGTGCCGTCGCTCACGACGACGCCTTTTGCTGCTGTTCCGTCGGCGAAGGTGAGGTGTCCGGATATGGAGTCGAGCTTGTTGGCGAGCGAATCGCGCTGTCGCGCCGCTAACCAAGCGTCGAAGCACCCTGCCATGCCTCCCATGACACGTTGCATGGCTGCTGCGTCGAACGGCTCGACAGCCTCTTTTCGTGACATTGCCATCACGGCGATGAGTCCTGCGACGAGTGCCGCGAGGATGTATGTGTAGTGTTGTCTTTTCATCTGTAGACCTTTCTTTACGACACGTCATGGTGTGTCGCGTCTTTATCTGATTGCAAACTTACTAAAAAAAACAATACGACGGATGTCCAAAGGGGTGCTAATTGGCAGATGGGTGTGGCGTTTGTGAAAAGTGGTCTGTGGCTGATGATTTTGCCACTATTGCCGATTGACAAAATGAAAGCACCCCTTTGGCGTTGTCACTACGGCCTAATGACGATGTCAAAGGGCCGTAGTGGCAAGCCCAAAGGGGCGTAGTGGGAAGTTCGCTGCTGCTTTAACACTCGTTAAGAATTGGCGTAAGCAGAACGCACTAAAACGTAGCAATGTGTCAGCGAAACAGCGATGTCGCTTACATTGTGACAAATCGCATTTTTCAGTCGTGTACGGCGCGAATGCACATAGCGATGTGTTGCGCGTCTTCTATAGACATGCTACGCATTTTGGCGGTGTGTGTGCCGAGCGAGTCGTTGCTCTCTATCGCTAAGTAGTGGACGTAGAGCCCGTCGGGTTTGGCGTGGTTGACGGTGCCAGTCATGTAGTAGGCGTCGTGGCCTTCACGTCGCTTGCTTGCGTAGTATGTGCCATTGCGCTTGTCGAGTCGTAGATATCCTCTCGCCGGGAGCAGTATGGAGCGTCCGCTTGGACCTGTCACCCTGTAGCCGTAGGTCTCTCCGTAGTAGCCTTCGGGTATCTTGACCCAGTCCCATGTACACTTTTCGACGAGTTCTTTCATCTCTGCATACGTCGGCATGCGCCATCCGTCACCGTAATATTTTAATAAGGTGTTGGGGTGATCGTTATTCCCATTTATCGGGATTCGCTTCAGGTCGCAATCTTTGGTGGGTATGTTTATCTCTTTGAAGATGTATTCGCCGTAATCAGTAGGGTCGTCTGCGTCTTTGTTAGGGCTGCAGTCGTTGTTGGAGAAGGTGTAGGACGGCCAGCCTTCAAGTTGTAGTGAGCCTGTGGTGCTGTTTGTTCCTACTGGCGACCACTTGACCGACAATCCTAAATCGACAGGTTTTACAAAGCGTTTGCGCTCGCTATAATACCATTGCAAACGCACTGCTGTGCCGCATGCCATGCTGAAGAGTATAAGCACAATCCATAGTGTCTGCACCTTGTGGCGCTTTAGGGTCTTGCTTATAGACCCCTCTTCCAGCTTCATGGGCAGCGCGAAGGCGAAGGCTGACAGCAGAGAGAGTGCAAAAAAGGCTGTGTACGAATTGATGTAGTAGCCGTAAAGGTAATACGTATCAATCACCATGCTGAATGGATAAAACGCCGGTATGAAGACAACTGCTGCCCAACGTGCTATGAAGTGTAGCGACAGATGGCGCCAACGGTATATTGCGGCGCAGAGGGCGGCAATCAATAGCGCTGTGATGAGCAGGTCTTGGACGTAGAATGCGATGTCTCTCATGTCGGGAGATTCATATCCCACGAAGGTGTAATATAGCCCTTTGAACCAGGAGTATTGGCTGAAGATGCTTGTGTGGACTATCACTGCCACGTATTCAAGCAGCATCACCAACGCCGCGCGCTTCCAGTGCCACTGTATGTGGGGCTTTGTGGCTGGCGCGTTGTGGCTTGAAGCGGTTGGTTTTGGGGTCGTTGTGGCTGGCGTCTTGGGGCTTGAAGCGGTTGTCTTTGAGCTTGTAGTAGTTGGTTTGGGGCGTGCCACGGTTGGCGTTGCGCCTATTATGGTTGCCTCACTGGGGTTGGTGTTGGCTGTCACGGTGGCTTCGTCGGTTTTTGTAGAGAGAGCCTTGTCGAGCGCACTGGTCATTTCTGCCACGCTCGCGTAGCGGTCTTTCGGTAGCGGTTGCATGGCTTTCTCTACTATGATGGCTATCGTCGGCGCCACGTTGTGGCTCGTCAGTGTGGCGGTGGGGAAGCCGTCGTAGAGCAATGTGGTAGCGTTGGGCGGCGCTGTGGCGGTGAGCAGATAGAAGAGTGTGGCGCCGAGGGCGTAGATGTCGGCAGTTGGTGAAAACGTGCTGACGCCTCCCGGCTGGTACTGCTCAAGCGGTGCGTAGCCGTGACTGATGCCAACGGGCGTCGAACTGGTCTGCGTGCCGCTCTCGTCGTAGCGCTTTGACAGTCCGAAGTCTATGACTATGGCTTCTCCGCTGGCGTTGATGAGTATGTTAGACGGCTTGATGTCGAGGTGGTTGATGCTGCGGGCGTGCAGGTAAGTGAGTGCCTCGCCAATCTGCTGGATGTAGGTTGTGGCTGTCTGCGCGTCCATTGGTCCGCCGCTTTTTACACGGTCGGAGAGCGAACCGTTGCCAAGATAGTCCATGACATAGTAGGCGGTGCCGTTCTCATTGAATATGTCGTGTATGCGAATGATGTGCGGATTGTCGAGTCCGGCTATGGTTTGCGCTTCCTTCACGAACTTGCTGCGGAACCGTTCCACCGTGGTGGCGCTGCCTGTCGACGGCACCGACACGTGAGATGTGGTAGCGTCGCGGTTGCACAGCTCCTTCATGAAAAACTCTTTTATGGCTACCTTGCGGTTGAGGTTTACCTGCACGGCAAGATAGGTTATGCCGAAGCCGCCCTGACCCAGCACGCGTTCAATGCGGTATTTGCCGTTTTGCAGGGCAAAGCCTGTCTTTAGTTCGTTCATATTGTGGAGTGGTCTTTGTTTGTGTGCTATTCGATGCTTGCTTGTGTGCTATATGGTGCTTGCTTGTGTGCTATATGGTGCTTGTTTGTGTTCTATTCAAGGAATGTCTGTGTGGTGGCGGCACTCTTCTTCTTTATTACGCTTTCGGGTATAGTGAAGGTAGGCATGCCGTCGGCGTAGCATGCTATCTCGTATTCCGAATAGCAGAACACGACGCCTGCTGCCGTTATCCACGGGTCATTTTTGGGGAACGGTATCTCGCTGCCGGCGTCTTTGTTAAGCATCAAACGGCCCATGAGCTCTTCGTCGGAAGATAGCTCAAAGTATTTCTTTAAGCCCGTTTTTATCTCGCTTTGGTACTTGTAGGAGCCATCGAGCAGGCTGACCGTGAACTTGCGTCCGTCTGATTTGCGGAACGTTACGCCCATGGTGCTCGACATGCCGTGGGCTGCTCCCTCGCCGTAGAAGTAGGATTCGCAGACGAACGTGGCTATCTTGTCGTTTTCATACAGCTTCTTTATGGTCACCTGGTTGTAGTTTTCGTATTCCGAATTTTCTGTCATCTCGCGTCTCAAGGAGCCGAAGTATAAGTTGAAGAGGGCTTTTCCGTCGCTCAAATCGCCGTTATATTTTCCGCCTAACGACTCGTTTATCCACTCGCGTATGTTCTGCACGAGCAGCTCTGGACCCGATGTGGGATATTCAATGCTAAGACTTGTTTTGTCCATCTTGCCTTTTATGCTTTGGCTGAAGCTCTCGGTGTAGACGTTGGTGTCTTCTTCTACCGCTACGGAGTCTATCGCTACGGTGTCGCTGTCGGCAGCCATGATGTTGTCTGTTGTGTCTGTCTTGTTGCGGTCGGTGCCGAGATAGAAGATTGAACCGACAAAGACGAGTGCCAGTGCGAGGCCAATAAACATCTGCTTGGCTTTGCCGTTGGCAGACCTTGAGGCGTTGCTGCCGTTGCCGGAGGCTCCGTTTGCTGCTCCCGCTGCGTCATTATTGGTCGCGTTGGAGGCTCCGTTTGCTGCTCCCGAGGTGCCGTTTGCATTGCCAATTGCACCTACCACCGTCGCCTCTTCATCTGTTGGACCGTCGTGGAGGATGGTCAACAGCTGCTGTACAGACTGCGGACGGTTTGCCTTTACGGGCTGCATGGCGGCGCGTATGGCTGCCGCGAAGTTTACGGGGACGTCCGCCGCGATGGTGGGACCGCCTTGTTGCGACAGCTCTACGGCGTTTCGGGGCGTTATTCCGGTCAACATCTTCAGCATTGTGGCACCGAGGGCGTAGACGTCGCTTTGTGGAGAGAATGTCTGTACGCCGCCGTTGTTGTACTGTTCGAGTGGCGCGTAGCCGTGGCTGACACCTACCGGCGTGGTCGTGGTGCTCTGTCCTGTCTCTGGATCGTACTGTTTCGACACGCCAAAGTCGATGAGTAGCACGCGCTCCGTGCCGTTCTCAATCATTATGTTGGCAGGCTTGATGTCGAGATGGTTTATGTTTCGTGCGTGCAGATAGACGAGAGCCTGGCCCACGGAGTCGGTTATGGTGAGCGTTTCGGCTGCCGTGAGGCGTCCTTTCTGGCTTATGAGTTGTGAGAGCGAGATGCCCTCGATGTATTCCATAGCATAGTAGGCGGTGTCGTTCTCTTCGAATGCGTCCATCACACGCACTATGTTGTGGTGGTTGATGGCAAGCAAGAGCCGCGCTTCCTTTAGGAATTTGCGGCGGAACTTGTCCACCAGCTCCTGCTTGCTTGCCGTTATCACGCTCACACGTGAGTCGTCAGCGTGGCGCTCGCAGCAGTCTTGAAAGAAAAACTCCTTTATAGCCACCTTGCAACCGAGTGTTGTTTGCGTGGCGAGATAGGTTATACCGAAGCCACCCTGACCCAGTACGTGCTCTATGCGGTACTTGCCGTTTTGTAGGGTGGCGCCTATTTTAAGTTCGTTCATGTCGTGTTGTCGTGTTCTTATTACCTTTATGGCTTCACTACCTGGTACACACTGCCGTCGCTTAGATAGTACCACGTGCCCTTGTATGGTGAATTATCAAGAAACGATCCTTCGTAGCGCAGACCGTTATTCTTGTCTATGAACGTGCCCGTACCGAGGTTGTCGTAGACGAACGTGCCTGTGTACTCGTTGCCGTTGTTGTAAATCAGCTTTGCCGTCTCTCCTTCTTTAGTGTGGCGCTGTCCGTCCACCATGCGGCCGTCGTATGACTTTCTGTTGTCTTTGTCGCCACTAAGATAGACTGCACGTCCCATGCCGTAGGGCACATCGTTGAGTACTTCGCCCGTCCATATGAACTTATTGTCGGCAGAGTCGGCGTAGTTGATGGTGCCTATCGGGTTCTTTACATCTTCAACAGATGCAGATGTCGAACTTGACGAGCCGTTGTTGCCGACCCCACCGCAGCTTTTGATGCTGGGATAGCATATTGCTATGCCTATAAACACAAACACTGAGATGATGACCTTGCGCATAAGGTTGTTAGACGATGGCTTGTCTATGGGGTCGGTGTCTATGTCTGCCTCGCGCCTGGGTTGTCTTTGGCGCTCGGCTTGGAGACGTTTCTCTTCTTCTTGACGCTTTTGTCTCTCTGCCTCTTGGCGCATTCTTGCCTCCTCCTGACGTCGATTTTCAGCCTCTTGGCGTTTTCTTGCCTCTTCCAGACGTCTTGCTCTCTCTGCCTCCTGACGTCTTTGGCGTTCCGCCTCCATCTGTCTTTGTCGCTCCGCTGCTGCCTTTTGTGCGTTTCGTGCGTTGTCGCGCTCCACGTCAACAATTTCTGGTTCGTCGGTCACAGTGGAGGAGTCGGTGTTGATAGAGGTCGCTTCTTCGTTGATGTCGCAGCCCGCAGCAGCTGCGGATAGGGCTGTAAGAAATTCGTTTACGTTCTGGTAGCGGTCCGACTTCAGCGGTGCCATCGCCTTTTTGACACATGCAATGAAGCTGGTGGAGGTGCCAGCCTGCATAAGTTCGCCTGTGGGGAAGCCGTCGTTGAGTATCTCCGACGCTTCTGGTGGGCGGTTTCCAGTTAACATCTTGAACAAAGTGGCGCCGAGAGCGTACACGTCCATCACCAAGGGGAATCCCTTTCCCTCGCGGTAGCTTGCCTGTTCGAGCGGTGCATAACCCGGTGTGCCTGCTCCAACCTTAGTGCTTGACTCCGGCTCTCCGTCCGAAGTGTAGAGCTTTGCCAGTCCGAAGTCGATGAGGAAAGCCCTTCCGTCGCGTCTCACCATCACGTTGGCAGGCTTCACATCGAGGTGAAGTATGCCGCGATTGTGCATGAATGATAGTGCGGCGCCTATCTGTCGTGTGTACGACAGCGCCGTCGTCTCGTCGAGATGGCCCTTCGGTGAGTTGATGATGGTGTTGTCAAGGCTTTGTCCATCGATAAACTCCATGGCGTAGTAGACCGTTCCATTGCCGTGGAACGACTCCAGTACGCGCACTATGTTGTCGTGTTTCAGCGTGCTAAGGTTTTGTGCTTCGCGTTCAAACTTTTTGCGATAGTAGTCTACGAGTCCACCCTTCGAGTCGCTGCTGCTGGTCACAGTAGACCCTTCGCGGCCGTTCACCTCCTTCATAAAGAACTCCTTTATCGCCACATACATATTGCTGTCGAGTGTGCCGAGAGCTCCTTTCATCTCTACCTTTGCCTGGTAGGTGATGCCGAACGACCCTTGTCCGAGTATTCTCGTTATTTTGTAGTCGTATGCCTCGCCGTGGAGTATGGTGCCTACGGGGAGACTTGTTGTCATGTTGTTGTTCATATGCTGTTTGTTATATATTCTGTTTTAGCCCAAACCTGGCGTCAGCGCTATGCGGACAGTGTCGTGGCGGCGTGATGACGGGCTTGGGTAGGTGGTAAGTGCATTATAACATTGCGTTTATCTGAAGCTGAAGGGCGTGTGGAATCTCACCCTCACTGTTAGGCTGTTTTGGCGTCCTGTGGTCCATAGTGGCGTGGTTTTCACCACTCTTACGGCTTCTTTAAGTTTTATTCTCCGCCCCTGTGTCTGCGGCTGTAGGCTCGTGTTGCAGGTGTGGGGTATGTATATGGCAAAATTACGAATAATATTTGGAATGTGCAACACTGTGTGGGGCAGTGTTGTGCGTGTTTGTCAGAAAACGTGATTAAATGTCGCTGACGAGTGCATAAACGTAAAAAAGCGATGCCATTTTTTTGAAAATAACGCTGCAAAAGGGTGTTGTGACGGCAGCGGGGAGGAGCTGTGGCGGCAATGGAGAGGTGTTACGGCGGCAGCGGAGAGGGAGTGTGACGGCAATGGAGAGGGAGTGTGGTGGTAATGGAGAGATGTTACGGCTGCAGCGGAGAGGTGCTATGGCGGCGGCTGGGAAGCGTCGTAGCGGTGGCGCAAAGTATTGATGCTGTGATGGATGGGTGCAGAAGGTGGTGAGAAGTGGGTTTTGGGAAAAAGTGACAAAACCTATGTGTCAGCAAAAGCGGGTAAAATGTGACACAATGTAAGGAAATAACGTGATTTTGTAAACGCAATTCTTAACGTCTGTTAAAAGTCCCGCGGCATCCTCAAAGGGCCCCTTTGAGGACGCCAAAGGGCTCCTTTGGGCTTGTCACTACGGCCCTTTGGCAATCTCAAATGGGTGCTATCATTTTGTCAAATGGGCCTTATGCCCAAACGACTATTATATCGAAGCCAGCAGACGGGGTGTTTACGCGTCTGTCGGGGTGTGGATGTTAAGGCTCTGAGTGGAGCCAGCGGTCGAGGGCATGTGCCACTCCGTCGTCTTCGTTTGACAGCGTCACCCAGTCGGCATCGGCGCGCACTTCGGGTGCCGCGTTAGCCATCGCCACGCCCAGTCCTGCCAGTTTCAGCATGGAGAGGTCGTTATAGCCATCGCCAAACGCCATGAGGTCTTGCTGAGTGAGGTTGAGGCGTGAGAGCAATCGCAGCAACGACTGCGCCTTGTCGATGCCCTGCGGCACCAGTTCGATGAAGAACGGCGCTGAGCGGAACACGTCCATTCTGCCTCCTACGAGGCGCGACAGCTCTTCTTCGGCCGCTATCATCTTCGCCGGGTCGCCCGTCATCAGCAGCTTAGTGGGGTGGCGCTCAAGGCTTGTGAGCAGGTTGTCGACGTGTCTTACTGCCATGCGGTTGATGCGCGACTCATCTTTCACGTACTCGTCCCACGGCATTTCGGTCACTATCTCGTCGCCGACATATCCCAGCAGGGCGTGGCCGTGGCTGCGTGCGTAGCTGTAGAGCACTGGTATGACGTCGTCGGGCAGGTACTTGGAGTATATCACTTCGCCGCTTTTGCAGTCTATGATTTGTCCGCCGTTGTATGACAGCATGTAGCCTCCGCGCTGGTTGAGTTCCAAACAGTCGGCTACGGGCTTTATGCCGTAGGTCGGTCGTCCCGACGCGAGCACTATGACCACTCCTTCCTGCTGTGCGTTGAGCAGCGCCTCACGGGTCTTCGGCGTCACCTCTTTGGCGTCGTTGGTGAGCGTACCGTCAAGGTCGAGGGCTATAATCTTGTATTGTAGGTTGTTGTTCTGTTTCATTTCTCTTTTGTTGCAATCTGTAAAGCCGGTGCTCCGAACCTCTTGTTGTCGGTTCGGGACACCGGCTTGCTGCTGTGTGCCGTGCTGTTATTCGTCTACACCGAAGAGCGGGTCTTCGGGCATTACCATGAGTGGCTTCTGCTCATACTCCTTCAAGAGGGTTTCGGGCACATACTCGTTGCTCACCACGAGGCGGAACATGTACTCGTTGAACCAGTCGTTGGTCATGATGTAGCAGCCACCAAAGCCAGTGGCAGAGCCCCAGCTGTTTTCTACTTTCCACTTCACGGGGTTGCCGTCTTTGTCGAGGTCTACGGCGGTGAGTGTCATAGCGTGGGTCGACCCGCTGTCAAATGTCGCTATACGGTCTGCTTTGTTCATGCCGAAGGATGTTGAGAAAAGTGACTCGTAGTCGAAATTGTCGAGTGCGAGGTATCCGCGCTGACGGTCAAGCTGCTTGCCTACGTCGTAGGAGCTGTACATCTTGCGGCCGTC
Organism: Prevotella sp.; assembly: GCA_022788105.1. Taxonomy (GTDB): domain Bacteria; phylum Bacteroidota; class Bacteroidia; order Bacteroidales; family Bacteroidaceae; genus Prevotella. The sequence continues at coordinate 78,136 of JALEVZ010000053.1, read as the reverse complement.
TTTGAGCGAGGCGATGGCGAGTTTGGCTATGTCTTCCATCGGCAGGTTGAGGTACTTCCAGTTGGTTCCGTCGTAGGTGTGGCGGTCATACTCTACCTCATAGGTCTTGTGGTAGGGGCGGCGCGGGTCGTTCATCACCATGATGAATGTGCCGTTGAGCTTGTGGCCTACGGTGGCGTCGTAGAACTGCTGCGGGGTGTACTTCTTGGCTTCGCCCACAGTGTTGCCGTTTTTGTCGCGGAAGGCGTATGTAAACTCCTTCACAGGCTCTCCGAGCGTGAGCGAAAGCATGTGGTAGACCTCGGCAAGCATCTCGGTCTTGCGCTCCTGTATGGCTGCGGCTTTCTTGCCGTTGGTCACCATCTTGCGCAGCTCAAGTCCAAACTCGCGCAGCTTGGAGGAGATGAGGCGTGAGATGCGGGTGGTGTTTTCGGCTGAGTAGGTCTCTGGCTGTGCGCTTTTGGGCACGAGTCCGTACTTGTATGCAAGGTCGCTGACGCCGCAGAAGGTGCCGCCGTCGTTGAGAGGACTCTTGAAGAAAAACTGCACACGCTCGTCGTCGATGGGCTTCTTAGCAGTGTCGATGACGCCCTGGAGCATGAGGTTTGACTTCTCAAGCTGGTCGTAGAAGAACAAGTAGTCGTGTGAGTACTCCACGCAGAGACTGTCGCCGTGTGTCTTGGCGAAGTTTGAACGCAGCACGTTCAGTCCTGAGAACATCCAGCAGCGGCCCGAACTCTTCTGGTCGTGTATGTTCTGCTTCGGTGTCTCCACGCTGAAGTGGGTGTCTACGTCACCTGCATTGGCGAAGTTCTTTGCCAGATCGTCAATCTTGTTGGAGGCGATGGCGTTGAACAAAGCCTTGTTCATAGATGCCGGTCCCTGTGCTTTCTCAATCTTGCTGAGCATCTCCGGTGAGATGCCTCCGGCGCCGTTCTGCGCCATGGCGGCGCCTGTCATGCTGAGGCAGAGGGCGAGCGCCAGTGTCTTGTAGTTGTTCATAGTTGTTATGTTGTTTTGTATGTTGTGCTGTGGATGCCGCTCTCGGGTTGACAATAGCAACTTTTCAAGCGCGCTTGCAAAGTTAAGGATTTTATCGCAGATAAAGAAATAATATCCAATTGTTTCGCTTGCTCGGAAAAATGTGCTACCTTTGTAAAATAATCATACATGTAATTGCGGTGGCACTGCGCCGCACAGTGTAGGACTATAATGGTCAATATTGATGGACAACAGAAACTTAGAGCTTTTAGAAAAGATAAATTATCCCGTCGATCTGCGCCAATTGAGCGTGGACCAGCTGCCAGAGCTGTGCTGTGAGCTGCGTGAAGACATCGTGGAGGAACTCTCCATGAACCCCGGACACCTCGCTTCGTCGCTGGGAGTGGTGGAGCTTACCGTGGCGTTGCACTATGTGTTCAGCACTCCCTACGACCGCATCGTGTGGGATGTGGGTCATCAGGCGTATGGCCATAAGATGCTGACAGGGCGCCGTGACAGCTTCTGCACCAACCGAAAGTTGCACGGCATAAAGCCGTTTCCGAGTCCGGAAGAGAGCGAGTACGACACGTTTGCGTGCGGACACGCCTCTAACTCCATCTCGGCAGCACTCGGCATGGCTGTGGCTGCAAAGAAAACGGGACATGACGACCGCCATGTGGTGGCTGTCATAGGCGACGGTGCGATGAGCGGCGGACTGGCTTTCGAGGGAATAAACAACGTGTCGTCGTCGCCAAACGACTTGCTCATTATCCTCAACGACAACGATATGAGCATCGACCGCGCCGTGGGCGGCATGGAGAAATATCTGCTTAAACTCGACACCAATGAGACTTACAACCGCATAAGGTTTAAGGCGTCGCAGTGGCTGCACTCTAAAGGCTATCTCAACGACGACCGACGAAAGGGTCTTATACGCCTTAACAACGCGCTGAAGTCGGCTCTTAGCCATCAGCAGAACGTGTTTGAAGGCATGAATATACGCTACTTCGGACCGTTTGACGGCAACAATGTGAAGGAGCTGGTGCGCATATTGCGTCAGCTTAAGAACATGCGCGGCCCCAAGTTGCTACATCTTCACACCGTCAAGGGCAAGGGTTACAAGCCTGCCGAGGAAGAGGCGACTGTGTGGCATGCACCCGGAAAGTTTGACCCAGAGACCGGAGAACGCATAAAGACGGACACGTCGATGATGCCACCGAAGTTTCAAGATGTGTTCGGAGAGACGCTGTTGGAGCTGGCAAAGGCCAATCCGCGCATCGTGGGAGTGACACCGGCAATGCCGACAGGCTGCTCCATGAACATCATGATGAAGGCTTTGCCTGACCGGGTGTTTGATGTGGGCATAGCAGAGGGCCATGCTGTGACCTTCTCTTGCGGCATGGCGAAGGACGGACTGCAGCCGTTCTGCAACATATATAGTGCGTTTGCACAGCGCGCTTACGACAATATAATACACGACGCGGCTCTACTCGACTTGCCAATGGTGCTTTGTCTTGACCGCGCGGGTCTGGTTGGCGAAGACGGACCGACCCATCATGGGGCTTTTGACATTGCTTCGCTGAGGCCAGTACCTAACATTACCATCGCCTCGCCTATGGATGAGTGTGAACTGCGCAAGCTGATGTACACGGCGCAGTTGCCTGGCAAAGGCACGTTTGTCATACGTTATCCGCGTGGAAGGGGGAGTGTGGTGGACTGGCGGTGCCCGTTTGAGGAGATTGAAGTGGGACGCGGACGACGTCTGCGCGACGGCAACGATGTGGCGGTGCTTACCGTTGGACCCATCGGTGCTGACGTAGTAAAGATTCTCGACGGCCTCGAGGCAGAGGGATGTGGCGTCAGTGTGGCACATTATGACATGCGATTCATAAAGCCTCTCGACAGTGTTCTGCTCAGCGAAGTGGCTACACGATTTAGCCGTGTGGTGACTATCGAAGACGGAATAAGGGCTGGTGGCTTCGGCTCGGCGGTGCTTGAGTGGATGAACGACAACGGCTTCTGCCCGCAGATGAAGCGCCTCGGACTGCCCGACCACTTTGTTGAACACGGCTCTGTGAGCCAGTTGCGCGAGATAGTGGGGCTTGACGATGCCAGCATACGTGTTGCCATAACGTCGGATTGGAAGTGATTGATGGTGCAATATAGGCGTCATTGAAGTAAGGTTTGGTCCAATCGCCACTACGATATTGCCTCCTTTGATGTAAGGTTAGGCCCATTTCTGCCGCGATATAGGCGTCATTGAAGTAAGGATTGGTCCAATCGCCACTACGATATAAACGAAAACAAAACAAAAAATGAAGATAATTATAGCCGGTGCCTACGCCATTGGCACACACCTTGCGAAGCTGTTGTCGCGTGACCACGAAGACATCACGCTCATAGATTCGGATGAAGAGCGAATCAACAGCATCGGTGGAGAGCTCGATTTGCTTGCTATGAAAGCGTCGCCGACAAGTGTCAGGGCGCTGAGAGAGGCTGGCGTGGCAAGTGCCGACCTGTTCATTGCAGTCACTCCGGACGAGAATCTCAACATGACGGCGTGTGTCTTGGCTAAGGCAATGGGTGCCAAGAAGACCGTTGCAAAGATAGATAACCACGAGTATATAGAGCCGGAGCAGCAGGAGTTCTTTGCCAAGTTGGGCATAAGTTCACTCATTTACCCTGAGATGCTGGCAGGACAGGACATCAACAACGGCCTGAAGATGTCGTGGGTAAGACAGCGTTGGGACGTGCATGGAGGCGCTCTCGTGATGCTCGGCATAAAGTTGCGCGAGGGATGCGAGATTCTTAACCAGCCCTTGAAAGACCTTTGCGGACCCGACGACCCCTACCACGTGGTGGCAATCAAGCGTGGCGGCGAAACAATCATACCTGGTGGTAACGACTCTTTGCAGCTTTACGACCTCGCTTACTTCATGACCACGAAGCAATTCATACCATATATCCGCAAGATTGTGGGCAAAGAACACTATGTCGACGTCAAGAACGTGATGATAATGGGCGGTGGTGCCACTGCCGTCAGGGCGGTAAAGACCATGCCCGAGTACATGGACGTGAAAATAATAGACACTGATGAGGCGCGCTGCAACCATCTTAACGACATCATAGACAACTCCCGTGTGCTCGTCATCAACGGCGATGGACGCGACATTCCGTTGCTCATCGACGAAGGAATAAAGAGCACTCAGGCTTTCGTGGCACTCACTGGCAACGCCGAAACCAACATCTTGGCATGTCTGACAGCCAAGCGTCTCGGCGTGAGAAAGACCGTTGCTATGGTAGAAAACATCGATTATGTACCCATGGCAGAGAGCCTTGACATCGGAACCATTATAAACAAGAAGGTCATTGCGGCAAGTCACATCTACCAGATGATGCTCGATGCCAACGTCATGAACGTGAGATTTCTCATGAGTGCCAATGCCGACGTGGCGGAATTCATACCGCAAGAGGGTGCCAAAATAACTAAAAAGCCGGTGCGCGAGCTTGGATTGCCAAACGGAATGACCATTGGCGGACTGGTACGCGACGGTGTCGGCATGCTCGTGTCGGGTAACACGATGATTCAGGCGGGCGACTCGGTCATGGTGTTCTGCCATGATGTGAACATGAAGAAGATTGAAAAGATGTTCATATGATAAATCTTAAAATCATATATAAGATTGTTGGCTCGCTGCTGTTCATTGAAATGGCTCTGCTGATGGTGTGTCTCGGCGTGGCGATAGGCTACGGCGAGAGCGACACTACGGCGTTTGCTGTGTCGGTGGGGGTGACGGGACTGGCTGGACTGGTGCTCAGGCTGTTTGCACACGACTGCGACAACACGCTCTCCAGGCGCGATGCTTATCTTGTGGTGACGCTGACGTGGGTCATATTCAGTCTGTTCGGCATGCTGCCATTCATCATTAGCGGCTACATAACCGACGTGACGGACGCCTTTTTCGAGACCATGTCGGGATTCACCACTACCGGTGCATCTATAATCGACAACATAGACAACTACCCTCACGGCCTGCTGTTCTGGCGCTCGCTGACGCAGTGGATTGGCGGATTGGGTATAGTGTTCTTCACTATAGCACTGCTTCCGTCGCTCGTGGGTGGCTCGGTGAAGGTGTTTGCTGCCGAGGCGACGGGTCCTATAAAGACGAAGCTGCACCCACGACTGTCTACTAACGCGAAGTGGATATGGGTTGTGTATATCGTAATCACCGTGTTGTGCTTCGGTGCGTTGTGTGCTGTGGGCATGGATTTGTTCGACAGCGTGAACTACGCCATGGTGACGGCAGCCACGGGAGGCTTTGCTACGAAAAGCTCGTTGGTGCTTTTCACGCCTGAAGTGCAATATGTCATCATGTTTTTCTGCTTCATTTCGGGCATCAACTTCACCCTTTTATACGCCTCTGTGTCGCGGGGCAGCATAAAAATGCTATTCGGCAGCGCGGAGTTTAAGTTCTATTTCTTCCTTGTGAGTGCCATTTCAGCGTTCATAACCGTAGAACTGATGTGGAAAAACGGCTACGGACTGGAGCACGCCGTGCGTAGTGCGGTGTTTCATGTGGTGTCGTTCATCACGACAACGGGTCTCATCAACGACGACGCTGGCAAGTGGCCGCACGTCACATGGGTGGCGCTCGCCATCTGTATGTTCTTCGGTGCATGCTCGGGTTCGACGAGTGGAGGTCTGAAATGTATTCGTGGCGTGATGTTGTTGAAGACTCTCAAAAACGAGTTTAAGAAAATTTTGCACCCTAATGCTGTGCTGCCCTTGCGCATCGACGGCATGAATGTACCCAACGATAAGCGGCTCACGCTGCTCTCTTTCCTTACCGTTTACCTCATACTGAGCCTTGTCTGCTCCTTCACGATGATTGCGGCAGGCATCGACTCCACCAACTCCATCACCATTACGCTGAGTTGTCTCGGCAACGTGGGACCGACACTGGGTCTTGAGATAGGCCCCACCATGTCGTGGAGCATACTGCCCGACTACGCGAAATGGATTTGTACGGTGCTCATGCTCATAGGACGTTTGGAGATATTCACTGTGCTTGTGATATTCACTCCAGAGTTTTGGAAAGAGTCGTAGGCAAGGGCGTTAAAGGTAAAAAAGAACGTTTAAAGGTAAAAAGGTAAAAAAGTAAAAAGGTAAAACGGGCAGACGCCATTGCTATTGAAGCCTGAAAGTGAATGAATTTACGAAATTATTGTGTGCGGTGGCGGGCTGTCTTGACATCAGACTCGCTGCTGCTGATGTGCGGTGGCGGGCATGCTTATGAGAATGAATTCTATCAATTAATAAATTAATTACTAATAATAATCACTAATAAGATGAAGCCATTAAAGTTTAATGCGCTGCTGAAGTCCACACTGTGGGGCGGCGAAAAGATTATTCCGTTTAAGAATCTCGATGTAAAGCAGGAGAATGTAGGCGAAAGCTGGGAAATTTCGGGCGTGAAAGACAATGAGACTGTCGTTGCAGACGGCGAGTTTGCAGGCAAGAAACTCAACGAGGTTGTAGCCGAGATGAAGGGCAAACTCGTTGGCGAGGACAACTACAAGCGTTTCGGCGACGAGTTCCCGTTGCTCATCAAGTTTATCGATGCTCGTCAGGATCTGTCCATTCAGGTGCATCCCACCGACGAGATTGCAAAGCTCCAGGGCAAGGAGCGCGGCAAGACAGAGATGTGGTATCTCATGGATTCGGACAAAGACGCCACGCTGCTCTGTGGTCTGAAGAAGAAGATTACCCCCGAGGAGTATGCTCAGATGGTGGAGAACGACACTATTGTCGACGCCATCGACCGTTACGACGTGAAGGAAGGCGACTGCTTCTTCCTGCCCGCAGGACGTATCCACGCCATCGGCACAGGCTGTTTCCTCGCTGAAATTCAGCAGACCAGCGACGTTACATATCGCATCTACGACTTCAAGCGTAAGGACAAGGACGGCAACTACCGCCAGCTTCACACCAAAGAGGCTGCTGAGTGCATCAACTACAACGTGGAAAGCAACTACCGCACCGACTACACTCCTGTGAAAAATCAGGGCGTGTCGCTCGTGCAGTGCCCCTATTTCTGCACTGCTGTCTACGACCTCGACGAGCCGATGACTCTCGACTACTCTGAGCTTGACAGCTTCGTCATACTCATCGGCCTGAAGGGCAACGCCACTATCACCGACAACGAAGGCAACACCTTCACTCTGCAGGCTGGTGAAAGCGTGCTCGTACCTGCCACAACCGACACTTTGAAGGTTGAGGGCAGCATCAAGTTCCTTGAGACTTACGTGTAAACGACGTCTCTTGCTGCTGACAACACGCTTGTGAATGTCGGCGGTGTGGGGCTTGCAGGCCTTACCTATAGACATTGCAGGCCTTACCTATAGGTCTTGCAGACCTCTATCTGCATATTTTGTGAGAAGCTAAACTGAGCGTCCTCAAAAGAGGTCGGCGTGTGAAATACGATTGTATAGACCACGTCTGCCGCTTTTGGGGACGCTTGTTGTTTGTACTATGAATGGGCTTTGGCAGACTGTAATAAATGCCCTTGATTTCTGATTAGGCTCTGTTGACAAAATGATAGTGCCCTTTTGGGCTTGTCAAAGGGGCGTAGTGGCGCGCTCACTACGGCCTAATGACGCGCTCAAAGGGGCGTAGTGGGGATGGCACGCGGCTTTTAACTAATGTTAAGAAATGACGTAAGTTTAAGCGGCGGAAATGTGGCAATGTGTCACTAAAAGCGCCGTGTTGCTTTCTTTGTGTATTTTCGCTTTTCTCTCCACATTGTTATAATAAAAACAGAAAGAGCCAACGATAAGATAGAAGGATCCGATGACAAAAAACAGAATGGGTCAACGATAAAAACAGAAAGAGCCAACGACACCTTTGGGACGGGTGCTGTTGGCTCTTTGGCTGTTACGATTTTATGTCTGATGTTGGTGCTTATCGGTTGCCATACATGTTGTCGTAGTATTTCTGGTAGTCGCCGGAGGTGACGTTATCCATCCACTCTTGGTGGTCGAGATACCAGCGCACGGTCTTCTCTATGCCCTCTTCAAACTGTAGCGACGGCTCCCAGCCGAGTTCGCTCTGCAGCTTGCGTGAGTCTATGGCGTAGCGCATGTCGTGGCCCATACGGTCGGTGACGTGTGTGATGAGGCCGAGGTCTTCGCCCTCTTTGCGGCCGAGCAGACGGTCTACGGTCTTGATGAGCACGTGTATGATGTCTATGTTCTTCCACTCGTTGAACCCTCCGATGTTGTAAGTGTCTGCCACCTTGCCCTCATGGAATATGAGGTCTATGGCGCGGGCGTGGTCTTCCACATACAACCAGTCGCGCACGTTGAGGCCTTCGCCATAGACTGGCAGTGGCTTGCGGTGGCGTATGTTGTTTATAAACAGCGGTATGAGCTTCTCCGGGAACTGGTATGGGCCGTAGTTGTTGGAGCAGTTGGTCACGATGGTGGGCATGCCGTAGGTGTCGTGGAATGCGCGCACGAAGTGGTCGCTGCTGGCTTTGGCTGCGGAGTAGGGTGAGTGTGGGTTGTATTTTGTCTCTTCTGTGAAAAACTCTGTGCCGTAGGCGTGGTGGTGTTCGGAGCTTGCCTTAGTGGTGAAGGGGCTTTCTATGCCTTCGGGGTTGGTGAGTTCGAGTGCACCGTACACCTCATCGGTTGAGATATGATAGAACCGTTTGCCCTCGTATTTCTCTGGCAGACTCTCCCAATACACCTTCGCTGCCTGCAGAAGAGAGAGTGTACCCATCACGTTTGTTTGCGCAAAGGTGAACGGGTCCTTTATGGAGCGGTCTACGTGGCTCTCTGCTGCCAGGTGTATGATGCCGTCGACATGGTGCTCTGACATAAGGTGCTGCACGAGTTCGAAGTCGCAGATGTCGCCCTTCACGAATGTGTAGTTGGGCCGGTCTTTTATGTCGTCGAGGTTGGCGAGGTTGCCAGCGTAGGTGAGTTTGTCGAGATTGATGATGCGGTAGTCAGGATATTTGTTGACAAAGAGTCGCACTACATGCGAGCCTATGAATCCTGCGCCGCCTGTGATGATGATGTTGCGCATAATGGTAAATGTTAGGTATGAGGGGAAAATGTGTTAGCGATTGGCTGCCAGCTGCTTGATGCACACCTTCAGCGAGTCGGTCCAGTAGGGCACCTTTATGCCGAACGTGGCTTTCAACTTGCTCTTGTCGAGCACGGAGAAGTGTGGACGCTTCACGGGGCTGGGGAACTCTTCGCTGTAGCAGGGCTGTATGTCGCAGCTGTTGCCGCTGAGTTCGCATATCAGCTTGGCGAAGTCAAACCACGAGCACACACCTTCGTCGGAGAAGTGGTATATGCCTGTCTTGTCGAGCTGGTCGCTGTTGATGATGTGGGCGATGACGTCGGCGAGGTCGCCGGCAAAGGTCGGCGTGCCCACCTGGTCGAACACCACCTTCAATGTGTCGTGTGAGGCGGTGAGACTCTGCATGGTCTTGACAAAGTTTTTGCCCCATTGCGAGTATAGCCACGCCGTGCGTATGATGATGTGGCGACAGCCTGTGGCTGCGATGCTTTGCTCGCCAGCGAGCTTTGTCTTGCCATACACGCCGAGAGGACAGGTCGGCCAGTCTTCGCGACAGGGCGTGTTGCGGTCGCCCTGGAACACGTAGTCGGTGGAGACGTGTATTAGTGTGCCGCCCACCTCTTTCATTGCTGTCGCGAGATGGCCTGCAGCAGTGTTGTTGAGCAGGTTGGCGACGTCGTAGTCGCTCTCTGCTTTGTCCACGTTGGTGTAGGCGGCGCAGTTCACGATGACGTCTATTGCCTTCTCTTTCACCATCTGGCGTATCGCCTCCAGGCTTGTGATGTCGAGTTTGTCGTAGCCTTCTGCCACGTCTGTAAACACGAACGAATGTTTGCTCTCTGTTGCCACGCGCTGCATCTCGTGTCCGAGTTGCCCGTTGGCACCTGTTACTAATATGTTCATTGCTATGTGTTTGCTGTAAAAATAGGGTTAAATCCTGACGTCGATGTCAGTGTTTCGGGGTGGGGATAGGGTCAGATTTTGACGTCGATGTCAAACGGACTGTCAAAGTCTTTGAGCATCTGGTGCTTCGTGTCCTTCTCCGAGAGAATGGCTTTGTCGGTCGGTATGCGCCAGTCTATGCCCAGACTGTCGTCAAGTATGGATATGCCGCCGTCGGCTTCGGGGTGGTAGAAGTTGTCGCATTTGTACTGGAACACGGCTGTTTCGCTCAGTACGGCGAAGCCGTGGGCAAACCCTTTGGGTATGAAGAACTGTCGGTGGTTGTCTTCGGTCAGCTCCACGGCGACGTGACGGCCGTAGGTCGGCGACCCCTTGCGTATGTCTACAGCCACGTCGAGCACCGCTCCTTTGACGCAACGCACCAGTTTGCTCTGTGTATATGGTGGGCGTTGGAAGTGCAAGCCACGCATTACGCCGTATGACGACATGCTCTCGTTGTCTTGACAAAACTCTATATGGCCGACCTTCTCGTCGAACTCGCGTTGTGAGAAACTCTCGAAGAAGTAGCCACGTGCGTCTTTAAACAGGCGCGGCTCTATGATTACGACTCCTTCTATGTCTGTCTTTATTACTTCCATGTATTTCTTTTGTTTTGTTTTTGCTTTAGTTTTCGAGGCTCTGGCGGTACCATTCGTACAGTCGGCGCACTCCTTCCTCTATCTCAACCTTATGTGTCCAGCCTAAGGAGTGGAGCTTTGTGACGTCAATCAGCTTGCGGGGAGTGCCATCGGGCTTAGTAGAGTCAAACTCTATCGTGCCTTCAAAGCCCACCGCCTCTGCCACCAGTTCGGACAGACGGCGTATGGTCAGCTCCTTGCCAGTGCCTACATTGATGTGGCAGTTGCGTATTTCGCCTAACGACGGTATTGCTCCGCCACGACCTTCAGAGTTGTTTCGGTCCACCGCGCCGTCGGTTTTGGCGCCGTAGAACACCGAGCTGTACTTGTCAATGCCTATTATGTCGCTGAAGTCGACGTTGAGTAGTACATGCACACTGGCGTCTGCCATGTCTTCGCTCCATAGGAATTCGCGCAGCGGACTGCCCGTTCCCCACAGCGTCACGCGGTTGTCGCCGATGCCGTAAAACTCCAGTGTCTTCAATATGCGGTCGCGCTGATTGCTTCCGTCGACGTTACCCTCGCCGATGATGGCACGCAGTCGGTCGGTCGGGTTGACCGGTCGCTTGTCCATATCGCGGCAGATGCTGTCCCAGTCGCCCTCGTGTATGAGTTTCGCAAGATACACCTTGCGCATCATGGCGGGCATGACGTGTGAGTTTTCGAGGTGGAAATTGTCGTTCGGTCCATAGAGATTGGTGGGCATGACGGCAATATAGTTGGTGCCATACTGTAGGTTATAGCTCTCGCACATCTTCAGTCCGGCTATCTTTGCGATAGCATACTCTTCGTTGGTGTATTCGAGTGGTGAGGTGAGCAGCGCGTCTTCTTTCATCGGCTGCGGTGCGTCTTTAGGGTAGATGCATGTCGATCCGAGGAAGAGCAGCTTTTTCACGCCGTGGCTGTAGGCGTTGCTGATGACGTTGCACTGCATCTTCATGTTCTGCATTATGAAGTCGGCGCGGTACAATGAGTTTGCCATGATGCCGCCGACAAATGCTGCTGCGAGCACCACGGCGTCGGGACGCTCTTCGTCGAAGAACCGTTCCACGGCGTATTGGTCTGTAAGGTCAAGCTCTGCGTGCGTGCGTCCCACGAGATTGGTGTAGCCGCGTTGCAGCAGGTTGTTCCAGATGGCCGAGCCTACGAGCCCGCGGTGTCCGGCGATATAAATCTTGCTGTCTTTGTCTAACATAATAGTTGTCCCGCCTCTTTGCTGTCATGGCTGTGTCGTGTCATCCCTGTCAGCAGGGCTGTGTGGCGCCGTCATGCGGCATAAGGGGGTATATGATGGGTTGTCTTGTATTTATTGACGAACTGTCTTGTCTTTATTGACGAACTGTCTTGTCTTTATTGACGAGCAGTCTTGTCTTTATTGACGAGCAGTCTTGTTCTTATTGACGAATCTGTACGTGCCGTTCGTCGTCTTATTTCACTATGCCTTTCTCAAGATATTCGGCGAGATTGCAGCGCACCTTCTGCCCTGCGTCTTCGGCGGCAACCTTTGCCATGTCGCTGTCTACCATGATTTGCACCAGTTTTTCAAACGACGTCTTCGACGGATTCCATCCCAGTTTGGCGCGCGCTTTGGTGGGGTCGCCCCACAGGTTCACCACGTCGGTGGGTCGGAAGAAGTCGGGCGACACCTCCACGAGCACCTTGCCCGTGGCCTTGTCTATGCCTTTCTCGTTGACACCCTTGCCCTGAAACTCCAGCTCTATGCCCACATGCTTGAACGCGTGGTAGCAGAACTCGCGCACGGTGTGCTGCACTCCAGTGGCGATGACGAAGTCTTCGGGTGTCTCATGTTGCAGAATGAGCCACATACACTCCACATAGTCTTTGGCGTAGCCCCAGTCTCGCAGCGAGTCGAGGTTGCCGAGGTATAGTTTCTCCTGTCTGCCCTGCTTTATGCGCGCCGCTGCAAGCGTTATCTTGCGGGTCACAAACGTCTCGCCGCGTCGCTCGCTCTCGTGGTTGAAGAGTATGCCCGAGCAGCAGAACATGTTGTATGCCTCGCGATATTCCTTCACAATCCAGAAGCCGTAGAGCTTTGCCACGGCGTAGGGGGAGTAGGGGTGGAACGGTGTGTTCTCGTTCTGCGGCACCTCTTCCACCTTGCCGTACAGCTCCGATGTAGACGCTTGGTACATGCGGCAGGTGTCGGTGAGTCCGCACTGGCGTATGGCTTCGAGTATGCGCAGCACTCCTGTAGCGTCGACATTGGCTGTGTACTCAGGAGAGTCGAAGCTCACCTGCACGTGGCTTTGTGCCGCGAGGTTGTAGACTTCGGTAGGGCGCACCTTGTTCATGACCTGTATTATGCTCATTGAGTCGCTGAGGTCGGCGTAGTGAAGGTGGAAGTTGGACTTGCCTTCGAGGTGTGCTATTCGCTCGCGGTAGTCTACTGACGAGCGGCGTATGGTGCCATGCACGTCGTAGCCTTTCTCCAGCAGCAGTTCTGCCAGATATGAACCGTCTTGTCCGGTGATGCCGGTGATGAGTGCTGTCTTTTGCTTTTCCATTTATGTGGGATTGTCTTGTTTTTCAAATGTGTGTGAGGCTGTGCAGCCTATCTTATGCAAAGATAGGCAAAACGGCAGACACTGCAAAACAAATCTCTTTGTTTTTCACCTTGTTGCGTAGCAATTATGTGCGAGGTTCGGGTTCCTGTTTTCGTGCGTGGTGTGGGCGGTCGCGTCGTGGTGTGGTGCGCGTGTTAACATTCTTTATTTGTTTCTGCTTGCCTTATGTGGCGTTTTATCTATATCTTTGCCATAAATAGGTTGCGCTCGGCAATTTGAAAGCCGACCCAAACTTTTGATATTGAATAAAAACATATTGTTCCACCTAATAATAAAAACAGTTTAAGACTATGGCTTTAGAAAAGACATTGGTGCTGCTTAAGCCCTGTACGCTTCAGCGTGGGCTTGTCGGCGAAATCGTGAGTGTGTTTGAGAAGAAGGGCCTGCAGATATGCGGCATGAAGATGATGCAGCTTAGTGACGAGCTGTTAAGCGAGCATTACGCACATTTGAGTGAGAAACCGTTCTTCCAGCGTGTGAAAGACGCCATGATGACAGCCCCTGTCATTGCGATGTGTCTTAAAGGAGTAGACGCCATTGCCGCCGTGCGCGCTCTGGCAGGCCCTACCAATGGTCGCAACGCCGCTCCCGGCACGATACGTGGAAGCTACTGCATGAGTTTCCAGGAGAACATTGTCCACGCCTCCGACTCGCCCGAGACGGCTGCCGTGGAGCTGAAGCGCTTCTTCCGCGACGACGAGATTGTGGAGTGGAGGCAGAGCATCTTCAGCAGCTTATATGCCAATGACGAGTATTAACCCGCTCTCCCGTCATGGCGCAACGTGCTGTCAAGGCTGAACGTCTGACGGCAGATTTGAACTGACCCCATGTTGTCGGCGACGTTTGTCGACAGACACGATATAAAGAAAAGACAGAAACCGACAGGGCTGTAGTGCCGTGTGTCGGTTTCTGTCTTTTTTAGTTGTTTTATGATTAGGCCCGATTGACAAAATGATAGTGCCTTTTTGGCGTTGTCACTACGGCCCTTTGGCGACGTCAAAGGGGCCTAATGAGGACGTCAAAGGGGCCTAATGGGAATGTCAACTGTCTTTTAACGCTTGTTAAGAATTGGCGTAAGCTGCGGCTGCGAAATCGTAGCAATGTGTCACAAAAAGCCGCGTTGCGCTGTCTTTTTGTCCGCGGGCCTTTTCCGCTATAGTGCAGCCTTGTGGCGTCATCGCGTCAGCGAGAACTTCAGACTCAGTCCGAAGTCGCGTGTCGTGGTGGGGTAGCTGCTTGATGTGAGCAGCGGCGTGTTGGTCTGACGGTCGTAGTAGAAGCTCATAGTGAGCAGACGCGACAGCGAATAGTCGGCGCTGAACGACAGTTTGAAGGCTGTGTTGCCGTTGCTTGCCGACGAGGTCATGGTGGCTATGTCGCGACTTATTGACGCCTGCTTGCGGTAGCTGAGGTCGAGGCGCAGCTTGAGGTCGCTGTTATAGCCGTTGCTTCGGTTGCGCGACTGTGTGGCTGTGGCCTTCTTCTGGTCTTGGTTGTCGGCGCCGCCCTTCTTCGCCGACGACTTTATCTTACGGTGGTTGCGCGCCCCGAACAGGTTGAAGTTGCTCACAGTGTAGCCCATGCCTACCACCCAGTCGTGTGATGACGACTCGTTTATCTGCACGCTCGTCATGCTGAGGTTGAGGGTGCGTATGGTCTTGTACTCCAGTTTGCAGGTCAGGTTGTTGTTGAACGTCATGTCTACTCCGAGCAGCGGCGAGAACGACTCGTTGATGCTCACTGTCGAAACGTTGTACATTGACGACGGGGTGGGCATGCCTGTGGTGGCGTCGGAGATGAAGCCCAAGCCTGGACCCATAAGTTCGACGAACGTAGAGTATGACTGGTAGGCGCCCACGGCGTAGATGCTCTTGTACGAGTGGTTTATGTTCACGCTCTTGAACACGTCGCGCACCCACGGCAGCTTGGCGAGTCCGCTGTAGCGCACGGTCCAGTTGGGTAGCAGGCGCGAGAGCGACGGGAATATGTCGAGCTTGCCGCCGCCTGACGAGGTGTAGGCTGCGAGGAAGGCAGGCACCATCACGTCGGCGCTGTACTTGTTCACTCCGCCGTTTGCCGGGTCAAAGGGCTTGCCGGCAAGCACGGTGCCTTGCGGATAGGCGGTGCCCGTGTAGCGGTGTTCTACGCGCTGGCGGAACGACTCAAGGCTGTTGCAGAAGCGCTCAAACGAGGCTGAGTGGTAGCCGTGCTCGGCGCTGCCCATGCCCTCGAATGCGCTGCGCAGCGAGAGGGTTGTCATAGAGAAGGTGCCACTCTGTGTGGTGGGCGACCCCTCGTACATGTACTGCACGCTGCGCGCTGTGGTCTGTGTGCGTGCGGCGTTGAGGTCTATCTTCAGGTTGCGCACCGGCTCGAGGGTGACGCGCAACTGCAGGTCTTCGGTCTTGTTGGTGGTGGCAGGTGTCGCCACGGAGTCGTTGACGAGCAGCCATCCGTGCTCGCGGGCGCGGTCTACGTATGAGTCGCCGGTCAGTCCGAATGCGAAGTCGAGTCCTGGCGCCAGTGCTCCAGTGTTGCGCTTCTGTCCGAAGGCGTCGCCCACGGAGGGCATGAATCCTGGCAACGACATGGAGTACTGGTTTGTGTACGAGAAGCTTGCGCTGCGCACGAGCATGAGTCCACGTGCCACGGCCTGCATGGTGCGATACCACTTCTTGTTGTCAAGCGGCTCCATGGGTGTGACGGTGATTTTCAGTTTCAGTGCCGAGTCCACCTTGTTGCGTATGCTCAGCGTGTTGTTGTCGGTCTTGCGGAAGTTCAGCTTGTAGGGTTTGCCGTCGGCGGTCTTTGCCGTCACGATGAGGCGTTTGCTGTTTTTGCCGTGCTTCACGGTTATGGTGGTGTCTGGGAGCAGCGTTATCTCTTTCTCAAATCCCTTCTTGTTCTTCGGCAGCTGTCCTTTCTTGCGCTCCAGGTCGGCAGACTTTCTGAGGTCGGCACGGCTTGTCGGCGAGTTGCCTTTCTTGTTTTTGTCCTTTGCGTCGGCCTTGTTCTTTGTCTTGTTGCGGCGCGCGGAGCTTTGGCTTTTGTTGAAGCGGTCGTTCGCTTTCTTCAGGAAGGGTATGTGGTTGTAGAGCTTCTCAAAGTTGAAGTTGCCGTTGAGGCGCACCTGGCGGTTGTTGCTTATGGTGTTGCCGAGCGATGTTCCGTCTTCCAGATCGGAGCCGCGCATCCAGTTGTAGGTGGCGGAGTACTGTGCGTCGGCGTTCACCCAGTCGAAGATGGGCAGCAGGTTCAGCGGCAACTGGTACGATGCTGTGAACGTCTGGTTGTAGTCGAGGGGCGTGCCGAAGTGCTTTAGGCTTGTCCACACAGAGTCTTTCCACGCCTTGTAGCTGTCGGCGTAGAGGTCTTTGTTGACGGGTGTGTATGGTTCTTCTATCTCTGCGTGGGTCGCACTCTGGAAGTTCATGTGCAGATTCTTTGTCAGGTCCCAGCGCAGGGAGAACTCGCGGTTCCACAAGAACTGCTGGCTGAAGGTCAGCGGCAGCTGCGATCCGCCGAGGTCTTGCATGTCGCGCTCCTGTAGTTCGTAGTAGCTGCGTGTGATTTCGGTGTTGAATCCGAGGTTCTGCGGCAGCCAGTTGAGTCCGAAGCGGCGTGGCAAGTCGAGCCACTTGCTCTTGTTCTTCATCTTCTTGAACGGCTCAAAGGGCTTGTACACAGGCACCCACGAGTAGTTCATGGAGCCGCGCCAGTTGTCTTCTTTCTCGTAGACGGTGGTCTCGCCGGAGCTGAAACGGTGGCTGTGGCTGTAGCTGAACGAGAAGTTTGCGGGGTCGTAGGGCATGGGGTGACGCTTCGTGGCGATGCCTACGCGCACTCCTGACAGCGAGAAGTTGGTGTTGGTGGTCTTGGTCACGGCCATGCTCTCTATGGAGTCGCGCTCGTGGCTGTCTGCCGCCGCGTCGAGTGCGTCTTTGAGGCGCATGTCGGTGTCGAGCGGATTGTAGCGTGGCGAGGTCTCCTCTTTTGTTATACTATAATAAAGAGGTATAGTCACTTTGGCCTTGTCGGGGAAGAACTTGCCCAGTTCGAAGTTTGTTGTCACGCTGTAGGTCTTGTAGTCGTCGGTGGAACGGGCTGCCACGCCGTCTTCAAGACCGCCGAATCCGTCGCTCACATACTTGCCGGTGACGTTCACCGAGCCGAAGTCGGAGAGCTGCATGTTGAGGTTTCCCGATGCCGCCCAGCCACCGGAGTTGTTGTATTCCTTCAGTCTGAGTTCGTTGACCCACACCTCACCGCTCTTTGGGTCGCTGGAGAGGTTGCGCACACCGATTACCATGGTCTTCACTTCGCCTAAGGTGGGGTTACCCATCACGGTGATTTTGTTGTTGGGTTTGTCCTCATCATACGCCACGTATGGACGGCTGTACGATGCGCTGCCGTTGGCTTTGGCTTTGTTGCGGGCTTTCTTCACGCTGGTGAAGAGGCTGAGCGGTATATCGAGCATGTTGGCCTCGGGCCACACGGAGCGGCGGTCGGCTGGGGAATTCATGTTGTATTTTGAGTACCACTGGGTGAGTGAGAGTGGTATTTCGTATTCGTAGTAGTTGCTCTTGTAGTCGGAACCGAGGCGCACGAACACTGCCAGCTGGTTGTTCTGCAGGTTGGTGGTGTTGGGATCGAGCGAGTTGGCGTGTACGAACATTTGCATACGGCGGTACTGGCGCAGGTCGAGGGTGGTGTTTTTGTACACGGCTTTGGACTCGCCGTGGCCCAGATTCTCGACGTTCAGGGCCAGTGCCTGCTCGTTACTCTCTACAAGCTGGGGCTGAGAGGGGTCTTGTGCGCGGCTGATGCCAGGCGGCAGCACGTAGTTGACGGGCGACTTGTCGTTGTTTTCCTCTATGTTTACCGCGCCCATCGACATCTTGCCTTGCTGCGGAGCGGTGGCGTCGAGGCTCTGATCGTACATGCGCCATTCGCCGCGTACAAGGTCGAGGTTGCCGAAACGCAGCACGATGGGCTTTCTGAAGCCTGTTAGGAACATGCGCATGAAGCGTATTGACGTGAAGTCGCTGATGCCGCCGAAGCGTTGTTCGAAGTCGCTCAAGGGAATACGGAACTGGTACCAGGTCACGTGGTCGGTCTGACCGTTACGCAACTTGGGCGATGCCTCGCGCTTGTCCACTATGTAGTTCTGTCCCACCACGAGGTCTTCGGGACGTATGGAGACACGGTACTGGTAGTACTTCTCATACTCGTTGAGTGTGTAGTCTTGGTTGATGTCCTCCACATCGGGCGTCGATTTGTACGACGTGTCATAGCCTTCGGTGCGGCTGTCGTTGTCGGGGGAGTTGCCTTGAGGGTTGTTTATGTACTTGTAACGCTGTAGTATAGGCGCCTCTATGCGGTCGAGGTCTGCTCCACGGAAGTAGTGGTAGTTGTCACCTGCGGGGTCTGACCAAATGGAATCGTAGGCGGCGCGGCTTATTTTGCCTTCAATGGCTTTGAGAAATGTCTGATATGACTCGAAGTTCTGCTCCTCTTGGTCGTTCAATCCGTTGAATCCGACGTCCTGAAGGGCACGCGCTCCCTTTGCCGACGCAAACGAATAGGTCACTGTCGCCTGTGTCGGAATCTTGCCCCACTGTGTGGTTGTGAAACTCTGTGAGCCGTCGACGGGCATTCCACTCTCGTAGAACTTCTTGCCGTCGCGTAGTATGTCTTCGCTCACTTCGCCGAGGTTGAGGTACAAGTCGCCGCCGAAGTCAGCGGCATTGCCGTCGCGTCGCGAGTAGATGAAGGGGTCGAGCATCCAGAATTCGACGTATTCGATGTTGGCAGACTCAAAGTCATTGGTGTCGAGTTTGCGCATCATGCCGCCCCATCGCTTCTCCGGGGTGTTGAGAGTGCCGTCGTATGCGAGGTCGGGATTGAAGTTGTACGGACCGCGTTCGGATGGGTAGAATGCGAGGTTAAGCACGCTTAGCATCGATGTGGCGCCGCTGTAGCTGTTCTGGTTGCGCTTCGGGAATAGCTCGCGGACTGGTACTTCACGCACGTAGTGGTTGGACAGCTGCTCAAGATCGCTCTTGATGTGTGAGGGAGTGAGCGACGATGAGCGGCGCGTGAAGAGCGGATCGATGGTGTACCACGCCAGTCTTGCACGGTTATAACCGCTTGATAGCGTGGCCTTGTCTTTGCTTTCAGGGAACATTGTGGGCACGCTCGATATTATCCAAGACGTCGGTGTGCTCACGTCGATGGTGTTTTTGGTGTTCTCGAAGTCGTCGATGTAGGAGGCGTTGTCCTGTGTTCCGTGGCTCTGTCCTGCTATAAGCTGCGCAAATTCGCCTGTAAACGAGATGTTAGAAGGCTGTGTAAGATGCAGGAATGGTATCTTGTCCAGCATGTTAGTGAGCCACTGACTCTCCTTCTTCCAGTTCATGTTTATGCCCCACAACGTGTTGTTGAGCGGCTCGCTACCCATGTTTACCTTCGTGGTGAGCGCCTGTTCTGACAGATGTTGTATAGTACCGGAGAGCTGGAAGTTCTTTGTAAAGTCGTACTCCCAGTTCATTCCGAACATCGTTTTGCGCTGTTGACCGTAGTCGCTGTTGCTCTCCAACGACACGTTGACGGCTGTTCCAGCGTCGATTATGCTCTGATTGAGAATCGTAACCTCACCAGCGTTGTAGTCGACAGAATAGTCTGAGTTCTCGGTGAGCACCACTCCGCCTGCTGTTACCACCACCGAGCCTTGCGGAACATTATATGCTCCGAGCGAGATGACGTTGGCAGAAGAACCCTTAAACTGTCCTGTGAGTATGTATTTGTCCTTCTCTGCAATCTGCTTGGCTACGGTTTTAGTAGAGTCATATAGCTCTGTGTAGGCGTACTTCAGCGCCTTGTCAGCAGCCACACCGCGTCCTACGAGATAGTCGTACATGGCTTTTCCAAACGGCTCGGCGTTGGGGAAGAACACTCGTCCGTTGCTCACGGTGTAGCCTTCGACGTAGTCAAAGTAGCCGTTGGAGTGCGGTTTGTTGTTATTGTCGAGTCGGTCGGCTCCGAGAGCCTTTATGATTGGCTGGTCCTTAGTTTGCGGTTCGGGTA
Source organism: Prevotella sp. (assembly GCA_022788105.1). GTDB lineage: Bacteria > Bacteroidota > Bacteroidia > Bacteroidales > Bacteroidaceae > Prevotella. The sequence goes on along the minus strand of JALEVZ010000053.1, from coordinate 57,809 downwards.
TGTAAGTGAGGTAAACGCCAGCGGTGTCGCTTTGGAATTTTACGTCCAAGCGGAACTTCTCCTTCTCTACCTGCGATGCAAGGTAGTAGACATTCTTCATCATCAAGCGCCAGTTTCCTTGCGAAGGGTTGTTGCTTGTGTTCTTCAACGACTTCACAAAGAGGGCTTTTGACACGTCCGTTATGTCGCTTGCAAACTCTCCTACCTGGTAAGTCTGGCCGCCATAAGTGTACTCATAGGCTACCGCCAGCACCTGGTCGGTCTGCAACGCGGTCTTCAACGATATGTAACCGAGGGCAGTATTGACCGAGTACTCAGACGAATTGAGAAGTCGTGCGCTTGACAACTTCTCGTAATCAGACCCTCCAGCAAACGAGCCGATGCCGTCGAGCACTGTCGATGCCTGGTCAATGTCGCGTGCATCGGCATACTGTGACGTCATGGCAGAGTACTCAGTGTTCGATCCATTGGACGGCACCTGCAGTCCAGTAGGTGCCCACTGTCGGTTGCTTATTATCGCGTTTTCGCCCAAGTCGGTCAGAGCGATGATGGAACGAGTGTTGCTTGTCGTTGCCGTCTTGTTCGTAATCCAGACCTCCACGCGGTTAATCTTGATGCCAGTAGTGAGGTTTGGCAGCGTCTTCATGCCCGCATCGTACTTCTCCCGGAAGAACTGCGAGAGGAAGAAGTGTCTGTTTTCCTCATAGTTTGCCGCGTCTATCTCAAACGGAGTGAACTGTGCGCCACCCTTTGCCGACACACTCTTGGTTGCAGACTTCTTCTGTGACGCCACGAGTTGCATCTTCAGTTTTCCGAATTGCAGGTCGGTGCGCAGTCCGAAGAGCGACGATGCGCCTTTGACGAGCGACGAATTGCTTGGGAACGAGATGTTGCCAGCCTCTACAAGCTTTATTATCTCGTCCTCTTTACCGTCATATTTCAGTTTGAGGTTTTGTGAATCGAAGTCGAAAGTGGCGTCGGTGTTGTAGTTAAGGTTCATGTTCACCTTGTCGCCCACCTTTCCATTGACGTTCAGGTTTATCTTTTCGTCGAAGTCTATGTTTGTAGTCTTACGGTTACGGATAGGCAATGACGGGTTGTCTATGTTCTTCATGGTGGCGCCGAACTTCAGTTCTGCCGTTCCTTGCGTCTTTATGCGCACGCCGCCAGGTCCGAAAATCTTCTCCGCCGGTCCGAGGTCGAAGTGCATATCGGTGAAGTCGAACTTCTCTTTACCCTTTGCCTGGTACACCTCATCGTTCTTGTCGCGGAAATAGCGCTGCATAGCCTTGCGCTCACTCCACTTGCGATACTCTTCGGGAGTCATCATTACGGGAGCGTTGATGTATGTGTCGCCAATCTTAGAACCTATGATGTAGCGGTCGATGGTGTCGTTGTATTCCACTTCCTGCTTCAAGTTGTCGGGGCGTTGCAGGTCTGTCGGTTGCTGGTCCAGGTCGCTGATGGTCACGGGTAGGGTGCGTTGAATCTTCCAACGCGGATGCAGAAGCGAGTCGGGTATGACGTCTTCGTCTTCTATTGCGGGCTGAGCGAGAATGCTGTCGTTGCCGTTTTTGTCGGTCTTTTGCTGCTGTTGACCTTGCTGTCGGCGTGTGCGGTCGTCCTGACGATAAGGCATAGCGATGGTGTAGCTCGCCGCAATAGCAGCGAACAACAACGTCATGGCTGTGAGAATGTTTTTCCTTATCTTCATCTTCAGATTCCGCAATGGCGAATAAACTAATGTGGTGGCGTCTATTTTATTCTTTTCAGAGCTTCCTTCACCACCATCTCCACTGGCATGTCGGGGCTTTCAGTAAGAATGGCTTTCACCACCTTTGCCGATGGGGCAGGAGAGAAGCCGAGCATGGTGAGTGCCGAAACCGCTTCGTCGGTCACCTCGTTGTTCACCACAACGGTGCTGCTGCCGTCGCCGACCGTCACCTCTTGTGCTATGCCGAGTGCGAGCACCTTGTCTTTAAGGTCTACAATGATGCGCTGTGCAGTCTTCAGGCCGATGCCCTTGACGCCTTTGAGCAGACGCTCATTGCCCGACGCGATGGCGTTGGACAGCTCTGCTGGCGCTGCCGACGACAATATCATGCGAGCCGTGTTGGCACCCACTCCCGACACGCTGATGAGCAGTCGGTAGAGTTCGCGTTCCTGTTTCGATGCAAATCCGAAGAAAGTGTACGAGTCGTCGCGTCCGCCAGTGATGAGCGACTCATGCACATAGAGTTTCACTTCCTTATTGCCTTGAATGGCAGTGTATGTGTTTAGCGAAATGTTGAGCGCATAGCCCACGCCTGCCGCTTCTACAACGGCCATGGCTGGTGTGATTTCTGCGAGTTCGCCCTTTATGTAGTCAATCATTGTGTTTTATTGTTATGCATTCGGCAATATGTCCATACCCCTGTAAACAAAGTATTGGACACGCCATAATATAATAACGTGTCCAATCTCATTTTAGTATATTCGTCACCTAATTTTATGCTATGTTTTCATCGATAGTCATGTCGTGGCATTGTCGTCGCTATTTGTTGTGGCATTGTCGTCGCTATCTGTCGTGCCTTCTTCGAGGGCAGGAATGTCGTCGAGGTCGATGATTTGCGGCAGCGGATTCTTCTCACTCTGCTTCGCACCGAGCTTCTGTAGCTTGGCGCAAGTAAGCAGAATGCTTTGCCCGCTGGGCTGAAGCTTACGCTCTGCGTCTTCAAAGGCGGTGCCAGCAGACTTCAGCGCCTTGCCTATGGCGTTGAACTTCTTCACAAACTGCCCCACGCGGTCAATCATTTCGTTGGCGAGTCGGTACACCTCCTCGTGGTTTTCTGCCTGTCTAATCTGTGTCCACGTCATGTTGATGATGCGCAATGCGGCGAAGAGCGTCTGCTCATCGGCAATGAACACACCCTTCTCCATAGCCTTGCGCCACATGTCTGGCTGCGCGTTGAGAGCCGTCCATAGCGCTCCAGTGTGTGGCACGAACATTATGACGTAGTCCATGCGCACCTTCGGCGGCAGCACATACGACGAGTAGTCCTTCTCCGACAGCTCCTTCACGTGCTTCTGTAGACTGTCGATATGAGCCTTCAGATAGCGTTGGCGGTCTGTCTCGTTGTCGGCGTTGGCATAGTCCATGAATGCCGTCAGCGACACCTTAGAGTCTATTATCACCTCGCGGCGCTGGTCAAGGTGCAGTATGACGTCGGGACGCAGTGTGCCGCCCTCGTCGGTATGTATGGCGTTGCCGTGCCCGTCGCGTATGACAGCCTGCGTGTCGTAGTGTATGCCACGTTGCAGCCCCTGCGCCGTGAGCAGCTCGTCGAGCACCGTCTCGCCCCAGTCGCCCTGCACTTTGCTGCCGTGCTTCAGTGCCCTCGCCAGCTCGTCGGCACTCTGTTTCGCCGCCATAGACTGTCGCATCGCCATCTCTATGTTCTGCTTCAGCGCGCTGCTCATCTCCGTCTGCTTCAGCGTGGTGTCGCTCATGGTGAGCTTCATCTTGTCTATGGTCTCGCGCAGCGGTGTGACAATGAGTCCAAGCTGTTCGTTGCTGGAGTCGGCAAACTCCTTCTGTCGCTCTTTCAGCATGTCGTTGGTAGCGTTTTTCATCTGCTCCGTCATGCGGTTGAGCGTCTCGTTGAATCTGCTCTCCTGGCTGTCGAGCACCTTTTTCCATGCTTCGTCCTTGTCCTTCAGCGCCTTGTCGAGCTGCCGCTGCGCCTCCTCTTTCGCGTCGTTGAGCTGTCGCTGTGCTTCCTCTTTCGCCTTGTCGAGCTGTCGCTGTGCCTCGTTTTTCGCGTCGGTGAGCAGGTTTTTACCCTCCTCCTTAGCTTCGGCGAGCTGTCGCTGGCTCTCAGTCTTAGCATCGTTGAGCTGTCGCTGCGCCTCGTTCTTAGCGTCGGCGAGCTGCTGTTGCAGCATGTCGTTCTGCGTTTGCAGCGCCTGTTGTCTGCCCTTTTGGCCCATCATGCCAATCAATGTGCCAGCGACGATGCCTGCCATCAGCGCTGTTATGCCAATAATCAGTTCCATAGAGTGGTGGTGTTATGTGTCGTTGATAGTCTTGTGGAGTATGGGGTCGTGTAGAAACTCCAAACCCTTTCTACTTACAAAATTACACATAATAATCGTAAAAACCGAACTTTCATGTCATGACTTTTACTGTTTGTGGCGATAAAACTGACAGATTGTTACTTTCATTAGTTTAAAAAATATAAAAAATGCGGTTGCGGTCGTAATCTCGCGAGAATGATGTAAATTTGCACCCGCAATAGTTTTGCAACGACAATAAAAGAAAACGACAACAACAACACAACGACTATGAAAAAAATAAGAGCCGCCGTAGTAGGCTACGGCAATATCGGTCGCTACGCCATAGAGGCACTTGAGGCAGCCGACGATTTTGAGGTGGCAGGCGTGGTGCGCCGCCACGGTGCAGACAACAAGCCGGCAGAGCTGGCACAGTATGACGTGGTGAAGGACATACGCGACCTGAACGACGTCGATGTAGCCATACTTGCCACACCCTCGCGGTCGTGTGAGGAATATGCCAAGCAGATACTGCCCCTCGGCATCAACACCGTCGACAGCTTCGACATACACACCTCCATCGTGGACTACCGCCGCACCCTGCAGCCAATATGTAAGGAACACGGCGCCGTGGCAGTGATTTCGGCAGGATGGGACCCCGGTTCAGACAGCATCGTGCGCTCGCTCATGCAGAGCCTGACTCCTAAGGGACTGACCTACACCAACTTCGGACCAGGCATGTCGATGGGCCACAGCGTGTGCGCACGTTCAAAAGACGGCGTGAAGAACGCACTCTCTATGACCATACCTAAGGGCGAGGGCTTGCACCGCCGCATGGTTTACGTAGAGTTGGAAGACGGAGCAAAGCTCGAAGACGTGGCTGCCGCCATCAAGGCAGACCCCTATTTCGCCAACGACGAGACCCATGTGTTTGCTGTGCCCTCTGTCGACGAGGTGCGCGACATGGGACATGGCGTCAACCTCGTGCGCAAAGGCGTCAGTGGCAAAACCCAGAACCAGCGTCTGGAGTTCAATATGAGCATCAACAACCCTGCCCTCACAGCACAGGTGTTGGTAAATGTGGCACGCGCCTCCATGCGTCAGCAGCCTGGCTGCTACACCATGATAGAGCTTCCGGTCATCGACATGCTCGCCGGAGACCGTGAGACTCTCATTGCACATCTGGTGTAAACGTTTGACCGCCGACGGGCGGAGTAAAACAAAAGATAAAACAATGCGCCCTACAGGGACAACGGTATTTGTGTTCAGCGACTTGCGCTGTGCTGCCGTTGCCCTTGTAGGGCGCTGTCTTTTTATGCCGTTTTTACACGGGGCGACGGCCTCGTCTGCAAGTGGCGATGGCGACGTGACACCACCGCCCGATATTGTTGAAAACCGCGAATGACACAATGATAGCTCTCATGTGGGTTTTGCTGACATTTTGCTACAATATGGAGGTAAAATCTGACGCCAATTCTTAACGTCTGTTAAAAGCCTCGCGGATTTCCCATTAGGCCCAAATGACACGCTCAAAGGGCCGTAGTGACAAGCTCATTAGGCCCCTTTGACACGCCCAAAAGGGCACTATCATTTTGTCAAACGGCAGTAGTCGGAAACGGAGGGGTGTGTAGCGCTTTCTGCGATGCATCGTTTTCGTCGCGGCAGAGGGGTGTCGTGGGCGCGTTTTCGATGTCTGCCAGTGTTGTCTTGATAAAATTTTAAGCACGATTTTATACCGTTTAAGCACCGCGTGGAGATGTTTAATCACAAATCGGCGACATTTGTGTGAAAGAACTGTAAATAAGGATTTGCAGAATAAAATAATTATTTGTAATTTTGAGGCGTAAACAATTGTGACTTAACCGTAAAGCCAGGTATTACCAATTAGACAACAAACAACATTATTAACCAAATATAACACATCGTTATGGACAATAACAGGACACAAGCCCTCGCCCCAGACACCATTCTGCACGGCGAGGCTTACGACTACAAGATAATGAAAGTGCTCGGACAGGGCACCTTCGGCATCACCTATAAGGCAAAGGTGGAGATGAAAGGCGCGCTCGGACACCTCGACAGCAACATGTATGTGGCTGTGAAGGAGTTTTTTATGAAAGAGGTGAACGGCCGCGAGAACAGCACCGTGACAAGCGGCACGACCGACAGTGGCGGACTGTTTCAGTACTATCGCGGCAAGTTCGAGCGTGAGGCGCGCAACCTCAGTCAGCTACATCACCCCAACATCGTGAAGGTACTCGAGGCGTTTTGTGCCAACGGCACGACCTACTACGCTATGGAATATGTCGACGGCATGAGCCTCGACGACCTTATCGCGAAGTCGCCGCAGGGTCGCCTGTCTCTTGCCAAAGCCATCGCCACGGTGAAACAGATAGGTGCCGCCTTAGCGTTTATGCACTCTAAGCAGATGCTACACCTCGACGTGAAACCCGGAAACGTGATGATGAGGGGTGACGGCACGCCCGTGCTCATCGACTTCGGACTGTCGAAGCAGTACACGCAGGGCGGCGAGCCTGAGTCGAGCACAAAGGTGGGCGCTGGCACACCGGGCTACGCCCCGTTGGAACAGGCGAGCTTCCGCGACGGCAAAGACTTCCCTACGATGATGGATGTCTATGCTCTCGGCGGCACGATGTACAAGATGTTGACGGGCCAACGGCCGCCCGACGCCTCCGAAATACTGAACGACGGATTTCCGGCAGACAGCCTGCTACAGCTTGGCATACCCGAACAGACCGTTGAGTGTATAGCCAAAGCCATGTCTCCGATGAAGAAGGACCGCTGGCAGACGGTGGATGAGTTTGTCGACTGCTTGACGAAGCGGACTCCTGTGCATGGCGCGAGCAAGACAGGCGGTGCGTCGGCGCGTAGCGAGGAGGGCACTCGGTTTGACGACGTGGACGTGCCAGGGAACGGAACCGGCGGCGATGGCGGCGACGTGCAGGACGACGGCGAAGAAGAGGAGAGCTGGTTGATGCGCAACAAGGTGCTCTGTGTCATTGTAGCGTTGGTAGTGGGACTTGTCGTAGGCATGTTCTTGTTTAGCTCTAAGGGTGACACCGCTGCCGCCGTGCAGCCCGAGAGCACAGGGGTGGCAGACAGTGTAGCTACGTCTGCTGATGAGCCTGACGTCGTGGAGCAGAATCAGGAGCAGGACAACAAGCCTGTCTCTGCACCTCAAAAGGAGGAGACGGCGCAGCAGTCGGCAGCGCAGCAGCCTGTCAAGCCTGTACCGTCGGCACAGCCCACGAAGCCGTCGGCAACCGCAGCAACATCTACTGCAAGTTCTGCGACACATGCCACGCAGCCTGAAAGTAAGCCGTCGGCAAGCAACAATAAGGTGCATGATATTTTTGAACAGCAACCTGAATTCCCGGGTGGTACCCCTGCGCTTTATGAATATTTGAGTAACAATCTTCACTATCCTGCCGCGGCGCGTGAAAACGAAGTTCAGGGTCGTGTGATTGTGATCTTTACTGTGGAGAAGGACGGTAGTTTGTCAAACATCACTCTTGCCCGTTCCGTAGACCCGATGCTCGACAAGGAGGCTTTGCGTCTGGTGCGTGGCATGCCGAAATGGATTCCTGGCAAGAGAAATGGAGATGCTGTGCGCTCACGATACTTGCTGCCTGTGACCTTTAAGCTTCAGTAGGGTAGTGGGGCGCGTGCCTAATTCGGCGGCGAAGGGTGGTTCCTTCGTCGCCGTTTTTTTATTTGTTTGCAAAACACATTATATATCAGTAAATTGTCGGTGTGGCGTATAAATTGCGCATAATCTATTGGTGTAAAGATTATTTTTGTTAGCTTTGCATTTTGAATAAGGACAACAAATGTTTTTTGTTTTATGGAATCTAATTTAAAAATAAACAAGGTGGAGCTGCGCAACCTCCGGATGGAGGACTACGATCAGCTGGCAGGATCGTTTAAGCGAATCTATGCCGACCATGATGTGTTCTGGACTCACGCCCAGATTAAGAAGCTTATAACCATCTTCCCGGAAGGACAGGTGGTGATAGTGGTAGACGACAAGATTGTGGGATGTGCTCTTAGCATCATCGTAGACTATAACTCGGTGAAGGGCGACCATACCTATGCTAAGGTGACGGGTAACGAAACTTTTAACACGCATAAGCCTAACGGCAATATATTATATGGTATAGAGGTGTTCATCCACCCCGACTACCGCGGCCTGCGACTCGGACGACGCATGTACGAGTATCGTAAGGAGTTGTGTGAGAAGCTCAATCTCAAGGCCATCATGTTCGGTGGACGAATACCAAACTACTATAAGTACGCCGACACCATGCGTCCGAAGGAGTATATAGAGAAGGTGAGGTCGCGCGAGATATACGACCCAGTGCTCACGTTCCAGCTATCTAACGACTTCCACGTGCGTCGTGTCATACGCAACTATCTCCCCAACGACGAGGAATCGAAGCATTGCGCCACGCTGTTGCAGTGGGATAACATCTACTATCAGCCGCCGACAGACTCGTATGTGGAGAAAAGGCCGACGGTGCGCGTAGGACTTGTGCAGTGGCAGATGCGTCCTTACAAAGACATTGACGACTTGTTTGAACAGGTGGAGTTCTTCGTCGACTCGGTGAGCGACTATAAGAGCGACTTCGTGTTGTTCCCGGAATATTTCAATGCGCCGCTTATGTCTAAGTTCAACGATATGGGTGAGGCGCAGTCTATACGCGGATTGGCGCAATATACGGAGAAGATTCGCGACAGATTTGTCGAACTTGCTATCAGCTATAACATCAACATCATAACGGGTTCGATGCCGTATGTGAAGGAAGATGGTGGACTTTACAACGTCGGTTTCTTGTGCCGACGCGACGGTTCGGTGGACATGTACGAGAAAATACATGTCACACCCGACGAGCAGAAGAGCTGGGGACTGAGCAAGGGCAACCGCGTGCAGACCTTTGACACGGACTGTGGACGCATAGGTGTGCTGATATGCTACGACGTGGAGTTCCCGGAGCTGTCGCGACTCATGGCGGAAGACGGCATGCAGATTCTCTTTGTGCCGTTCAACACTGACACACAGAACGCTTATGCACGTGTCAAGGTGTGTGCACAAGCACGTGCCGTGGAGAACGAGTGCTATGTTGCTATTGCTGGAAGCGTGGGCAACTTGCCGCGTGTACATAACATGGACATACAGTATGCGCAGTCGGCGGTGTTCACACCATGCGACTTCGCGTTCCCGACAGATGGCAAACGCGCCATGGCGACACCCGGCACGGAGCAGATTCTCGTTGCCGACTGCGACCTCACACTGCTCAATGAACTTCACACCTACGGCAGTGTGCGCAACCTACGCGACCGCCGTAGCGACCTCTACGAGCTGCGCATGAAGAAGGGATAATGTTGTTTTAGCATCTGATAAAGGCAGAGTGGCTTTGCCATTACAACTCTTTGGTGTTGTCAAAGGGCTGTAATGGCAGGTAGACTCTGCCTTTTCGTCTTTTGCTTCCTGTCTTTTCGTCTTTTGTTTCCTGCCTTTTCGCCTTTTGCTTCCTGTTTTTTTATCTTTTGGTTCCTGCCTTTTCGTCTTTTGGTTCCTGCCTTTTCGTCTTTTGTTTCCTGCCTTTTCGTCTTTTGTCTCCTGCCTTTTCGTCTTTTGCTTCCTGCCTTTTTATCATCTTTTCCCCGTTTTTTCTTCTTCCACTTCCCGTTTTTTCTTCTTCTGTACAAATGACCATTTCGGACACCGACAACCCGCTGTCACAGTTTGAAGGTCCCAACCGTGTGTTCCTTAGAAAGGTTATGGTCGATACCAGCAACGAGGATATTTATAAAGACTTTGCCGACCGGCTGAGCAATTATGGCAGTGGCTACTATTTCTTGAAGGAGGTGTGGCTCAGCGACAAAGTAGATGCTGTGACGTTTATGCGCGTGCTGAACGATGGCATGAAGAACCCCATATGGCCCGACAGCTATTATTATTATCATAGCACCATGTCCCTTGCGGGCGATGCCACGCTGTGTGTGCCAGCCAAGCAGGGCGAAGCTGTAAGAGCGTTGATGGCGCGTCATGCCAAGTTCCCGCCCTACACCGTAAGAACCTATACTGGCAATGTGGCAGAAGCACAGAAGGCTGGACTGAAGGCTACTAAGAATCCATGCCGCAAGCACAACTTTGTGGCTAAGATATGCACTGCCGACCGACAAGTGCAGTATTACACTTGTACGCAAAACCCGAAGGTGTATTATTCGTGCAGCATATGCGGACAGTGTGAGTGTAACCCCAAACACACCTTCCAGTTCATGAAACAGGAAGAGGCGAGTCGTACACGCCGGGCGTTCATTTCTTTGAAGCCAACCTTGCTACAGACCAGGCTTATGTGGGCACCAATGCCGCTGGCGAGCATATCTACTGGCAGAGCTGCATCTGGTGCGGCATGTCTTACAACTATGAGCAGCGCCATCTTACCGAGAAGCACCGCCGCATGGCTGGTGTTGACGGGTCACTGGCTTTATTCCGTAAACACATGGAGGCTCAGCTGAACATGCGCGAAGACAATGCCAAGTTGACAACAACGCCTCAGCCCGGCATGTTTACGCTGCCGCCCGTAGCACCGTGAAAAAGAGCCTTTGGACAGAAGATGAGGTGAATCGCGCCCTTGTTGACAACCTCATTGACGAGCAGCTGTTGGGCAACGACTACACCGTTACCGCCACACGCCAGCAGGTTGCATCGATAGCAATGAAGCTGATAAAGGAGATGACGGGCAAAGAGGCCGATGAAGAGAAGCTTAATCTCTTTGCCGACATTGCCGATGGCAATCCCGACATGACTGCCGCCATGACGCGTCAGGAGATGGGAACGCTCATCTATCGTGCCATGCGCTACATTGAGCAGAACTCGAAGTACACCTATACCGACTACAACTCTAACCTCGCAGCCTATAGCGACAGCCCTCAACTCAAGGAATGGGCAAAGGAACCGATGGCGTTTATGGAGGCATTAGAGCTTATCGACCCCGTGACCAAGACCACTCTCGCCCCCAACGCCCCCTGTTCTATTGAGCTGGCGCTGGCAACTGCCGAGCGCGCTACTATGACGCAGCACACGGGATGGGCGCAGACGGTGTCGGACGACGACAAAGCAGAATTCATCACCAACTACACGCGCCACGACGCCCTATCTACCTTGCCCAATAACGTTGGCCCCATCGACTCTACACTTGGCTTCTACGACCGTGTGTGGGTATATCGCATGAAGGGCAACAACGGCTCTACCGAGGTGAAAGACAAGTTTACTGGCCAGCACCTCTATTTCGAATCAAGATATCTGCACCCCGTGCGCTGGCGCGGTCCAAGCTTCTCTAACACCAAACAAAAGGTGAAGAATGTGCGCAATAAAGCCGACAAAGGCAAAAAGAAAAGCAACGCCTTGAAGAAGGGTGTAGGAATATTGAAGAGTCTTATGATTTGATTTTGAAGAAAAAGACATGACTTTGGAATGAAGAAAGCATGACTTTGGAATGAAGAAAGCATGACTTTGGAATGAAGAAAGCATGACTTTGAAATGAAGGAATCATGATTTTGGAATGAAGGAATCATGATTTTGGATTGAAGAAAGCATGACTTTGGAATGAAGAAAGCATGACTTTGGAATGAAGAAAGCATGACTTTGGAATGAAGAAAGCATGACTTTGGAATATTAAAAGAATGATAATGGCGCTGCAAAAGTGCTGAAACAAATTGGGTCGCCCCTGTCACCACGACAGAGACGGCCCTTGCTTTTATTAAATTCAATTGTTTGGTCGTAAGGAGAGGTGCTGCTGATGGGGGTTAAATAAAAACAATAATTTTGTTCGTTTGGATTATTATTGGTAATTTTGCAAGCAGTTAATAATTAGACGCTTTTATGGATAGAACGTTTCACCGACGCGTGTCTGTACTCGGCATAGCGGCGGTTGTGATGCTCGGCGTGGTGGCATTGACTTGTCTTTTGCACCGCACCGGGTGGGCGGTAATTGTCGGAGTGGCAGTAGCCGCCGTAGCCATGACGGGCATTGAACGCATGGTTCACACCACCTATGTGCTGCGCACCGACGGCAGCGGACACGAGTTGCTGCTCATAGACCGTGGCAGATTGGCGAGCGTTATGCAGCTGAGGCTCTGTGACATCACTGCCGTGGAGGCGGTGAGCGGTGGTTTCTTGCGCGACAGTCATGTGCGCATAGAGTATGGCGTTGGTCGCATGATGGCCTTATGTCCCGACAATCCAGAGGCCTTTATTGCCGAATTGAAGCGGCGACAGGCTGAAGCGGAGAATCGGAAAGACTGATTTTTAACAGCCATGTCCCCCGAATCAGACAATCGAGCGCCCGATTCTGAAAGCTGAAATGAGAATACAAAGACAATGAGAAGACTTATTATATTGGCGGCAATGATGTTTGTCGCTATCACGACACTGCCTGCACAAGAGGTAAGAGAGTGTGACGAGACACAGGTCTACGCCGACAGCATGGCGATAGACACCACGCGTAGCGAGGTGGTGGGGCAGTCGTGGGAGCAGTCGCTGAGGACGAACCTCGACCGTTTGGTGAGCAGTGACATGTTCAAGACATCGCAGGTAGGCATGATGGTCTACGACCTCACAGCCGACTCCGTGCTTTATGCCCATCGCGAACGGCAGCTGTTGCGCCCCGCTTCTACCATGAAGGTCATCACAGCCGTTACAGCCATCGACTGCCTCGGTGGTGCCCATCAGTTCAACACAGACCTGTGCTACACTGGCAAGGTGGAAAACAACACGCTGACGGGTGACATCTACTGCGTGGGTGGCTTCGACCCACGCTTCAACTCCGACGACATGCGCGCCTTTGTAGAGTCTATACGCAAGATGGGTGTTGACACAATACGCGGAAACATATATGCCGACAAGAGCATGAAAGACGACAACGACTACGGCGAAGGCTGGTGTTGGGACGACGACAATCCCGTCTTGTCACCGCTACTCGTCAGCCGTCGCGACATATTTGTGCAGCGTTTTGTAGAGAAACTCGTCGATGCGGGCATCGTGGTGGAGTCGTCGCTGGGCGAGGCGGTCAAGCCTGCCAATGCGTTCTGCATCTGCCATCGTTTCCACACCATGGACCAGGTGTTGATGAACATGTTGAAAGACAGCGACAACCTGTACGCAGAGGCCATGTTCTACCAGATAGCGGCGAGCACAGGCGTGCGTCATGCCAGTGCCAAGCAGGCCCGTGGGGTGATAAAACGGCTTGTGCGCAAGATAGGTCTCGACCCCGACGACTACAGCTTTGCCGACGGATCGGGCTTGTCACTATATAATTATGTGTCGGCAGAACTGGAGGTTGCCATGCTGCGCTACGCCTACAGCAACGGCAACATATTGCTACACCTGAAGCCGTCGATGCCTATCGCTGCCACCGATGGCACACTGCGCGACCGCATGCACGGGTCGTTTACAAACGGCAACGTATGTGCCAAGACTGGCACGGTGACGGGTGTTAGTTCGCTTGCAGGCTACTGCACGGCGGCAAACGGCCATGCGCTGGCGTTTTCTATTATCAACAACGGTCTGCGCCACACGCGCAACGGCCGTGCGTTCCAAGACAAAGTGTGTACGGAGCTGTGCCGTCCGTAACGCCAAACCTATTGTAACAGACTAAAAACCAAGAGATATGAACGAACAGATAGTTTCTGCTGCACACGACAGAGTGGTGGCGATGGACGCCGTGCGCGACGTGGTGGAGCAGCTCATCTCGCTCACAGGCATGCAGGGCGACGCCGTATATGTGATGCGTCACGTGCTCATGGCGGTGGTTGCCATACTGCTGGCGTGGCTGGCAGATGTCGTGTGTCGTCGCCTGGTGCTGCCAGCGGTGATGAAATTCACTGCCCACACGTCGGCGAAATGGGACGACATAGTGTTCAACCGCGATGTGCTTGTTGCTGCATGTCACATCGTGCCTGCCGTGGTGGTGTGGCTTCTGCTGCCGCTGGTGTTTTATCAGAAGCCTATAGTCGAAGACTTGCTGTCGCGGGCCACGGCGGTTTACATCACCGTCATGACCGTGCGCCTACTGCTTGCTTTCGTAAACGCATCTAAAAAACTTGATATGGGCGACGGACAGCGCACGTCCACACAACAATATTTCCATTCCTTCTGCGGCGTATTGCGCATCGTCGTGGTGTTCGTTGGCACAGTGGTGGCTGTCGGAATAGTCATCAACCGCAGTCCGCTGAGCCTGCTTGCCGGTCTCGGCGCCACCTCGGCAGTCATGATGCTGGTGTTCAGAGACACCATCACCGGACTCGTTGCCGGCGTGCGTCTTACCAGCAACAACATGCTACACATAGGCGACTGGATAACGTTTGACAAGGCTGGCGTCAACGGTGTGGTGGAGGAGATGTCGCTCACCACGGTGAAGGTGCGCAATTTTGACAACACCATAGTCACGGTGTCGCCCACCACGCTGGTGCAGGACTCGTTTCAGAACTGGAAAGGCATGCAGCAGAGCGGCGGAAGACGTGTAAAACGCATGGTGCTGTTCGACTTTCACAGCATCTGTGTAGTTGACGACGCCATGAAGCAACGGCTCGTTGATGGCGGCTATTTCAGCGCTAAGGAGTTGACAGGCAGGCAGATAAACATGACGTTGTTCCGTAGATATATGGAGCGCTACATAGCGTCGCTCAAGGAGGTGAACCCCGACATGACCTTCATGGTGAGACAGTTGGAGGCTACGAGCACTGGTCTGCCGTTGGAGTTCTACTTCTTCCTGAAGGAGAAGTCGTGGGTTGAGTATGAACATCAGCTCGCCGACATCATGGACAACGTCTATGCTGTCACGCCCATCTTCGGCATAAAGATATACCAGCAGTACCCCGAGCAGTAAGGGTGGGGGCTGGTTGTGCGCGCCGTGTGGTGTTGCTAAAAGAGCCGCCGTGTAGCGCAGGTTTTGCCGTTGGGCAGAGTTGACAAAATGATAGTGGCTCTTTGGGCTTGTCAAAGGGGCCTAATGGGCTTGTCAAAGGGCCGTAGTGACGACGTCAAAGGGCCGTAGTGGGAACGGCATGGAGCTTTTAACAGACGTTAAGAATTAGCGTCAGATTTTGCCCCGAAATAGTAGCAAAGTGTCAGCTAAACGGCGAAAGTGCTTTCATCGTGACATTTGCGGTTTACAGTTGATTTGTCTGGAGCAGACTACTAACCTTGCACAAAATGCATATTGTGTGCACATAAGGGTGCGGAATGTGCATTTTGTAAACGACAAATTTGGCTGTATTTCAAAAAGTTATTATTTTTGCAAGTTGAAATTTCACAATAATTTATATTATATGAGTTTGAAAATTGTTGTACTTGCCAAGCAAGTACCCGACACACGAAATGTCGGCAAGGACGCCATGACAGCCGAAGGTACCGTCAATCGCGCCGCCCTTCCGGCTATCTTCAATCCTGAAGATTTGAACGCATTGGAGCAGGCGCTGCGCCTCAAGGAGCAGAATCCGGGCTCTACTGTAGGAATATTAACCATGGGTCCTCCTCGTGCGGCTGAGGTTATACGCCAGGGACTCTACCGCGGAGCTGACACTGGTTGGCTGCTCACCGACCGTCTGTTTGCCGGTGCCGACACTCTCGCCACCTCTTACGCCCTCGCCACTGCCATCAAGAAGATTGGCGACGTGGACGTGGTTATCGGTGGCCGTCAGGCTATCGATGGTGACACAGCGCAGGTAGGCCCGCAGGTGGCACAGAAGCTCGGCCTCTCGCAGGTGACATACGCCGAGGAGATAACAAAGTGTGAAGACGGCAAGCTCACCATACGCCGCCATATCGACGGTGGTGTGGAGACGGTTGAGGCGCCCATGCCTCTGGTAGTGACCGTGACAGGTAGCGCTGCGCCCTGTCGTCCTGCCAATGCCAAGCTTGTGATGAAGTACAAGCGTGCTTCTGCCCCTATGGAGCGCAAGCCCGAGGACAAGTACAACTACCTCTATGAGGAGCGTCCTTACCTCACGCTGAACCAGTGGACCGTTGCCGATGTCGACGGCGACCCGCAGCAGTGCGGTCTTAGCGGCTCGCCGACAAAGGTGAAAGCCGTGAAGAACATCGTGTTCCAGGCAAAAGAGAGCAACTCCCTGACTGGCAGCGACGCTGACATCGAGGGTCTGATAAAGGAATTGTTGGACGAAAAGATTATTGGATAAATGAACAACGTATTTGTATATTGCGAGATAGAAGGCACTCAAGTACAGGAAGTGTCGCAGGAACTTCTCACCAAAGGCCGCAAGCTCGCCAACCAGCTCGGCGTTGAACTCAACGCCATCGTGGCAGGTACAGGCATCAAAGGCAAGGTGGAAGACCAGATTTTGCCCTACGGTGTTGACAAACTTTTCGTCTTCGATGCCGAAGGACTGTTCCCTTACACATCGGCTCCACATACCGACATATTGGTAAACCTCTTCAAGGAGGAGCAGCCGCAGATAGCGCTCATGGGCGCAACGGTGATAGGTCGCGACCTCGGACCGCGCGTTTCGTCGTCTCTTACCAGCGGTCTGACCGCCGACTGTACGGAGCTTGAGATTGGCGACTACGACGACAAGAAGAGCGGTAAGCACTACGACAATCTGCTCTACCAGATTCGTCCCGCCTTCGGTGGCAACATCGTGGCAACCATCGTAAACCCAGACCACCGTCCGCAGATGGCTACCGTGCGTAGCGGCGTGATGCAGAAGGCTCTCTACGAGGGCGAGGCAAAGGGCGAAGTGGTTTATCCCGACGTTGCAAAGTATGTACCGACAGCCGACTTCGTGGTGAAGGTGCTCGACCGACATGTTGAGGCTGCCAAGCACAACCTCAAGGGTGCGCCCATCGTTGTGGCTGGAGGCTACGGCGTAGGATCTAAGGAAAACTTCGACATGCTGTTCCAGCTTGCAAAGGAACTGCACGGTGAGGTAGGCGCAAGCCGCGCTGCCGTTGATGCTGGATGGTGCGACCACGACCGTCAGATCGGTCAGACAGGTGTGACTGTTCACCCGAAGGTGTACATCGCCTGCGGCATCTCTGGACAGATTCAGCACATCGCCGGCATGCAAGACTCGGGCATCATCATCTCCGTGAACAACGATCCCGACGCTCCCATCAACAAGATTGCCGACTACGTGATAACTGGCACGGTTGAAGAGGTGCTCCCGAAGCTGATAAAATACTATAAGGCGAATAATAAGTAAAGCCCCTCTCCCAGCCGCCAACGGCGGCTTTCCCCTCCCCGTTGGAGAGGGGAGTGATATGCTTTTAGCTTAGGTCTTGATTCTATTAATAAAGCGATATTGGTATGAGTGTAGATAATCCTGAATTCAGAACATCTTCGCCAGACATTTATCTATTGTTAAAGGAAAATGCAAGAAAGAACCGAGCTAATATGACAGAAGCGGAAAAGATGTTGTGGGAACGTCTCAGATGCTACCCGCGCCCTCTTCGTTTCAGAAGACAACATATCATTGGCGATTACATTGTAGATTTTGTCTGTTTGGAAAAAATGCTTGTTGTTGAGGTCGATGGAGAATATCACTCTACAGACGAGCAAAAAGCGCTTGATGAATTAAGAACAGAATACCTGAATAGTGTAGACTTTTCCGTTGTACGTTTCACCAATGAGCAGGTCATAAATCACATAAACGATGTCGTCGCACATATAGAGGAGCTTATTTATAAATAGCAAATATTAATAATAAAAACAATCCACTCTTGCCAACAAGGTGATTACTCCCCTCTCCAACGGGGAGGGGTAAGCCGCGAAAGCGGCGGGGGTGGGGCTTTTAATTTATGGCTAACTATTATACAGACCATCCGGAGTATGACTTCTATTTGAATCATCCGGAAATGAAGCGGGTCGTTGAGCTCAAGGAGCGCAACTACGCAGATAAAGACAAATATGAGGATGCGCCCGTCGATTTCGAGGACGCTATCGAGAACTATAAGCGTGTGCTCGACATCACCGGCGACATAGCCGCAAACATTATCGAGCCAAACTCTGAGGACGTAGACCTCGAAGGTCCGCACCTCGTGGACGGACGCATGCACTATGCTGCTAAGACTTACGAGAACCTCGACGCCACACGCAAGGCCGGGCTGTGGGGCATCTCTATGCCGCGCCGTTACAACGGCTTGAACATGCCTATCACTCCGTATTCTATGGCTTCGGAGATTGTGTCGTGTGCAGACGCTGGCTTCCAGAACATCTGGTCGCTGCAGGACTGCATCGAGACTCTCTATGAGTTCGGATCGGAGGAGCAGCGCCAGAAATACATCCCCCGTGTTTGCGCCGGAGAGACCATGTCTATGGACCTCACCGAGCCCGACGCAGGCTCAGACTTGCAGCGCGTGATGCTCAAGGCTACACAGGACGAGGACGGCACATGGCGTCTGAACGGCGTAAAGCGTTTCATCACCAACGGCGACTCAGACATCCACCTCGTGCTTGCACGCTCTGAGGAGGGCACACGCGACGGTCGCGGACTGTCAATGTTTATCTATGACAAGCGCGACGGCGGTGTGACGGTGCGCCACATCGAGCACAAGCTCGGCATCCACGGCTCACCAACATGTGAGCTTGTGTACAAGAACGCAAAGGCAGAGCTTTGCGGCAGCACACGTCTTGGACTTATCAAGTACGTGATGGCACTCATGAACGGTGCTCGTCTCGGCATCGCCGCACAGTCGGTAGGTGTGAGCCAGGCTGCTTATGACGAGGCTTTGAAGTATGCTAAGGAGCGCAAGCAGTTCGATACCGAGATAGTAAAGTTCCCCGCTGTGTACGACATGATTGCTCGCATCAAGGCAAAGCTCGACGCAGGACGCTCTATCCTCTATCAGACAGCACGCTACGTAGACATCTACAAGGCTCTTGAAGACATCCAGCGCGAGCGTAAGCTCACCGCCGAGGAGCGTCAGGAGCTGAAGAAGTATTCTCGTCTTGCCGACGCATTCACACCGTTGGCAAAGGGTATGAACTCTGAATATGCTAACCAGAACGCCTATGACGCCATACAGGTGCATGGCGGTTCGGGCTTCATCATGGAGTACAAGTGCCAGCGTCTGTACCGCGACGCACGCATCTTCTCTATCTACGAGGGTACAACACAGCTCCAGGTGGTTGCCGCCATACGCTACATCTCTAACGGTACATACCTCACCATCATCAAAGAGATGCTGGAGAAGGAAGTGGCAGAGGAGCTGCAGCCGCTGAAGACGCGCGTAGTGGAGATGGTGAAGCTCTACGAGCAGGCTCGCGAATATGTCAAGGAGGCACAGGACCAGGAGATGCACGACTTCCTCGCACGCCGTCTTTACAACATGACTTGCGA
The DNA here is from genome assembly GCA_022788105.1 of Prevotella sp. Classification (GTDB taxonomy): domain Bacteria; phylum Bacteroidota; class Bacteroidia; order Bacteroidales; family Bacteroidaceae; genus Prevotella. Next base: position 38,393 of record JALEVZ010000053.1, on the reverse strand, counting down.
GATTATCATGTCGCTTCTCATCCTCGAAGACGCCACACGCTCTGCCGAACTCTTCGCCAAGAGTGCCAATGTGTATGTGCGCATGGCTCAGGCCAACGTCTTTGGTGAGCATGCTTACATCATGAACTTCATCAAGGAAGACCTTCCGAACTTCCGCGCGGAGTAAACAGCTGATAGGGGTGGATGCCCCATAGCTATATAAACAATTAACGGGTCATGTGCTGTGATATGCACATGGCCCGTTTTTTATATTTGCTTAGCGGCTGTTTTGTTAATGCCTGGCGGCTGTTTGATTAATGCTTAGCGCCTGATTTGTTAGCGCCTGGCATCTGTTTGATTAATGCTTAGCGCCTGTTTGCATTAGTCGAAGAGGCAGCGTGGATTCATCTGTGCCGGAGATTTCCAGCTCACTCCAAGCTCATAGAGTGCGTCGCCCAGTTCCGCCCAGTAGGCGTGACAGAACCCCATGCCGCGTGGAACGTCTGCCAGCTTGTCTAAAGCCTTGCGTTCTGCCTCGTCTATTACGTTTTCAAAAGCTTCGGTCCACTCCACAGGGTCGACTTTCAGCGTCCCTTGTTGGTCTATGTTGTCAAACATTCCATTGTCTGCGAAGTGTATGTTGCGCTCAAGAGCAGACAGTTCACTCATGAAGTGGTCGGTCGAACTGAGGTCGTGCCCCGTCTCCGCCTCTATGTCGTGAAGTATGCGTATGGTGAGCCTCAGCACTTCGGCTTTCAATCGTGGGTGATAGTACAGTGCGTCAGCCATGCGTTCTGACACCTTGTATAGCGTGTCTGTGATATTGCCTACCTCTGTATATTGCTCCAAAACCTTTGCATATTTCAGCATGGTGCGGCACAGTTCTGCGTTTTGCCATGTCGGTCCGCCCATCTGTTTGGTGTTCTCCTCTGCCACAAGCGTGCATCCGCACACCACGTCGGAGTAGAGGTCAAGCATCTCTTTCGTAGCTTTGAATTCAGTAGATTCTGCTTTTGCGAGTGCCTTCTCAAACTCTTCGCGCACTCTCGACTTCTTTGAACATGTTTCCATATTACTTGTTTTTAGTTGGTATGTTGGCAAAGATAAGCATTAAATCTGACAACCCAAAGCTTCGGAAGGTAAAAACGCGCGTGGCTACAATTCAGGGTCAGCTTGCCTACGATTCTTAGCTGGCGTGGCTACAATTCATAGCTAGCTTGCAGATGGTAGTGTCTGTATGAATCGTATATAAACAATTTGGGCGCATCATCTATTGAATGATGCGCCCAAAACTTTGTTCTGTTTTGTTGTTGGGGTGGTAGGACTCGAACCTACGAAGTCGAATGACGGCAGATTTACAGTCTGCTCTCGTTGCCGCTGGAGAACACCCCAAAATAGAACTTTGCTTATTTGCGGGTGCAAAGGTAATGAAAAAAAACTAAACGCAGCAACGTTTGCTGCTATTTTAAGATTTTTTTGTTATTTCTTGCTGCTCCCATTGCTCCCACTCTTCCATCGCGGCTTTCCAGTCTGTGGCTTGTCCGCTGTCTACAGCTTCCTGCTGTCGCGCCTCCTCGTCGCGTGCTTTGTCGCGTGCACGCTTGGCTTTCATGTCTGCAATGGTGGCGTCGTCGAGTATGGCTATTGCTCCGCGTTTCACCGCTTCACGCAGTTCTGTCTCACCGAAAGCCTTGCCTTGCTCGTTGAAGTCAGAGATATTGAACTCATAGTCTACGCGCAAGTCGTGGCGTATCTGCTTCTGTCGTGCGCGGTTGCTTGCGTTTTTAAGTCGCAACAGTTTAGCTATCTCTTCTATTTCCTTTGCCGAAAACTTTGTCCTTCCCATTCTTTTGTCTGTTTTGCGTATTGCTTTTCTTGTCGTTATGTATATATATGTAACTGCTGGAGGAGCGCGCTGCTGCCACTCTCCAATCTCTCTGCCGCCAGCACAAAAGCCTCTTGCTATCAGCACAAAAGCCCCATGCTATCAGCATGAAAGCCTCTTGCTATCAGCATGAAAGCCCACTACCATCCACACTCCATTCCTCTCTCATTGGTGTAAGTGTGTGGTGTCGTGCGGCATGTGTACTGGCGGTTTGTAGCTGCGGTTGCAGCGAGACTGCAAAGTTACGGGTTTTATGCTGAAAACGGGAAATAAAGAAGACAATTGTTGGCTTATTCAAATGATTTTTCTATATTTGCACCGATGAAGACGAATAGGCAAATCATTCTGCTTGGCCTCTGTGTGGCAGTGTTGTTGGCATTGAACTTCTTGAGCGTAGACACCACTATGCGGTTCAATCGGCAGCGCGACATGCGCGAAACGGTGGTTAAAACGCGGCTCGTGAAGATACGTGCTGCGGAAGAAGCCTATTGTCAGCGCCACGGGGTATATACCGATCGCTTCGCCGACCTTGTCAGTAGCGGACTGCTTGCCGACTCGCTGACATACATACCCTATTCCGGTGGCCGTCGCTTCGCGCTCAGTGTCACCACGCAAATTTCCCCCGTTGGCAAGACAGTGCCACTCATGGAGTGCTCGGCAACGTACGATGACTATCTCAGTGGGCTTGATGCCGACGCTACAGGACAACTCAACGAAGACGCCAACCGTGCCGGGCGGTTTCCCGGACTAAAGTTCGGCGACCTCGATACGCCTAACGGCAACGCTGGCAATTGGAGGTAGAGGGATGGGAAACCAGTGGTTTTATAGCTTTAAACCAACCGCTTCATTCCTGTAAGTCTATGGACTTGTGGTCGTAAACCAACCGCTTCCTTCCTGTAAGCCGATGGACTTGTAACCATAAACCAACTGGTTTCTGAATATTATTGAAGCCAAGACATTTAGAGAAATAGAAGAGATTACAATAAGAAAGAGACATAAAGATATGCAACTCACAATACGAATCTGCGGCCACACCATGACATTTGCTGCGCCGGGCGACGCAGGAACGATTGTCTACGAACCCTACCACGTGAAGAGTGGGGTGTCTATGTCAGCCAATTTGAGGCAGGCTTTCAACGAGAGCAGTCTGCTTGCGGGCGGACACAGGAGCGTGGTGGTCACGACAGATGCCCCCGTGCTGCTTGTCCCCGACGAGAAGTTTTCAGCTGATGCGGCTGCCGGGCTTTACGCTTACACCTTTGGCGACGACAGCAGTCGTGAGGTTTTGTCCACCCCATTGCGCCAGGAGAGCGCCGTGGCGGTGTATGGTGTGAACCACGACCTTATGACAGTGCTTGGCGACAACTTCGAGTCTGTGACCATAGTGCCGCTCATGCAGGCTGTGTGGAAGCATTTCCATCGTCGCAGTTTCAGCGCGCAGCACCGCCGCATGTTTGCTTATCTCAACGGCAAGACGCTCGAACTGTCGCTGTTCAGGCACAACCGCTTCGACTTCTGCAACCGTTTTGTGACGCCCGACGCCCCCGATGCACTCTACTATCTGCTCAATGCGTGGCGCCAGACGGGTCTAAAGCACGACACCGACGAGCTTATCGTGGCAGGCGACAGTGCCCTTTGTCAACCGCTGTTGGACATGGCGCGCGAATATCTGCGCAACGTTACGCCTGTCGATGCTGCCGAAGAGTTTGGTGAAGCCCATGCCGCCCTCACTGCAGGCATGCCCTTTGACCTGCAGGCTCTGTTGAAATAAGCGCACAATAAAGCGTCGCACACGTTATGTTAAAGCGTCGCAGACGTTATATTAAAGCGTTGCAGACACTACATTAAATACAAACGCACATTACAAAATGAGAATAATCACAGGAAAATACAAAGGCCGTCACTTCGACATTCCGCGCACTTTCAAGGCGCGTCCCACCACCGATTTCGCTAAAGAGAACATATTTAACGTGATGAACGGGTACGTCGATTTCGACGGAGCCGACGCGCTGGACCTCTTTGCAGGCACAGGCAGCATAACGTTAGAGATGTTGTCGCGTGGCTGTCGTGAGGTGGTGAGCGTGGAAGCCGACCGCGACCATGCCGCCTTCATACGCCAGTGTCTAAAGAAGATAGACGCCGACAACAACATACTAATACGTGGCGACGTGTTCCGTTTTATGAAAACATGTCGCCGACAGTTCGACTTTGTGTTTGCAGACCCACCCTATGCGCTGCCAGAGTTGCCCACAATACCAGCCCTGGTGTTTGAGTACGGACTGCTGAAGCCCAGTGGAGTGCTCGTGTTTGAGCACGGCAAGCACAACGATTTCAGCACATTGCCCCACTTTGTAGAGCATAGAGCCTATGGCAGTGTGAACTTCAGCATATTCCGCAACGACGACAACGACTAATGCGATGGAAGAGTTCGTCGCACTGATGGAGAGGTGTTTCCCCTTCCCTCCTACACGCGGACAGTCTGATGTGCTACGTGTGTTCGCCGCTTTCGTGGCGTCTGCCAACCCTATGAGCGTCATGTTGTTGCGCGGGTCGGCAGGAACGGGTAAGACCACGCTTACCGCTGCCATCGTGCGTGCCCTCTCGTCAGTGGCTCGCAAGGTGGTGTTGCTGGCTCCGACAGGCCGCGCCGCAAAAGTGTTGTCGCTCAATGCCGGCCGCCCTGCTTACACCATACATCGCAAGATATATCGTCAGAAAACGTTTGAAGGCACGTTCAGCCTTAACGACAACCTCCATTCCGACACACTCTTCGTCGTGGACGAGGCGTCGATGATAGCCAACGACGGCTTCACACAGTCGGTTTTTGGCAGCGGACGCTTGCTCGACGACCTTACACAATATGTCTACAACGGTCGCAACTGCCGCCTTATGCTCATCGGCGACACCGCCCAGCTGCCGCCAGTGGGAGAGGAGGAGTCGCCAGCGCTGAGTTCCGACTTTATGCGGGGCTACGGTTTTGACGTGTTTGAGGCAGACCTCCGCGAGGTGTTGCGCCAGAGTGCGCTGTCCGGCATACTCTACAACGCCACCATTATAAGGCAGATGATAACCCATGACGAGATGACTCAGCTCCCGAAAATCACCTTTACGGGCTTTGCCGACATACAGGTGGTGACGGGCAACGACCTCATAGAGCAGCTCTCCACAAGTTACGCGGAGGTTGGACACGACGAAACCATGGTGGTGACACGTAGCAACAAGAGAGCCAACATCTACAACCAAGGCATACGCAACATGGTGTTGGGCTGCGAAGAACAGCTCTGCACTGGCGACATGCTTATGATGGTGAAGAACAACTACTTCTGGACGGAGCAGGAAGAGAATGCCCCGCTGCCGTTCATAGCCAACGGTGACAGAGCCGTGGTGCGCCGGGTGCGCAATGTACACGACCTCTACGGCTTGCATTTCGCCGACCTTACGCTCGCCTTTCCCGACTACGACGGCTATGAACTCACCGCAACGGTGGTGACAGACAGTCTCATGTCTGAGGCGCCAGCACTCACACAGGAGCAGAATCAGCTGCTGTTCAACGGCGTGATGGACGACTATGCCGACATACGTGGCAAGCGCGACCGCATAGAAAAGGTGAAACACGACCGCCATTTCAATGCCATACAGATAAAATATGCCTACGCCGTGACCTGCCATAAGGCGCAGGGCGGACAGTGGGCGCACGTGTATGTGGATCAGGGATATATGACCGACGACATGCTCACGCCCGACTACATACACTGGCTCTACACCGCCTTTACGCGGGCAACGGAGAAACTCTACCTCGTGAACTGGCCGAAGCAGCAGACCGAGGGGTGATTTTTATGGTAGAAAATACAAAAAACAGCACTTCACAATATGGAAATAATAAAGACTATAACACTCGCCGCCACTCTGATGACGGCACCGCTCTGTGCCACAACGGCGCAGACCACATCCTCTAAGACACAGACCAACCCATCGACAGCACCGGCTGCCGCCGCCACGACACAGCCCTCTGCTGCTGCCGATCCCGACACGCGCTACGCTGTCGACCTGCTTAAGGTGGGCACCGAAGCCCCCGACTTCGCGCTCTCTACCCTCGACGGCAAGACAGTGAAGCTCAGCGACATGCGTGGCAAGTATGTCGTGCTCGACTTCTGGGCGTCGTGGTGTCCTGACTGCCGCCGCGACCTGCCGTCGGTAGGCGCTCTGTACAAGACCTACTCTGCTCGCGGAGTGGAGTTTGTGGGCGTGTCGTTCGACGATAAGAAGGAGAATCTCGTCAAGGCTATTGCCGACTACAACATTGCCTACACTCAGGTCAGCGAACTGAAGAAGTGGAAAGAGACCGCCATATCTAAGGCTTACCACATCGGCTGGATTCCCACGATGTATGTTATCGGTCCCGATGGCAAGGTAGTGTTGGCTACAGTAGTGTTTGAAAAGGTCGCCGCCAAGCTGGCAGAGATTATGCCTGAGTGTGACGACGGACAGGGTTGCAGCGAAAATTGCAAGCTGAAATGACGCTCACCACCGACCTTCTGGCGCAGTGGTTTGCCCAGTTTAACAGCCAGTATTTCCATTCCTCGCTGCCGTGCCCGACCCTTGCGCTGTCAAAGGCACGCACACGGTTTGGCTATCTCAAGTGTGTGAGCGCTCGGCGTTGGCTGTTGTCAAAGCCTAAGCGCACCTACTCCATACACATCAGCACCTATTACGACTGTACGGAGCACGCATACCAGACCGTGTTGCTGCACGAAATGATTCACTACTACATTAGCTACCACGGACTGAAAGACTCGTCGGCGCACGGGCCGCTGTTTCGTAAGATGATGGAGGAGATAAACCGTCACGGCTGGCACATCACCGTGTCGACCAGTGCGGCAGGACTCGAGGTGAGCGAACCGATGAAGCGGCGGCGCCGTGGACGCTGTCTGCTGCTGCTCGTCACTACCCATGACGACAAGACCTACCTCTCGGCAGTGACGCCGGGAGCAGCGTTTAAGATACACGACATCATCGCTCACTCCAGAAACCAGATTGTTTCGGAGAGATGGTACGTCAGTTCTGACTCACGATTTGACAACTTTAGCCGTGTGCGCACGCTGCGTGGCAGGCTCGTGAAGTCGGAATGCGAACTCGCCGACTACCTCGCCGTCATGCAGCCCGTGCCTGTTGCCGAACTGTTCAGTGGCAGCTACCGATTGTAGAAACCTGAAGTGTCGCCGTAAACGCGGTTTTTGTGACACTTTGCTACTATTTCTTCGTTTTTACTTACGCCAATTCTTAACGCTTGTCAAAAACCGCGTGGCTTTCCCACTACGGCCCTTTGGGCTTGTCAAAGGGCCGTAGTGACGACGCCAAAGGGCCGTAGTGGCGACGCCAAAAGGGCACTATCATTTTGTCAATCGGGCGTGATGGTTTTGTCAATCAGGCGTGATGGCTTTTTCAATTGGGTGTGGTGGTTTTTTCAATCGGGTGTGATTATTTTGTCAATTGGGTGTGGTGGAAAAACAATTTGCCGCGCCCGACCATCTTTTTACATTCTCTTTCTCTTTTCTCGGGATTTTTTCCTAAATTTGTATTGTCTTGCTTTCAAGACATATAAAACGCCAATTAGCACATTTATGATAGACAGAGCCACAGTAGATAGGATAAAAGACGCCGCCAACATAGTAGAGGTGGTGTCAGAGTTTGTGACGCTTCGCAAGAGCGGCGTCAACTACAAAGGGCTGTGTCCGTTCCATGACGAGAAGACACCGTCGTTCTATGTGTCGCCAGCGCGTGGCACATGCCATTGCTTCGGCTGCGGCAAAGGCGGCAATCCGGTAAGTTTCATCATGGAACACGAGCAGATGACATACGTCGAAGCGCTGCGCTGGCTTGCCAACAAATATCACATCGAGGTGCAGGAGCGCACGTTAAGCAACGAAGAGAAGGAGGAACAGAGCAAGCGCGAGAGCATGTTCATCGTGAACGAATGGACGGCTGGCTACTTCAGCGACCAGCTACACAACAGCCCCGACGGCGTGACCATAGGCATGGAGTATTTCCGTTCGCGCGGCTTTCGCGACGACATAATAGACAAGTTCCGCCTCGGCTACGACCCGTCAGACCGCCACGCCCTCGCCACCGCAGCGCGCGCTAAGGGCTACAACGAAGAGTTTCTGCTCGCTACGGGCATCTGCTACCGCAACGACCGCGGCGAACTGATAGACCGTTACGCCGGACGTGTGATGTTTCCGTGGATAGGCGTGAGCGGAAAGGTGGTGGGCTTCGGTGGCCGTGTGCTCGATTCACGCACCAAAGGGGTCAATCAGAAATATGTAAATTCGCCAGAAAGCGAAATCTACCATAAGGACCGCGAACTCTACGGCATATTCCAGGCGAAGAAAGCCATTGCTAAGGAAGACCGAGTGTTTATGGTTGAGGGCTACACCGACGTGTTGTCCATGCACCAGTGTGGCATAGAAAACGTGGTGGCAAACTCTGGTACGGCGCTCTCGCAGCATCAGATACACATCCTTCACCGCTTCACGTCCAACATCACGCTGCTCTACGACGGCGACGCGGCAGGCATACATGCTGCCATGCGAGGCACCGACATGCTGCTGGCAGAGGGTATGAACCTCAAGGTGCTGCTGCTGCCCGACGGCGACGACCCCGACTCGTTTGCACGTAAGCACACCGCTTCCGAGTTTCGTAGATACATAGAGGAGCATCAGACCGACTTCATGGAGTTTAAGACAGACCTCCTGCTCAAGGGCGAACGCGACCCGTTGAAACGCTCGGAGGCGATAAACTCTATCGTGCGCAGCATCTCGCTCGTGCAAAACCAGATTCTGCGCGACACCTACTTGCACGAATGTGCTGTGCGCATGGGCATGAACGAGGCGACACTCATCAACACCATGAACAAGTTTATACGCGATGGGCAAGACCGCATGGCACCACAGGACGCGCGACAGGGCATGGCGGAGGCGCAGCAGGGGGCACAGGGCGTCGGTCCAGGCCACATTGCCGTGCCGCAACAGATGACTGTCGCCACCCCCATGGACCAGGCGTCGAAGGTGGAACGCATGCTCGTGCGCATGGTTATACGCCACGGCGAGGATGTGATTTACAACAATGTGGAAGATGCCGACGGCAACATGATAAACCTGAACGTGGCGCAATATCTCGCCTACAACCTCGGTGTAGACGGTCTGCACTTCAGCAACCCGCTCTTCGAACGCATACTTAACGAGGCGGTGGAGCACTCTGCCGACGACGGGTTCTGTGCAGAGCAGTTCTTCATACACCATGCCGACATCGACATTAGCAAGGCGGCAACGGCTCTCACGGCAGAGCGCTACCAGCTGTCGCAGCAGGTTGACGAGCCGCTTAACGAGCAGGAACGACAGGTAAGGGAAGCAAACCGCCTTGAAAGTGTGCGCAATCAGCTCGAACATCTGCTCAATGATTTCCGCATGGACTACATAGAGCAGCGGCTGAAAGACTTACAACTGAAAATCAGAGCTGCCGCAAGCGGACCGTCTGACGCTCTGATGGCACTCATGTCTGAGTATAAAGAGACGCAGGTGCTGCGCAATAGGCTCGCCCGTATGCTTGGCAACAACATCGTGGTGTAGCCTGTGGGGCTTGGGTTTGTGGCTCTTGCTTTTCATAAATGTGGCTCGTGCTTTTTATATGTAAAAGGAAATAAAGATGGTAGAAACACTGCTTATAATATTCATAATAGCGTTTGCTGGGTGGCTGGCGGGCTTGAATTTTTACTCGTTGCGTGAGGGTAAATTCTCCTTCGGCATGCGACGCAATGCCGCAGAGGACAAAGACGCTGGCACTCCGCTCTCAGACCTGGAAAACAAAAAGGCAGTCATAGAGTGCGCGTTGACTGACTTGAATGTCTCGGGCAAGTGGAACCTTGACGGCAAAGAGGCAACAATGGGCGTTGTCTATCAAGGAGGACACTTCTTTGTAGAGACCGCTGCCGACAACTTTACGGCGCGCATCGTCTATCCTCATTTCTATAGCATCTGCATAAAAGAGGCTGCTGCCATGCGCACTTTCATCAATAGAGTAAATCAATGCAGTGCAATCGCACGGCTGGTGTATTCCAGCAACGCAGAGACGGCACAGGTTGACTTCCATCTGGTGGTGGGGTTTGTGGTGACAGAAGCGTTTGACAGCAAGACGCTCGAACTGTATCTGTCCGAGATTTTCATGCTGCGCAACGTCGTGCTCGGCGATATAGAGGAGGTGAAACGCTGCAATCGCAAGTGTGGATTCGAAGATGTGGAGGAGTCGATAGTTATCTCTGAATATCAGAAACATCTGCTTGCGGAGGGCGAGATGCAGTTGCAGGACATGCCACGCCCCTATCATTACAGCGACATCTACCGTCCGTTGCTGGGCAATATAGTCTGCGACGTGATGGGGATAGACTTGCAAAACGCCGAGAAACTGGTGGTGACACGTGGCGACAACAGCGTGGAGGAAATCGTGGTGAGCGACGAAGCGACACACGCGGAGGTGTTCTGCTACGACCTTACCAGCGCTTTGGTGGCTGACGGACGCTTCATGGGAGGCAGTGCGCAGCTCTCTGTCACCTTCACGGCGCCGCCGGACAAGAGTCAGCAGCGGCAGGTGGTGGTCAGTCTGCTGCCTGGTCATGCCACAAACGAGGTGTTGTATATACGTGTGACGGCAACTGTGACGCCAGAAAACGTAATGCCTTACAACACGTTGGGCAACTATGAGACGCAGCCTTTGGCTCGCTCGTTCATCATAGCATACGACCTTGTGGACGAGACGCGCATCGAGGCGAAGTTCAATTACCTGTGGAAGGAAGCCACGGCAGACACCACTGCCGAGCCCGATGTGGCTGATGACGACAGCCTGTCGTTTGTCTACATGTTGCGAAAGTGCCGCGACAAGGGCAACGGATATGACGTTTATCGAGGTGTGCAGCTCTTCTTGCAGAAGCGATATGCCGAGGCTCTGCCGCGCTTGAAGAGCGCTTACGAGTATGTTAAGGCAGTGGTGAAACCTACAGACAGCGTGAATGTGCTCAACATGTTGGACCTTTGCTACTACATCGGCACCTCATACTACGCGCTGCAACGCTACGATCTCGCAACCTACTACCTCGGTCTTACCGTCGGAACGCGCAACTTCACGTACATAGAGACATACGTCAACGCGCTGATTATGGGTCGCGATGTGCGTGCAATGGCGTTTGTCAGCAGCCAGATAAAGGATGTTGACGATGAGTTGGCGCAGGAAATGAGTCCCGATGACGACGAAGACGAGCCGGTATTCAGTGAGAAAGGGAAAACCTTGGAGGCTTATCGCTACTTCTTACAGTGCAGCAAGGCGCATCTTCTCGCCCTTAACGACATGTTTGATGATGCTGAAGAGCTGCTGCGTATGCTCGTTAAGCGACCCGACAACAAGCTGGCGGTGGCGACTCTTGCACATGTTCGCAAAATGAGAAAGCAGCATTTGGAGAAGCGTCAAGGCTCCAAGCCTGCCCCTTTGGGGCGCGATGCCGAGTGAATGGGGTAGCTGTGCCAGCCGCATTTGGCTTTGGTGCCAGTTGCATTTGGCTTTGGTGCCAACATCATTGAGCCGTGGTGCCAGCATCATTGAGCCGTGGTGTCAGCGGCTTCGACTAATATTTGAATAACGAAAAGTATTTAAAGGTATAACGTAATGTATTTTATTGAAAAGACTTTTGAGATATCTGCGAGCCACAAGTTGCAGCTCAGCTATCGCAGCAAGTGCGAAAACTTGCACGGACACAACTGGAAAGTGACGGTCATGTGCAAGTCGCGGACACTCGACGAAAACGGTATGGTGGTGGACTTCAGTGTTGTTAAGAACAACATACAGGAGCAACTCGACCACAAAAACCTCAATGACATACTGCCATTCAACCCTACTGCCGAGAACATGGCACGCTGGATAGTGGAGCAAGTGCCCCATTGCTATTGCGCTGTGGTGCAGGAAAGTGAGGGCAATATTGCCAAATATGTTGTTGACGAATGACTATAGCAGAGCATGAAACGTGTTAATCAGATATTCTACTCGCTCCAGGGTGAGGGACGTAACACAGGACGGGCGGCAGTGTTTGTGCGCTTTGCGGGCTGCAATCTGCACTGTTCGTTCTGCGATACAGACTTCAGCTCGTGGCGTGAGATGAGCGACGACGAGATAGTGGCTGCCATAAGCCAATATCCCACGCGCCTGGTGGTGCTCACAGGAGGCGAGCCTACGCTGCAAGTAGACCGTCCGTTAGTAGACCTACTCCATGCCCACGGCTACGAGATAGCTATGGAAAGCAACGGTACGAGGCAGCCGGTGGAAGGCATCGACTGGCTCACGTGCTCGCCGAAGGAGCATGTCGCCATAACCAAGTGCAACGAATTGAAGTGTGTGTTCGACGGCGACGCATCGAGTGTAGACGACCGTGGCATCAGCGCCGACTACTACTATCTGCAACCCTGCGACGTAGGTGACGCCACACGCAATGCTGCTATCACCGCCGCCTGTGTCGAATACATCAAGCAACACCCCAAGTGGAGACTGTCGTTGCAGACCCACAAGCTTATAAACATAGAGTAGTGGGTGAGCCAAACAGGTAAGAAGCACCTGTCTTAAAGTCCTGCAGCCCCATGCAAGCAGCAGTAGACAGCTCGTCTATAAGGCTTGACAGCCTTGTCAGAGCTATAAGAAGCGTCTGTCTTGCAGCCTCGCAGCCCTCGTCAAGTCTATAAAATAAGGTAACGAATAAAAGCAAAAGCCCCGATGCTATACATTCACTGGACCATAGTTGCGCTATACATCATTGTCGTTGTGGCATCTGTCGTTGCGGTGTTGATGGACAATAGGCAACCGTCTAAGACGGTGGCCTGGGTGCTGGTGCTCACATTTCTGCCCGTCGCCGGCATCGTGTTGTATTTCTTTTTTGGCCAAAACACACGCCGTAACCGACTCATCAGCCAGCGCAGCGTGAACCAGATAGCCAAGCGGTCGATGCTCGAGTTTGTGGAACAGAAAGACCTTCACATCCCCGACAGCTACCGCACGCTCATGCAACTCTTCACCAACCAAAACCTGTCGCTGCCGTTTAAAGACAACGAAGTGGCTATCTACACCAGCGGCTACGACTTCTTCCCTGCCTTGCTTGCAGCCATTGGCGCGGCGCGACACCACATCCATCTCGACACCTACATCTTTGAAGACGACCCCCTGGGCCGCCTCGTGGCAGATGCACTTATGGACAAGGCACGCGAAGGGGTAGAGGTGCGAGTCATCTACGACGATGTGGGCTGCTGGCAGGTCAGCAGCCGATTCTTCGAACGTATGCGCGAAGCCGGTGTCGACGTTCATGCGTTCATGCCAGTGAAGTTTCCTGCTTTCACCAGCAAGGTGAATTACCGCAACCACCGCAAGCTGTGCGTCATCGACGGAGCCACAGCCTTTATCGGAGGCATGAACATTGCGCGCCGCTATGTGTCCGGACGACGTGGCAGACCGTGGCGCGACACCCATCTGCGGCTGCGTGGCGGCGCTGTCTATGCTGTACAGCGCGCCTTCCTCGAGGACTGGTATTTCGTCGACCGCACCCTCATCACCAGCCGCGCCTACTACCCTCCGCTCTCCGCCACCGTCCCGCGCAACGACTGTCTGGCACAAGTCGTGACGAGCAGTCCCGTCGCTCTCTGGCCCGACATCATGCAGGGCTATGTGCGCATACTGCTCGAGGCGCGCCGATATGTCTACATCGAGACCCCCTATTTCCTCCCGACCGAACCCGTACTCTTTGCCATGCGCACGGCAGCCATCGCAGGTGTGGACATCCGCCTTATGGTGCCACGCCACGCCGACGCACGTCTTGTGGAGCTGGCAGGCATGTCTTACGTGCGCAAAGTGCTGGAGGCAGGTGTCGTGGTGTGCTTCTACGAAGACGGGTTCAACCACAGCAAGCTGCTCGTGTGCGACGATGAGCTATGTACCTGCGGCTCGTCAAACGTCGATTTCCGTAGTTTTGAAAACAATTTCGAGGCCAACATTTTCTTCTACGACCACAACATGGCGATGCGCATGAAGCAAGTTTTCATCGACGACCTGCGCCACTGCACCATTGTCAGCAACGTCGACGACCTGCCCCGTGGCTCGTTCCTTCACCGTCTGTTGCAGTCGTTGGTGCGTCTTGTCTCGCCGTTGATGTAGAGAAGTGTATGAAAAACGGAAAACTTTGCAGCGCAAGCGGGTTTTATTTTGGCTGTGAAATAGTTATATAACATATTTTAAAATGCTATATCGGCATAATGTGTGTAACTTTGCAGCGCCTTATGCAGAAAAGCAGTATTTAATACCAGCATGGCAAAAATCAAAAAAATAGCGTTCGTTACAATATGATAGAGTGGCTCGGACACGCCGATGCTGCACTTATGGTGTGGCTAAACGGTTTCCATAACAGTTTTTTCGACGGGTTCATGTATCTCACCTCAGAGAAGTGGGTGTGGGTACCGGTTTACACGGCAATATTTGTTGCCGTGGTGATGAAGTATGGTTTCACACGTCGTATGGCTGCCGTGGTGGCGCTGTTCGCCATCACCATAACGCTGGCAGACAGCACCTGTGCCGCCTATCTGCGCCCCATCTTCTGCCGACCGCGCCCGTGTCGTCCCGACAGCCCTATCTACGAGCTTATACATGTGGTCAACGGCTACCGCGGCGGACACTACGGCATGCCGTCGTGTCACTCTGCCAACTCCTTCGCCCTTGCCGCCCTGGTGGCGCTCGTGTTCCGTAAGCGCAGACTGACAGCATTTATCTACATCTGGGCGGTAATACACACCTACAGCCGCATCTATCTTGGCGTACACTACCCAGGCGACATTGTGGTGGGCGGTATGGTCGGCACGCTCTATGCACTGGGCGTCTACTACACGGTGATGGTATTTACAGGACATAAAAAAGAACTGACTACACGTCCGCTACCAGCCAACATCGTGTTGGCGACAGGCTGCGCCATCTTCACACTGCTCGTCATAGTGCCAGCCACAAGATTGTACCCACTACTGTTACAGATACTGTAGTAAGCAAAAAGCGCATAAAACTGACACTTTGTAAGGATTTATGCGCTTTTGCTTACGCCAATTCTTAACACATGTTAAAAGTCCCGCGACTTTCCCATTACGGCCCTTTGACGACCTCAAAGGGCCGTAGTGACGTCGTCATTAGGCCCATTTGACAAGCCCAAAAGGGCACTATCATTTTGTCACTATGCCTATATGATTTCTGCGTCATGCTTCTTCTGATTTTGCGTTAGGCTTATATGGGTTTTCTGTCAAGTCTCTTCCATCTCTCCGTCATGCCTCTTTCTGCTTTCTGTCAAGCCTCTTCCATCTCTCCGCCATGCCTCTTTTAGCTTTCTGTAAAGTCTCTTCAATCTCTCCGTCAAGCCTCTTTCGTCGTGATAATAGCCCCTGTCGGCGACCGCTATATGTTGACCTCACGCAAATATTTTTGCCCTATCTGCATTTATTATAGGTGAAAACGATGCAAAAAGCGATAAATTTTATACTTTTGCAGAAATTCTCCATCATTATGGTCTATAAGTACGATTTCTTAATAATAGGTGCCGGAGTAGCCGGCATGAGCTACGCCCTGAAGATAGCAAGGGCGCACAAGGGAAAAGTTTGCCTCATTTGCAAGACCACACTCGACGAGGCAAACACCAAGTTCGCACAAGGTGGCGTGGCAAGTGTCACCAACCTTGAGGTTGACAACTTTGATAAGCACATCGAAGACACCATGATTGCCGGCGACTACATCAGCGACCCGGCAGCAGTAGAGATGGTGGTGCGCAACGCGCCAGAGCAAATCAGAGAGCTGGTGAACTGGGGTGTGAACTTCGATCGCAAAGGCGACGGCGAGTTTGACCTGCACCGTGAGGGCGGCCACTCGGAGTTTCGCATACTACACCACGCCGACGACACGGGAGCGGAGATACAGCGTGGCCTGATGGCAGCAGTGCGTAGCAACCCCAACATAGAGGTGAAAGAAAACCATTTCGCTGTGGAAATCATCACACAGCACCACCTCGGCATTGAGGTTACACGTCGCACACCCGACATAGAGTGCTACGGAGCGTATGTACTCAACCCCGACACCGACAAGGTGGACACCTATCTGAGTAAGGTGACGCTCATGTGTACTGGCGGTTGCGGCGCCGTCTACCAGACAACGACCAACCCCGTCATCGCTACGGGCGACGGTGAGGCGATGGTCTACCGCGCAAAAGGCACCGTGAAGGACATGGAGTTTGTGCAGTTCCACCCCACAGCTCTCTACCATCCAGGCGAAACTCATCCTGCCTACCTCATAACCGAGGCGATGCGCGGCTACGGCGGCATACTGCGTCTGCCCAATGGCGAGTCGTTTATGGAGAAATATGACAAGCGACTGTCACTGGCGCCGCGCGACATCGTGGCGCGTGCCATTGACAAGGAGATGAAAATACACGGCATTGACCATGTATGCCTCGACGTGACGCATAAAAACGCGGAGGAGACGAAGCACCATTTCCCCAATATCTACCACAAATGTCTGAGTATCGGCATAGACATAACGAAGGAATACATACCTGTGCGCCCCGCTGCCCACTACATGTGTGGCGGCATATTGGTAGACCTCCACGGCGAATCGTCAATCCATCGCCTCTACGCCATAGGCGAATGTTCGTGTACCGGACTGCATGGCGGCAACCGACTCGCCAGCAACTCGCTCATCGAAGCGGTGGTATATGCTGACGCAGCGGCAAAACACAGCCTCGAAATGGTAGACAGCTACAGCTTCAACACTGCCGTGCCGGAGTGGAACGACGAGGGAACGCTGACCAATGAGGAGCGTGTACTCATCACCCAAAGCGTGAAAGAGGTGGGCGAGTGCATGAGCAACTACGTGGGCATCGTGCGTAGTGACCTGCGCCTGAAGCGTGCGTGGGCGCGCCTCGACCTGCTCTATGAAGAGACGGAGAACCTGTTTAAGCACGTGAAGGCAAGTCGCGACATCTGCGAACTGCGCAACATGATAAACGTGGGATATCTCATCACGCGCCAGGCTATAGAGCGCAAGGAGTGCCGCGGACTACACTACACCATCGACTATCCCGTCCATGCCTACGACAAGAAGTAGGAGAGAAAGTAGAAAAAGTCACTATTGACAATGGCTTTGGACTTGATTCGTAGCGGCTTTTAATAGTATTGTCAGTGGCTTTAAATAGTATTACCTGCGGCTTTAAATAATAAAATGGGGCTGCATCATGGCGTTGGAAATTTTCAACACATGGTGCAGCCCCGTTCTTTTAGCTGTAATTGCGTTTCTTGTAAATGATTTTTATCAGAGCGAAAGATGCTCGTCAAAGATGTTTCCAGACAGACTTATACCCGTCTGGAAACCTTGTCACGAATTCTTAAGATTGCTTTTTACTTGGCAAACTTCTTTCCACCCACGATGTAGATACCTTTAGGCAGAGCCTCTTTGTCGGTGCCCACGTAGCGACCGTCGGTGGTGAATATGCGCATGTCTGTCTGCTGGGCGGCAGCGTCGGTCACGTTGCTGATGCCAGTTGACTCTGCCGGTTTTACCAGCACCTCGTCGAGGAACATGCGTTTGAGACCTTTGAAGCGCAGTTTACCTGTGCCTGTGCCAGTGAAGTCGATGGTGACGTTGGTCCACTCCTGGTCGGCGATGGTTTTGGTGTCTATGAGGGCGTTGTTGAAGTAGACGCTGAGTGTGCCGCTTTCGTTCTTCCATGCGCCTGCCTTGAAGGTGAGTTGTGCCTTCCCGTTTACAGTGAAGGCGGGCGATTGTATGTCTGCACGCTTGTCAGAGGTGCCTGCACGTAAGCATCCGCTGCCAGGGAATATCTTGCCGTTGGCGTCTGTCCAACCGTCGTTGTCGGGTGTAATGGTAGAAGAACCAGACACTCCGCTCCATATTCCGTCGTTTCCTCCGTTGCCCTGGCAGAGGTTGAAGCTCTCGTAGAAGAGTGCGCCCTCAGGCTTAACGATGGGGTCGGTGGTAGTCTTCTCTATCTTGAATGTGAACGACATGGTGCCGTCTGCGTTCTGTGTGATGTCGGTGAGCGCCTTGCCCATGAGCTTTGTGCCGTTGACATTGCTATTGAACACGCTGTTGCGCGGTGTTGAACTCTTTGACAGACTGTTGTTGGTCTTGTATGGGTAGGCGTCGTTGGCTAACGTGTAGCTTGAGTATGAGTTGTCTGCTGCAATGATGCTCCAGCGCTGGTGGCTCCTGGTGTTGTTGAGGGTGTTGTACTCCCATACTCTCTTGTTGTAGTCGACGTGTGTCACAAGCAGTCCCTTGCCAGGCAGTGCGGCGTCCCATCCTGTCTTCTGACGGTTGTCTATGATGTAGAATTCGTCGCGGTTGCCGTCGTTGTAAATGATGTATGTCTCGCCGTTCAGGGTGCAGGGCTTCCAGTTTTCTATCTTGGCGTCTTCGCTGAGTTCTATCGGTGTAATCCATCCTGCAATCCATTTCTCAAAGCCTGAGTATCCGGCGGGGCAGTAAGAGTTGCCGTTGCGGTTGCCGCCGTCCATGAGATCCCACTCCACACCCATAGCGTAGCCGCCATTATAGTTGGTGTCATAGAGGTCGGGGTAGCCGAGACAGTGTGAGAATTCGTGGCAGATGGTGCCGATACCGTCGTCGGTATTGCTCGGCGTCAGCTCGTTGCTGCAGGCGTAGGTGTCTACAATGGTGCCGTTCATATTGAGTGTCTGGCCGTAGTCGCCAGCCTGTAGGTAGAACATGTGCGGCCAGATGTAGTTGGCGCCCATGTCGTCGGCCTCGCCGTAGCCGGCGTAGAGGCAGAACACCTGGTCCACTTCGCCGTCTCTGTCCCAGTCGTAGTCGCTCCAGTTTACCTTGTCTTTGATGGCTTGGCAAGCCTCTGCAACCATTCTTCCGGCGTATTTGTCTTCTTCGTCATTGTTGCTGTTTATTGTGTTTTCTCCATAGTAGGCGTAGCCTTTGCTCAGTGTCACGGGGCCTACAACGTCGAATGTGAGGTCAAACTGTCCTTTGCTCTGTGCTAAGAAGTAGTCGTGTACGCTGCCACGGAAGTTGCCTTCGGTGTAGTTTTCTTGGTTGGCGAGCTTGGTGTAGAACTCATTGTCGTGGCCAGCCTTGAACTTTAGGTCGCTGAACTGCACGAGAATGATGAGTCCCTTCTTCTTGCCGTAGAATCCGTCAGACAGTCCAGGGTTGCTCAGTGCTTTGGAGCTGCTGCTGCGACGGGCTTCCATCTTGGCGTTGAGGCGCTGTCCCATCTTCTTGGCGAGGGGCGCACGGCGCTTCTGTGCCTTAGCTCTGAGGGCGTCGAGGTCGGCTACGGTATAGGTGTTGTTGCCTGCTGCAACATAACAAGTGCCATTGTCGGCACGGTAAAAACGCATGTGTTCGTCGCCGCATAGCTGGGCACGAACCTCTGTGCCGTCAGTAAGGCGCAGCGTGCGGTAGTTCCCTTTTCTTGCCGGTACTGCCGACATGGTGGCGGCAAAGAGTGTCAGGTAGAGGGAAAACAGTAGTTTTCTCATAAAAAATGTAATTGAATTTAATTGACTATATTGTGATTAGACGTCAAAAATGTGGTTTTGTAAAATCGAGATGTCGTATTTAACGAAAAAAGACGCAAGGGACTCTTGTTGCCCTTGCGCCTTTTAGTTGTTGTTTGGCAGTGTCTGTCTCTTGTTGTATGTTGTCTGCCGTAATCTTATATGTTAGCGAGGGCCACGAGCTTGTCTACCGCAGCAGACAGTCCGTCCTTGTCCTTGCCGCCAGCAGTAGCGAAGTGTGGCTGTCCGCCACCGCCGCCCTGGATGAGCTTCGCAGCCTCACGCACCATCTGACCGGCGTTGAGCTGGTGGTCCTTCACCATGTCGTCGCTGAGCATAACGGTGAGCATGGGCTTCTCGTTGTCGATGCTTCCGATGACGCAGAGCAGGTTTTCCTTAACCTGTTCGCGTATGCCGAAGGCGAGATCTTTTACCGATGCCGCTGTCATGGGGAGTATTGCGCTCACGATGGTGACGCCGTTTTCGTGGCGAGCCTTCTGCAAGAGGGTCTCTTTAGCACGCTTCACCACCTCTGCCTGCATGCGCTCGATGTCTTTGCGCATAGAGTCGTGCTCGTCAATGTATTTTGCAATAACGCTCTTCAGGTCTTTAGCGTTGTTGAAGAGGGCACGAATGGCCTTGATGCTGTCCTCGAGATTGTAGAGCAAGTTCTCACATTCAACGCCCGTCTTTGCCTCGATACGTCGTATGCCGGCAGCAACGCTGCTCTCGCTGATAATCTTGAACATGCCGATGCGGCCTGTTGACTTGGCATGTATGCCACCACAGAACTCGCAGCTCGGACCGAAACGCACTACGCGCACGGTGTCGCCGTACTTCTCTCCGAACAGTGCGACGGCGCCAAGTGCCTTTGCTTCCTCTAACGGAGTGTTGCGGTGCTCGTCGAGCGGGTAGTCGGCGCGAATCATGCTGTTTACGATTTGCTCCACCTTACGAAGCTCTTCGTCTGTCACTTTCTGGAAGTGGGAGAAGTCAAAGCGCAGTGTGTCGGGTGACACGAAGGAGCCTTTCTGCTCTACATGGTCGCCAAGCACCTGCTTGAGAGCGTAGTCTACGAGGTGGGTGGCGGTGTGGTTAGCGGCGCTGGCGTCGCGTTTGTCGGTGTCGACACATGCCATGAAGTCTGCCTCCACGTTTTTGGGGAGCTCCTTCACGATGTGTATGCTCTGGTTGTTCTCGCGCTTTGTGTCGATGACGTTTACTGTCTCGTCTTCGCTAACGAGCACACCCTGGTCGCCGACCTGACCGCCCATCTCGCCGTAGAACGGTGTATTGTCGAGCACCAGCTCGTAGAACGTGTTCTTTTTCTGTGTAACCTTGCGGTAACGGAGTATGTGGCACTCGTACTCGGTGTAGTCGTAGCCTACGAACTGCTGCTCACCCTCGCGCAGGATGACCCAGTCGCTGTTCTCCACAGCAGCGGCGTTGCGTGCGCGCTCCTTCTGTTTCTGCATCTCGGCGTTGAACTGTTCCTCGTCTACGGTGTAGCCGTTTTCGCGGCAAATCAGCTCGGTGAGGTCGAGTGGGAAGCCGTATGTGTCGAACATACGGAACGCCTGTGTGCCGTCGAGCACTGTCTCGCCGTGTGCTTTCAGCTCATCCATGGCGCCATTGAGCAGGTTGATGCCCTTCTCCAGGGTGCGGAGGAACGAGTCTTCCTCCTCCTTCATCACACGAGTGATAAGCTGTTCCTGTGCTGTCAGTTCGGGGAAGGCGTGTCCCATCTCCTGTACGAGCACTGGTACGAGCTTGTACATGAACGCTTCCTTCTGTCCGAGGAAGGTGTAGGCGTAGCGCACGGCACGGCGCAGGATGCGGCGGATGACGTAACCTGCCTTTGCGTTGCTGGGCAGCTGGCCGTCGGCAATGGAGAAGGCAACGGCACGCAGGTGGTCGGCGCATACGCGCATTGCCACGTCGGTGTCTTCGTTTTCGCCGTATTTCTTGCCTGTGATGTTTTCCTCTTCCTTGATGATGGGCTGGAAGATGTCGGTGTCGTAGTTGGAGTGTTTGTCCTGCATGGCGCGAACGAGGCGTTCAAATCCCATGCCGGTGTCGATAACGTGCATGGGCAGTGGTACGAGCGAGCCGTCGGCTTTGCGCTCATACTGCATGAACACGATGTTCCATATCTCGATGACCTGTGGGTCGTCTTTGTTTACAAGCTCGCGTCCGGGTGTCTTAGCTTTCTCTTCGGGTGTGCGAGAGTCGAGGTGTATCTCTGAACAGGGGCCGCATGGTCCGGTGTCGCCCATCTCCCAGAAGTTGTCATGCTTGTTTCCGTTGATGATGTGGTCGGCTGGTACGTGCTTTGCCCAGTATGAGGCTGCCTCGTTGTCGCGTTCGAGGTTTTCTTCCTTTGAACCCTCAAACACTGTCACATACAGGTCGGCGGGGTTGAGTTTCAGTACGTTTACCAGATACTCCCATGCGTAGTCTATGGCGCCTTCCTTGAAGTAGTCGCCGAAACTCCAGTTGCCGAGCATCTCGAACATGGTGTGGTGGTAGGTGTCGTGGCCCACTTCTTCAAGGTCGTTGTGCTTTCCGCTCACACGCAGACATTTCTGTGTGTCGGCACGTCGGCGCGGCTCTGGGTCGCGTGTACCGAGGATAATGTCTTTCCACTGATTCATTCCGGCGTTTGTAAACATCAACGTAGGGTCGTCCTTGATAACCATTGGGGCAGACGGTACGATGACGTGACCCTTTGACTCAAAGAACTTTTTGAAGGAGTCACGGATTTCGTTAGCTGTCATCATCTTTATTTTGTGTTTAAATTTATATCTGAAAATAACTTTCTGAAATATTATTTTTATTTCTTATAAAAACTTTTGCAAAGGTACTTCCTTTTGAGTATTTTTGCAAATAAATTAATATTTGTTTATCAAAAAGAGCTGATTATGGCACTCAACACGAACAAGAATCTCAAAACTTATTACTCTATTGAGGAGGTGGCAAACATGTTTGACGTGAATAAGAGCACGTTACGCTATTGGCAGAAGGAGTTTCCGCAGCTCAAACCGAAGACTTCTGACAGTGGTGTGCGCATGTACAACGACAAGGATATTGAGACTCTGAAGGTGATATACAACCTTGTAAAGGTGCGCGGCTTTAAGCTGGCGGCGGCGCGCAAGATGTTGCAGAGCAATCGTGAGGGCGCTGACAAGAACGCGGAGGTGTTGGAACGCCTCATTCAGGTTCGCGACGAGCTGAAGGCGTTGAAGGCTCAGCTCGACGGATTGGTGTAGAAAAGGGCGTGTTGAAGGAGCGTGTCGCAGGCGTGTGTAGATAGCCTTGCGAGCGCAGACAGACAGCCTTGCGAGCGCAGACAGATAGCCTTGCGAGCGCAGACAGACAGCCTTGCGAGCGCAGACAGATAGTCTTGCGAGCGCAGACAGATAGCCTTGAATTTCAAACTCTGCCGTTTGACAAAATGATAGTGCCCTTTTGGGCTTGTCAAAGGGGCCTAATGGCGATGTCAAATGGGCCTAATGACGATGCCAAATGGGCCTAATGGGAAAGTCATGGGACTTTTAACTTACGTTAAGAATTGGCGTAAGTTTTATTGACCGGATTGTGTCAAAGTGTCACGAAAACCTTTGTTTTGCTTTCTTTAGTGATTTGGGGTAAAAATAAAAAGCCACATTTGAGGTCGCGTTGTGAGCTGACTTCAAATGAGGCTTTGGCGTGTCGGCGCTTACAGTATGCGCTGCACTTCTTTCAGGTCTTCTATCTTCTTCAGACTTTCGATTATGACTTTCACTTCGTCGCGGTCGTGGACGCGCAACTCTATGGTGCCATCGAATATGCCGTGGTTGCTGGAGATGGTTATCTTGTGTATGTTTATGTCGAGCTGACTCGTTATGACCTTCGACACGTCGAGCAGCATGCCCTTGCGGTCTATGCCGTGAATCTCTATTGTTGCGTCGAAGAACATGCGCTTGTGCATGTCCCATTTCGCGTCGAGTATGCGGTTTCCGAAGCTTGCTTTCAGGCGGTTTGCCACCTGACAGTCGCGTTTGTGTATCTCAATGCGCTTCTTGTTGTCGATATATCCGAGCACGTCGTCGCCCGGTATGACGTGGCAACAGCTTGGGAAGATGAACGACGCTATGTTCTCTTCAGTTATGATGACGGGCTTCTTCTTGTTGAATCCTTCGCCAACGACAAACAGTTTGGGCTTGTCTTCCTTCTTGTCGTGACCGAGGAACGGCACAAACTTGCGCCATCCGCCGCCGCGGGTGCCTTTCTTTTCCTGTAGTTCCTCGAGGTCTTTGTTGTCGAGCGTGATGCTCTTTTCACCCACGGCGAAGTAGAGTTGCTCGTGCTTCTGCACGTTGTGGAAGTCGCACAGCTTGTTGAGGTTGGCTGTTGTCATGGGCAGCTCGTGTGCTGCCATCCAGTCTGCCACCGCTTTTTCGCCGTTCTTCTGTGTCTCGCGGTTATCGCGGCGCAGTATGGCCTGTATCTTGCCTTTGGCTTTCGCCGTAGAAACGAATGTTATCCACGATGGCTGTACGTGCTGCGATTTCGATGTAAGAATCTCAACTTGGTCGCCACTCTGTAGTCTGTGGCTCAGCGGCACAAGTTTGTGGTTTACTTTTGCGCCTATGCAGTGTGTGCCGAGGAATGTGTGTATTTGGAACGCGAAGTCGAGGGCTGTACACCCTGCTGGCATGGTCTTGATTTCACCCTTTGGTGTGAACACGAATATCTCGCTCGCAAAGAGGTTGAGCTTGATGGTGTCGAGGAAGTCCATAGCGTCGGGCTGTGGGTCGTCGAGTATCTCTTTGATGGTGCTCAACCAGTTGTTCAGCTCGCTGTCGTCGTCTACTATCTCGTTGCCTTCCTTGTATTTCCAGTGTGCGGCGAACCCTTGCTCTGCCACTTCGTCCATGTGGTCGGAGCGTATCTGCATCTCTATCCATTTGCCCTGGCGCGACATGAGCGTGACATGGAGCGCTTGGTAGCCGTTGGCTTTGGGGTGGTTGACCCAGTCGCGCAGCCGGTCGGGGTGTGACTTATATATCTGGCTTATTGCCACATATATCTTGAAACACTCGTTTATCTCCTCTTCGCGCACCTTGGGGGTATATATTATGCGTACGGCGAGTATGTCGTAGATTTCTTCAAACGACACATGCTTGTTCTGCATCTTGTTCCAAATGGAGTAGGGGCTTTTCACTCGGGCTTTCAACTCGTACTTGATGCCCAT
The DNA here is from genome assembly GCA_022788105.1 of Prevotella sp. Taxonomy (GTDB): domain Bacteria; phylum Bacteroidota; class Bacteroidia; order Bacteroidales; family Bacteroidaceae; genus Prevotella. The sequence goes on along the minus strand of JALEVZ010000053.1, from coordinate 13,642 downwards.
CTTGTCGAGGGCTTCGCGTATGGGCTTGGTGAAGTCGGCGAACAGCGTGTCGCGCTGCTCCTGGGTCGATGTGAGCTTGCGCTTTATGGCTTCGTACTCCTCTGGGTGCTCGTAACGGAAACTGAGGTCTTCAAGTTCGGTCTTTATTTTGTTCAGTCCGAGACGGTTGGCGAGCGGCGCGTAGATGTAGAGCGTCTCTCCTGCTATCTTGTACTGCTTGTTGGCGGGCTGCGACGCGAGGGTGCGCATGTTGTGCAGACGGTCGCATATCTTGATGAGTATGACGCGAATGTCGTCGCTCATGGTGAGCAGCAACTTCTTAAAGTTCTCTGCTTGTGCCGATGCCTGCTCGCCGAGGATGCCACCTGAGATTTTCGTTAGGCCGTTGACGATTTGCGCTATCTTGCTGCCGAAGATGTTTTCGATGTCTTCAACGGTGTAGTCGGTGTCTTCTACCACGTCGTGGAGCAGCGCGGAGCAGATGCTCGTAGAGCCAAGTCCCATCTCTTCGCACGCGATTTGCGCCACGGCGATGGGGTGCATGATATATGGTTCGCCTGACAAGCGCTTCACTCCTTTGTGGGCTTGTCGTGCGAAGTTGAACGCTTTCGTGATGATGTCAATCTTCTTGCGGTGGCGTGACGCTATGTAAGTGTCGAGCAGATGCTTGAAGGCATCGTCTATAAGCTTGTTCTCAGCGTCTTCACGCTGAACGTTGGTCTTTACCTGGTCGTCCATATATCTGGTCTTCTTGGTTTGTTACATTATTTAAATGGGGTGCTGCGGCATGGGCTTCGAGGGGCTTGGACGCCGCCTGTGGGGTGCTGTGGCGCCGCTTGTGGAGAGCTGCGGTGCCGCCTGTGGCTGGTCTTAGCTCCGCTTGTGTGGCGCTTCGGCAGTCTTATTTTACCTTCAACTTTTTGCCGGCACGTATGCTGCTGCCGCTGATTTTGTTGAGGCGCTTCAGCTTGGCGACAGTGGTGCCGTTGCGTCTGGCGATGTCTGACAGTGTGTCGCCCTGTCGTATGGTCACTGATTTGGAGCGGCTGCGGCTGTTGCGTCTACGGCCCTTGCGACCGTATTTTGTGTTATGCGACGATGTGCGCTTGCCCGACGACATCTGTGCCGTGGGTTCTGTCACATCCACCTCGGTGCGTTTGTTCTGGAAATTGTCCACGGTGCAGGAATAGATGGAGTCCTGCTTGTCGATGAACTGGTTTATCTTCATTGCCGGCAGACGCAGCGACGACGGCTTGCTGCTGCCGTTTATGATGTTGCGACGGTACTGCGGGTTGAGCTGCTGTATCTCCTCTACGCTGACATTCAGCACCTTAGCTATCTGCTCGAAGTGTACGTCGCGGTCCAGCATCACCGTGTCGGTCTTCACAGGAAGCTCTGCTACCATCGGGCAGATGTTGTGGTCGCAGTAGTAAGTCATAATGTAGTTGGCGGCGATGAAGGCCGGAACATATCCGCGTGTCTCCCTCGGCAGGTAGGGATAGATGTCCCAATAGTCGGTCAGACCTTTGGCGCGGTGTATCGCTTTGTTTATGCCCTGCGGGCCACAGTTGTATGCTGCAATCACCAAGTTCCAGTCGCCGAATATCTTGTACAGGTCGCTGAGGTAGTGGGCAGCGGCATACGACGCCTTGACGGGGTCGCGTCGCTCGTCGATGAGGGAGTTTACCTCCAGTCCGTACTGCTTGCCGGTGTGGAGCATGAACTGCCATAGGCCGGTGGCGCCGACTCTTGACACGGCGTTGGGGTTGAGTGCCGACTCTATAACGGGCAGATATTTCAACTCAAGGGGCAGTCCGTAGGTCTCCAATGCCTCTTCAAAGATGGGCATGTAGAAGTTCTGCGCGGCGAGCATGACGCTCACTGAGTGGCGCATGCGGCCGCTATAGCGGTCGATAAGCTTCTGCACCACGTCGTTGTATGGCATCTCTATGATGGTCGGCATGCGGCTAAGTCGCTCCTTATAAACCTCTTTCTCGTAGATAGGGTTTACGTCTGGCAGGTCACACTCGGCGTTTGGCTTCAAGTATGTCTTTGCATTGTAGACGCTAAGCAGACTGTCGTACTCGAAGGACAGTGCCTCCGGCAGGTCGATTACTTCTTTTTCTCCTTTCTCGTTAGTTACAGTGATTTCCGCATTGTCGTCGGTCTGCGCCGTGATGGTGCTGTTGAATGCGAAAAGCGCTGCTACTATCAGCAAACTGATTCTTTTCATTAATATCTATTTCTTGTCTTTTCCTGGAGTGCTGTCGGCGCTAAAGCCAGACATGATTGATGCTAATGCTTTGCTCAACTGATGCTAATGCTTTGCTCAACTGATGCTAATGCTTTGCTCAACTGATGTTAATGCTTTGCTCAACTGATGCTAATGCTTTGCTTGGTTGGCTCTACCGCTCAACTCAGGCGGCATTAATGCTTGGCTCTGTTGGTGCGAAGCGTGTGCAGACGGATGCCTCCAGATTATGTTGTTTTATGTAAATCGGTGTTTCTATTGTCTCGTATTGCGTCAGAAATTGAGGCTGCAGCTCAGTCCTAACGAGTTTTGTCTTAACGGGTTGCGCTCCGTATTGTTGTTTATTATGGTCGGTTCTACCTTCAGACTGAGGTTGTCTGAGATGTCAAACTCTGACAGAGAGGCGTCTACATAGGCGTCGACCACAGACAGAGCATATACTCCTATGAGGCAGAAGAAGCTCAGGTCGCGCCATCGACGGAACCTGTCTTTACGCCTTTTGAACAGCTCTTGGTAGCGCGTGATGTTGCTTTCGTCAATCTTTGTGCCCAAGTGCATGAAGCTATTGTAGCTGTCTGTGTTCGGGTCATTGTCCATAAGGTCCATGTAAGCCTGCGAGTAGTCGCGGTACATCTGGTTGTTCCAGCGCATGGCATAGGCACACCCCACGAACCCGCCATACACGATTGGCAGCTTCCAGTACTTGCGGTTGTAAATCTGTCCTGCGCCAGGTATGACCAGTGCGAGCCACAATGCCCGTTTGGGATTGGGGTGCCATGTCGCCCAATTGCGCTTGTGTTTGACCTGTAGCGTGTCGGCAGGCATCATCAGCGTCATGGAGTCGGCGTGTGTCAGTGCTGTCTCCGCCTTTATGGTGTCTTCGACAGCAAACCTCAACTTGCCCGTTTGTGCCGGATGTGGCATGTGGCGGTCGGGTGCGGTCTGTGCTGTCGCTGTGTGCACGGCAATGCTTAGCGCCACAGCCATGACGGTTGACATTATCTTATGAAAATCCATTCTCACGATGAATCTTATTGCTTCATTTTGTCAAACATGCTCATGATGTGCTCCAACTCTTCCTCGTTGGCGAAGGGTATGGTGATTTTTCCCTTGCCTTTAGGCGAGCAAGTCATCTGCACTTTGGTGTTGAGAAACGACGACAGACGGCTTTTCAGCACGTTAAACTCTTCTGGCAGTGTGGGCTTGGCTACAATCTTCTTGTTGCCCGACTCTATGTCGTCGCCGTTTTTGAGCTGTTGTGCCATCTCCTCCACCTTACGCACGGAGTAGCCATGCTTCTGAACCTCCTTGAAAAGTTTTATTTGTAGCGACGGGCTGTCTACTGCGAGTATGGCTCGTGCGTGTCCCATGTCTATCTCTTTCTTCTGCAGAGCCATCTGTACCTGTGCTGGCAGACGCAGCAGGCGCAGGTAGTTGGTGATGGCAGTGCGGCTCTTCCCCACGCGCTCCGACACTTTCTCTTGTGTCATGCCCTCTGCATCGAGCAGATGTTCGTAGGCGAGTGCTATCTCTATGGCGTTGAGGTCTTCGCGCTGAATGTTCTCCACGAGCGCCATTTCCATGACGTTCTCGTCGCGGATAGTGCGTATGTATGCTGGCACGGAGTTGAGTCCAGCAATCTGTGATGCTCTCCAGCGGCGCTCACCGGCAATGATTTGGAAGCGGTGTTCGTCGACCTGTCGCAGCGTGATGGGCTGTATGATGCCAATCTGCTGAATGCTTGCCGCCAGCTCCTGTAGCGCTTCGGGGTCGAAGTCGCGTCTTGGCTGGTTGGGGTTGGGCTCAATCTCGCTGAGTGGTATCTCGTTGATGGTAGAGGTTCCCTGCGTGCGCACACCGTTGGTGTCGATGAGCGCGTCGAGTCCCTGTCCTTTTTCCAGGTCGTCGAGTCCTCTTCCGAGCACGCTCTTGTTATATTTCTTGTGTACTGCCATGATTGTTGTTGTTTCAGCTGTTCTTGTTTATGATTTCCTTTGCCAGCGCGAGGTGGTTCTTGCTGCCTGTAGAGTCGGCGTCGTAGAGTATGACGGGCAGTCCGTGGCTCGGACTTTCGCTCAACTTCACGTTGCGCTGTATGACCGTCTTGAACACCAACTCCTGGAAGTGGCGCTTCACCTCGTCGTAGATCTGGTTGGCAAGGCGCAGGCGGCTGTCATACATCGTGAGCAGGAAACCCTCTATCTCGAGTGCCGGATTGAGCCTACTCTTGATTATCTTGATGGTGTTGAGCAGCTTGCTGATGCCCTCCAGCGCGAAGTACTCACACTGCACGGGTATGATGACAGAGTCGGCGGCGGTGAGTGCATTGACTGTTATCAGTCCGAGTGAGGGGCTGCAGTCGATGAGTATGTAGTCATACTCGTTGCGTATGGTGCCGAGCATGTTTTTGATTACGTTCTCGCGGTTGGGCAGATTCAGCATTTCTATTTCCGCTCCGACCAGGTTGATGTGGCTCGGAATGATGTCCAGCCCGTCGATGTCGGTGGTGTAGATAGCGTCGCGCACGTCGGCATGGTCTATAATACATTCATACACGGAGCAGTCCACTTCCTTGATGTCCACTCCGAGACCGCTCGACGCGTTGGCCTGTGGGTCTGCGTCGATTACAAGTACCGTCTTTTCAAGTGTGGCCAGCGATGCCGCCAGGTTTATGGTGGTGGTAGTCTTGCCTACACCACCTTTCTGGTTGGCCATTGCAATGATTTTTCCCATGTCTCTGTTGTTGTCTGTTTTTTTTAGGAAATACTTTGGCAAAGTTACATATTTTATGCGAGAATCGGATAATTTAAACCTTTTTTCGTACTTTTGCAAGGAAAATTAGACTTTATGCGTATATGAAAGAGAAGAGACCGCTAATACTCATTTCCAACGACGATGGCTACCATGCCAAAGGCATTAACAGTCTTGTCGACATGCTGGCCGACATGGCCGACATCGTGGTGTGCGCCCCTGAAGCAGCGCGTTCGGGCTTTGCCTGCGCCTTTACAGTGACCGATCCGCTGCGCCTGAAGCTGCGCCGCGAACGTGAGGGCATGCAGATGTGGTCGTGTACAGGCACCCCTGTCGACTGCGTGAAGCTCGCTCTGGACCAGTTGCTTGACGGTCGCCGTCCCGACATGGTGATAGGCGGCATCAACCACGGCGACAACGCCAGCGTGAACGTACACTACAGCGGCACCATGGGCATAGCCATCGAGGGCTGCATGAAGTACATTCCGTCTGTCGCATTCTCGCTCGCAGACATCCGTTCCGATGCCGACTTCGAGCCACTGCGTCCCTATGTGCGGCAGATGGTGCGCCACGTGCTTGCCGAGGGGCTGCCCGAGGGCGTGTGTCTGAACGTCAACTTCCCGATGGACAACGAGTTCCGAGGCGTGAAAGTGTGTCGCATGGCGAAGGGCACATGGTATGGTGAGTGTGACAAAAACCACCATCCGCGTGGTTACGACTACTTCTGGATGACGGGCCACTACCGCAACGACGAGCCCGATGCTGCCGACACCGACAACTGGGCGTTGCAACACGGCTATGTCGCCATCACGCCGACGCGCATAGACGTGACGGCTTACGACGCCATAGAGAAGATAAGCGAAGCCCTTGCCACCCCTGAGGTTTAACAATCATATTTAAGTCTCGCATGCCTTTGGCATGCTGATAGTTAACAAGTTGACGAGTTAACGAGCTGTTAGCTTTATAGCTCAAACCCTTCAATAAATATAAATTAATAATAGGTAGCAGCTTGTCTACTCGTCAACTTGTTAACTATCAGCATGTCGTAGACATGCGAAACTTTAACAAACTGACTTTACAACAACAATGAAATACTACCTTATAGTCGGCGAGGCGAGTGGCGACCTGCACGCCTCACGCCTCATGCTGTCGCTGAAGAAGGAAGACCCACACGCCGAGTTTCGCTTTTTTGGCGGCGACCTCATGTCTGCTGTCGGCGGCACACGGGTGCGTCACTATCGCGAACTGGCTTATATGGGCTTTGTGCCGGTGCTGCTGCATCTGCGTACCATACTCGGTAACATGAAGATGTGTAAGCGCGACATCGTGGAGTGGAGCCCCGACGTGGTGATTCTCGTCGACTACCCGGGTTTCAACCTCGGCATTGCCAAGTATGTACGTGCGCACACGCGCATACCTGTCTATTATTACATCTCGCCGAAGATATGGGCATGGAAAGAGTGGCGCATTAAAAGCATACGCCGCGACGTCAGCGAGATGTTTTCGATACTGCCGTTTGAGGTCGACTTCTACGAAGACAAACACAACTATCCCATACACTACGTGGGTAACCCTACGGCAGAGGAGGTGGCGGAGTTTAAGGAGAGCCACGGCGAAACGTTTGACGAGTTCTGCCGCGACAACGCTCTTGACACGCGCCCCATCATAGCCTTGCTCGCTGGCAGCCGCCGACAGGAGGTGAAAGACAATCTGCCTGCCATGATAGAGGCTGCCTCGGCGTTTGTCGACCGCTACCAGTTGGTGCTGGCAAAGGCGCCGTCGCTCGACGACGACTATTACGCTCCGTTCCTTGAGGGCAAAGACGTAAGGGCTGTGGGCGGCAAGACCTACGACCTCTTGGCACACTCTACGGCTGCTCTCGTGACCAGCGGCACCGCCACACTCGAGACTGCTCTCTTCGGCGTGCCGCAGACTGTGTGTTACAAGACGCCTGTGCCGCGCCTCATACGCTTCGCCTTCAACCATGTCATAAAGGTGCCGTTCATCTCGCTCGTCAACCTCATCGCAGGACGTGAGGTGGTGAGTGAACTGTTTGCTGAGCGCTTCACCGTGAGCCAGATACGCGAAGACCTGCGCTCGGTGTTGCCTGGTGGCAGCCGCCGCGAGGCTATGCTCGACGGCTATGCGGCTGTGGCAGAACGTCTTGGCCACACGTCGGCGCCCGACAATGCCGCCCGTGAGATGGTGAAGCTGTTGCAGGGAGAAAAGCGATAAATCAGAATGTCACGAAAACGGGCGTTGTGGTAGCAAAAAGACAGATAATGGCGGCTTTTACTATACACTTTTGTTAACGTCTCTTAAAAACGCACTTGGCTCGCCAAAGGGCCGTAGTGAGAGCCTCAAAGGGCCCTAATGAGCGCCTCAAGTGAACCACTTGACAACCTCATTAGGGCCCTTTCATTTTGTCAATCGGTAGTTATTCCCTTACAAATCGTGTTTGCTGCCCCCAGAAAGTCTGCTTCATCGCCATCGCTCAGCGGCTGTCGTGTGGCGGTCTGCAACGCAAAAGCCCAGCCCGGTCAGACTTGTTGAGTCTTCTCGGACTGGGCTGCATTAATGGGCGTTGTTGTCTTTTTGCCCTAACAGGGATTTGTTGTTACTGCTGGTTTACGTCCAGTGCGCCCTTGTAAACGCCTGTGAGCGTGTGGCCCTTGGCGTCTTTGAGTGAGAACTTGATTTCCACATCTTTGAACTTTTCGTCGCTCTTCACCACCTCAATTTCGCCTCCTAAGAACGGTGCTTTCTTCTGGCTAGGACCGAATCCGCCCCATGTGTACCATGCGCCGAGATCTACCTGACCACCCGTTGAGTCGGCAACGCGCCATGCAGGCTCTGCACAGAGGTTGTTGGCAGAGATGTTTGCCCAGTTGATTTCGGGTATGACGGGATATTTTCCGACAGGAAGCGCCTCACTGTATTTGTCGGTGTTGATGAGCAGGTAGATGTCAACACACTCGGCGTAGCTGTCGTCAGTGTAGAGTGAGAAGAACAACTCTTTGCGGTTGCTGATGCCGAAGCGTGCGTTGCCGTAGTCGGTCACCATGCCGTACTGCTTGCGTGAGTTGAAGGTGACGGTCATGTCTCCTTCCATGCTGCTCTTGGGGAGGGGAAGGATCACTGCTTCGGGTATCTCGCCAGAGTCGTTGTCTACTACGAGCGAACCCTTGTAAGTGCCTTCGAGGTGTGTGCCGTCTTCGTAGACGAAGTTGACAGCCACTTCGTACTGCGACTGGTCAAGCTCGGTGATGGTGATAGTGCCGTCTTTCACGAGGTCTACTTCCGCGTTGTCGACAGCGTTCTTGAGGGTGGTCACGAAGGTGTTGCCAACCTCTTTGTTTTCGTTCATCGTGCCGGGGTAGAAGTTTCCGTCCTTCGGGTTCTCAAGGTCGCCGATGGTGAATGTGCCTGTCGGAATCTTGAGGTTGCGCAGGTCTATGTTCTCGTTCTTGCCGGTGAGGGTGACGTAGAGCTGCGACATGGGCATGGTAGACTCGTCATTAAACTCGTTGGTGGAGAAGTTGATGACGTAGAGTGCCGTGTTTGTCGCCTCGTCGCGCTGTATGAAGCTTCCTACTGCCGACTTGAAGGTGAGTGTTTCTTTTTCGAATGTGGTGGTAAAGTTCATGGTCACGAGCTGTGACTTGAACTTGTCGCCGTAGGCTGCTGCTGCCACAATGGTGTATTTTGTGTCGGGAGTCAGACCCTCAATGGTCATATTTGTGGATGTGGCGCTGAGGCTCGTGGCTGTGGCGTCGGCCAGCAGCTCGTCGACAGTGGGCACTGCCTCGCCTTGCTTTATAACCTTGTACACAGCCTGGTTGGCGTCTGTCACGGAGTAGTTGACGTCTGCCAATGTGGTGCCGGCTAAAATTTGGGTTATATTTACGGACGGGGTGTGGGTCTCTTCTTTGTCGTCACTGCAGGAAACGAGTCCTGTTACTGTGAGTACTGCTGTAAACATGAGCGACAGTTTAATGAGGAATCTGTTCATAACTGTTTGATTTTTCTTTTAAATAATGTTGTGTTTTCTGTCTTTGCCTTACCTTTTGTTAACTTTACACGTGTTTCTTGGTAGTGCGGTGGCAAAATTATATAAAAATGATTAAACTGCAAACAAAATATCAAAAAAAATTGTAGAAAAGTTGCATTATGTGAGCTTTTGTGCGTTTTTGATTTACCTGTGTAAAAGAAAACGGCGGCCTTCGCTCCTGATATGCAGGTTACGAGGGCCGCCGTAGCGGTGTGTGGTGACGCTGATGTGTTATGCACACATCGTGGTCACGGTGTAAAGGTAGACTACTGCTGCTGGAAACGCCATGAGCGAGGAGTCGAATCGGTCGAGCATGCCGCCGTGGCCAGGCAGTATGTTGCCGCTGTCTTTTATGCCGAGGGTGCGCTTGAAGAGCGACTCTACAAGGTCGCCCCATGTGCCGAAGAACACTACCACCAGGCCGAGACCCATCCACGCGGGGATGGAGAGTGTGTGGCCGCCCTCGCTGCTGTTGGCAAGGTAGCCTACAAGGGCTGCAACGGCGAGCACAAGCAGTCCGCCTCCGATGCTTCCTTCCCAACTCTTGCCTGGGCTGACGCGTGGAAAGAGTTTGTGACGGCCTAACAGTGAGCCGCTGATGTAGGCTCCGGTGTCGTTGGTCCACAGGAATATGAATATGCTCAGGGGCAACAGGTAGTCGTAGACGTGGGCGTCGCCGGTGCTGTGAAATGCCACTACGTTTATCATGGAGAAGGGTAGTGCGATGTACATCTGCGAGAGCATGGTGTATGCCCAGTTGTTTATCGAGTTGGGAGCTTTGGTGTATAGCTCGCTGATAAACAGGTACACCACTGTGAGCAGGTAGGGGATGAACACCGCTGCGGGCGTGATGCCGCTGCAGAAGCCGGCGAAGGCTAAGAAGAGATAGACGCCAGCTACGGTGCAGATGAACCGGTTGACTCTCACGTCACCGCTGTTGTTGACCAGCCCTGTAAACTCCCAAACGGATAGGGCGGTCACCAAAGCGAACAGAAACATCATGGCTTCCGGACGGAGGAAGCATGTCACTACTGCTGCAACGAATATGGTGCCGGTGATGGCACGTATCGTCATGTTTTTAAGTTTGTCGCTCATTGTGCTTGACTTTTATTGATGGCTTTTGTCGGGGTGGCTCTCTGAGGAGGTGGCGTCTGCCTCTGAGGGCGTGCTTCCTGCCTCTGTAGGAGCGGTGGTAGTGCTCTCTGAAGAGGTAGAAGTGTTGTCGCCGCTTTGGCTGTCAGCCTCTTTCAGAGTGTCTTGCTGTGCCTTTGCTGCCTCATTGCGCTCGTGTTCGGCTTGTGCAGCCTTCACTTCGTCGGGCATATCTTCGAGCTTCGGCATGTTGTCTTCTATTATCTCTTCTGCGCGACTCTGCCAGGGGCGCTTGCCGAAGATGCGCTCTACGTCGTCGGCGTATATCACCTCACGGGCGATAAGCAGCTCGGCGAGCTGACGATGGCCGTCGGCGTGCTCGGTCAGTATGTCTTTGGCACGGGCGTACTGGTTGTTTATCATCTTCAGAACCTCATCGTCCACAATCTTGGCTGTGGTCTCGGAGTAGGGGCGCTGGAACTGATATTCCTGGTTGTTGTAGTAGCAAATGTTGGGGAGTTTGTCGCTCATACCAGCATAAGCCACCATGCCGAAGGCGCTCTTGGTGGCGCGTTCGAGGTCGTTCATGGCGCCAGTGGAGATGTGACCGGTACACAGTTCTTCGGCAGCACGGCCGCCAAGCAGCGAGCACATCTCGTCGAGCATCTGCTCTTTGGTGGTGATCTGACGCTCTTCGGGCAGATACCAGGCTGCGCCGAGGGCACGGCCGCGCGGCACAATGCTTACTTTTACCAGCGGATTGGCATGCTCACAGAACCACGACACGGTGGCGTGGCCTGCCTCGTGGAGTGCTATGGCGCGCTTTTCATCGGCTGTCATAATCTTGGTTTTCTTCTCCAGACCACCGATAATGCGGTCTACGGCGTCGAGGAAGTCCTGTCGTCCCACTGACTTCTGGTTGCGGCGGGCGGCGATGAGGGCTGCCTCGTTGCACACGTTGGCAATGTCTGCTCCCGAGAATCCAGGCGTCTGCTTGGCAAGAAAGTCTATGTCTACGGTGTCGTCGGTCTTTACCGGGCGCAGGTGTACTTGGAATATCTCTTTGCGTTCGGGCAGGTCGGGGAGGTCAACGTTTATCTGTCGGTCGAAGCGACCGGCGCGCAGCAGTGCTTTGTCTAGCATGTCGGCACGGTTTGTGGCAGCCAATATGATGACTCCGCTATTGGTTCCGAAGCCGTCCATTTCTATAAGGAGGGCGTTGAGGGTGTTCTCGCGCTCGTCATTGCCGCCCATTGACGGGTTCTTGGCACGCGCACGACCCACCGCATCAATCTCGTCGATGAAGATAATGCATGGTGCTTTCTCTTTGGCTTGGCGGAAAAGGTCGCGCACACGGCTTGCGCCGACGCCCACGAACATCTCCACGAAGTCGCTACCGCTCATTGAAAAGAACGGCACGCCAGCCTCGCCAGCCACAGCTTTAGCCAAAAGTGTCTTGCCGGTGCCCGGAGGTCCTACGAGCAGCACGCCCTTTGGAATCTTTCCACCGAGGTCGGTGTACTTCTGAGGCTGCTTCAGAAACTCCACAATCTCTTCCACTTCTTGTTTGGCTCCTGCCTGTCCTGCCACGTCTTTGAACGTGATGCCGAGGTCGTTGGCCTTCTCATACATCTTGGCTTTGCTCTTTCCCATGCTGAAAACGCCTCCGCCGCCTCCGCTACCGCCCCAGCGGCGCATGAGGAATATCCACAGGAACACCATCAGTACGATGGGGCCGAACTGGAAGAATATGTCGGTGATGAAGCTACCTTTCTTGTTATCGTAGCTGATGTCGGTTATCTTGCCCTGCTGTTGCATGGTGTCGAGGTAGCGACCGAGCTCGTCAAGCGAGCCGTATTCTACCACAACGTATGGCTTCGGGCCCACCTGGCGCGCGTTTTGGCCGAACACATCGCGTATGTTCTTTGCCTTGACGTACATCTTCAGGGTGTTCTCTTCCTTGCTTACGACCACGTTCTGGGCGTAACCCTTAGTTACATACTGCTTGAACTTGGTGTATGTTGCCGACTGGCTGGCCGATGCGTTGCCGCCAAGAGCATCGCCTCCGCCAGTAAAAAAGAGTATTGCCAGACCTATGATGACCATGGTGTAAATCCAGTTCATGTTGAACCGGGGCATCTTAGGCTGGTCGTCGTTCTGCTGTGGATTCTTGTTGTCTATCATTTATTGTCGTTGTCGTTAGTCTATTAGCGCGTTGTCGCTTTAATATATAGCTGCCGCCGTCTTTAAAAAGGTGTGCCGTCGCCGTCTAATCTGTGTGCCGTCGCCGTCTAATTAGCGCGTTGCCGCTGTGCGGTCAAGCTTTTATTAGTCAATGTCGGGCACCTCTGTCACCTTCGCATCCTGCCAAAGGTTGTCGAGATCGTAGAACTGGCGTGCCTCCGGGAGGAAGATATGAACCAGCACATCGGTGTAGTCCATCGCTACCCACTGGCTGTTGCCGAGGCCTACGACGCTTGTTGGCTTCTCCTTCAGGTCTATGCGTGCTGTGTCTCCCACCGATTCGGCGATGGCTTCAACCTGTGATGGTGAGTTGCCCTGGCATATAACGAAGTAACTTGCGATAGTACCATCGATGCCGCGCAGGTCTATTATGCTTACTCCCTGTCCTTTTTTCTCTTGTATTCCTTTTACTATGGTGCTAACCAGTTTCTCTGTTTGTTCCATTCGGATGTTTTGTTGCTGTGTTAAAATGTTGCTTTTTAAAATATGATTACGTTTCTCTGTTTTGGTGACCATTGCCGCTTTTTATTTTATCTTAATCCCGTCCCCTATATTATATTAATAAGGTGTAGAGCCGAAATGGTCTTGGCGGTATGGGCGCGGTGTACATCTTTCGCCGGCTTATGGCGCATCTGCCATCGGCTTATGGCGCATCTGCTATCGGCTTATGGCTCATCTGCTATCGGCTTATGACTCATCTGCTATCGGCTTATGGCTCATCTGCCATTATCGTGGTGCGTTTCGCTCCATCAGACGGTGTGTCAGAAAGAGTCTGTTGCGGTCCGTTACCAATGCAAAGTTACACCTATTTATCTGAAAACATGTAGAAATAGGCATTATTTTGGGATTTTTTTTGAAAAAAGAGAAAAAAACTTTGGAAAAATGTTGGCGGTTCAAAAAAAATGCGTACCTTTGCAATTGCAAACAGGAAATGATTGCTAACAAACAAAAAACAATGGGATATGGTGTAATGGTAACACTACAGATTCTGGTCCTGTCATTCTTGGTTCGAGTCCGAGTATCCCAACAATCGCTTAGGCAACTACATTAGTAGTTGCCTTTTTTTATGCCTTTTTTTCGTGGGTGGGGCCCGCCTGCGCCGCCGATAGAAACAGGGTCAGCGGATTTTTCCGGTTGGTAACACCATATGTTAGGAATAAAGTGTTGCCAGCCTGTACATGAAGAATCTAATATCCCCTACACCCCTAAACTGTGTTCTGAAAGCCTTGATTTTAGCATTAAACGACTCTGCC
>JALEVZ010000046.1 GCA_022788105.1 Prevotella sp. | reverse complement strand
AGTGTCTGGATGGCAATTTTAAGACAATGGGGCACCATATAACAAAAATAAATAAAAAACTTTGGTTTTGCTCTCGCTAAACGATATACAAAAGGAGGGTGCACCATAAATGACCATAGTCAATTATGACACACCCTCATTTTTATTGCCTCCTTTCAAGACTTCGTCATGCCATTGACTGACGGAGAAATCATCTCCCTCCGCAACGGCAAGAGGAGACTGTTATGATGACGATGCGCCATACATAGACAAGAGAAGGCTATGACAAAAAACCGCCCCATCCTACAGTCAGGACGGGGCGGCTCTTTATTACTTACGTTTGAAGTCGAGCATTATCTTGCCGACGTATATTCCGCTCTTTCCGTTTTGGTCTGTGGCAATCTCACGCCCCTCCGCGTTTTTAACATATCTCAGCGTCTTGAAGTAAGAATGAGAGTGTCCGCCGAGCACAAGGTCAATGTCTTTACTGTGCTCTATAAGGTATGGGTCACCCATCTCAGGCAGTTTCTCCCATCCGAGGTGCGACACACATATCACCACGTCACACTTCTTAGCGTGCTTCAGCTCTGCCGCCACCTTATTGCCCGTCTCCACTGGGTCGAGATATTTCACCCCTACACATTTCGTGGCGTCAACAAGTCCGTCGAGTGCGGGCGCCAGTCCGAAGATGCCGACCTTCAGTCCGTTACGTTTCAATATGACGTAGGGTTTCACAAGACCCTCCACCACGGTGCCCGTGAAGTCGTAGTTGGCACACAAAACGGGGAACTGCGCCATACGAAACAGGCGCGCCATATTGTCGAGTCCAAAGTCAAATTCGTGGTTGCCGATAGCCACGGCGTCGTACCCCATCTCGTTCATCAGTCCCACTTCCACCTCGCCACGGAACAAAGTATAGTATGGCGAACCCTGTGAGAAGTCACCACTGTCGATGAGCAGCAAGTTGGGATTCTTCTCACGCTCCTCTTTCACCATTGCCACACGCCGCAAAAATCCGCCGCGTCCTGCCACTGCCGTGTCGGCAAGGTTAGGGTTCAGAGGCATCACACAGCTGTGTGTGTCGTTGGTATGCAATATCTCAAGTCTCTTCTGCGCACCTGCGGCAAGCACAGAAAGCAGCATCACTGCCGTTAAAAGCAATGTTTTTCTCATTGTTTCTGTCCTTTCTTCACGTTGATTATTCCTTCACTATGCGGCCGTCCATGCGGCTGTCCACCGCCATGCCTTTGGCAGCAGCCTCGCGGAAGTAGTCCATTATGATGTTTCTCACGTTGTTGTCATCGCCAGCAGGCGCCACAACATTGGTCTTTGCCTTAAACGCCACCAGCTCGTCGTTGCCCTGTGCGAGGTAGTCGAGCGTGGCAATGCGATACGATGTCTTGTCGTCAATAGGCTTTCCTGCCACCGATGCGCTCACGAGTCTGCCGTCTTGCGTGATGCGAAGCTTCACCGACGCACTCACACCCTCGCCTCCACGGCGCGCCATCTGCTCAAATAGTTCCTTCACCTTGTCACCGCTGAGCGTGAGAAACGATATTTTGTTTTCAAACGGCGCCACGTCAAGCACGTCGCCAACCGTTACATTGCCCTCGGGCAGGGCTGCACGTATGCCGCCCATGTTATATACCGCGAAGTCCACCTTCTCGTCAAAGTGCGCCGATGCCCACGCCAGTATGTCGGAAAGCAGGTTTGACAACTCGCTCTCCGGGCGATGCGACGCCATGAAACGGGCGGTGCGTCCCACCACCGGACTCATCATGCTGTCTACCGTAGCGCTGTATGGCGCCAAAAATTGTGCTGCTTTTGCGTCGGGGCGAGCGTCATAGCGTTTGTCCACGAGCACTCGCGTGCGCTCCATGCCCGTCAGTTGCCACTGCTGCGCACACGAAGTACACACAGCAACAGCCCCTACCAAGCAGGCACTTCTTACCAATAGTCTGTACATATATTCTCCTTCTTGCGTTTTTGTTATATTCCTTATTACGTTTTATTATATTTCTTCTTATATTTTAGTTGCCGACTTCGAGACCTTCAAGCGTCTGCTTCATGGCTTTCACTAGATTTATTTCTTATAAACAATGAAGCCATGTCGTCAGCATTATATGCAAAGATAAGCATAAAACCGCAGCAAGCCAAATATCACAATCCAAAATCGTGGCAACGCCATTGCTTTGGCGTTAAGACACCTATGCTTTAGTTAAAAGACACCAACGCTTTAGTTAAAGGACACCAACGCTTTAGTTAAAAGACACCAACGCTTTGGTTAAAAACACTGTCGCACAAGCGAATAACGTGTCTAAAATTTGCGCCGTCGGGAAAAAAGCAGTAACTTTGCACCGCTTTTCGGCGTAACCGATGACGGGAAGAAGTGTTGCTCGTTATGTTACGTTGGAACGATAAAACAAATTTAATTATCAAAACAACAATGGATTTAATTAAAGTTGCTGAAGAAGCATTTGCAACCGGCAAGCAGTTCCCGGAGTTCCGCTCTGGTGACACCATCACTGTCGCTTACAAAATTATCGAGGGTTCAAAGGAGCGTATCCAGCTCTACCGTGGCGTAGTAATCAAGATCTCTGGCCATGGTGACAAGAAGCGTTTCACCGTTCGCAAGATGTCTGGTACTATCGGCGTAGAGCGTATCTTCCCCATCGAGTCACCCAACATCGAAAATATTGAGGTGAACAAGCACGGTAAGGTTCGTCGCGCTAAGCTTTACTACCTGCGCAAGCTCACTGGTAAGAAGGCTCGTATCGCAGAAAGACGCGTTGTTACCGGCGAGTAATAAGCTTCTTTTCCGCCCTAAGCAGAAAAATAAAAAAAAGATACCGCTGTCGTGGCAGTCACGATGCAGTATCTTTTTTTTTATTTACCATCTTCATAGTTCGCCTCGCCGTCGGCAGTGCCGTGCAAAGCGGCCCTCAATGTGGCCCAATCTTGGAACCCAAACAGCAGCGCCAGCCTGTTAAGAGCCTCTGCACTGGGTTTCTCCTTGCCGCGCAGACATGCTATCAGCTTTCTGATAGCATCCATTTTGAGCGGATTTTTCTTCACTTCCCGCCCCGCAGTCTTCTCAAGTTTCTTGAGTTCAAGCAACAATTTCTCCATAATTCTTTCTCCTTCATACATACTTGGCAGCCATAATAAAACAGCATTAGGCTATAACAGAAGCGCCATTAAGCTATAACCAAAACGCCATTAAGCTATAACAGAAGTGCCATTAGACTATAACAGAAGTGCCACTAAGCTACCACAGAGCTGCCAAGCAACTGCGATGCGCCAACATAGTGCCACAGATAGCGATTTTATCATGCTGCCACGCGATGCAAAAGTAGCAAAAAAACGGGAGCCACATCACTGACGACGCAAAAAAATCGCAGTCCCTTCATCTTTTCTTGTCATAAGGCAACAATTTGCGCTACAGCCACAAAAGAGCTTCGCCACCATATAGAAAAGTGTTGTGTAATTCATAAAAAAATCGTAATTTTGCATCAGGACAAAATCATTTCTTCAATATCCACAACATGAAAGAATTAGCATTAAAGTACGGATGCAATCCCAACCAGAAGCCCTCACGCATCTACATGGCTGAAGGCGAACTTCCCCTTGAAGTGTTGAACGGCCGTCCTGGCTACATCAACTTCCTCGACGCGCTGAACTCATGGCAGCTTGTGAAAGAGCTGAAGGAAGCGACAGGCATGCCCGCAGCCGCATCGTTCAAGCACGTGTCACCGGCAGGAGCCGCCATCGGTCTGCCTTTGAGCGACACCCTCAAGAAGATCTACTTCGTAGACGATGTGAAAGAGGAGCTGTCACCTATCGCTTGCGCCTATGCACGAGCACGCGGCGCCGACCGAATGAGCTCTTACGGCGACTTCGTAGCACTCAGCGACACCTGCGACGCAGCCACTGCCACGCTCATCAAGCGCGAAGTGAGCGACGGAGTGATTGCCCCCGACTTTACCCCTGAGGCCCTCGACATACTGAAGGCTAAGCGCAAGGGTACCTACAATGTGATAAAGATAGACCCCACCTACCGTCCCGAACCCATCGAACACAAGCAGGTGTTCGGCGTGACCTTTGAGCAGGGCCGCAATGAGGTACGCCTCGACGACCCCGCCCTGTTCGAAAACCGTCCCACCGAGAACAAGGAGTTCACACCAGAAGCCATGCGCGACCTCATCATCTCGCTCATCACGCTGAAATATACACAGTCCAACTCCGTGTGCTACGTTAAAGACGGCCAGGCCATCGGCATCGGAGCAGGCCAGCAGAGCCGCATCCACTGCACGCGCCTCGCTGGTAACAAGGCCGACATCTGGTGGTTGCGCCAGCACCCGAAGGTAATGAACCTCCCGTTCATCGATGGCATCCGCCGCGCCGACCGCGACAACACTATCGACGTCTACATCTCTGAAGACCACGACGACGTGCTTCGTGACGGCACCTGGCAGCAGTTCTTCAAGGAGAAGCCCGAAGTGCTGACCATGGAAGAGAAGAAAGAATGGATTGCGCAGAACACTGGCGTAGCCCTCGGTTCCGACGCATTCTTCCCCTTCGGCGACAACATCGAGCGCGCCCACAAGAGCGGAGTGCAGTTCATCGCGCAAGCCGGCGGCTCCGTACGCGACGACAATGTCATTGAGACATGCGACAAGTACGGCATTGCTATGGCCTTCACAGGCGTGAGACTGTTCCACCATTGATTTTTGAAAGCGGCAGGTCCGCTGGTAGACAAGCAGACCGTCTGCAGGCTGTTCAGAAGTCAAGCCCCAACGTGTCGGCACCGACAAGGCAGCCATGACACGTTTGACATACAATCATAACACTAACATTCACAAGCCATACGACTCGGCGGGCTATGCAACCCATAGCCCGTCCGCCTGCAAACAAGGCGCTTGCGTCAGCAAGGAGCTGTCTACTCGTCGGCTTGTCAACACACAAAGGATATGAGCAAAGGCGACGATATTGACGCAATCATCTCCGGCGGCGGACTGTCATGGGGCCGCGGCGGCGCATCAAACAGACGCGACGACGACGGCAAGATAAAGACCAAAGCCAAGAAGAAGAAGTACATCACAGGCGCACACGGCAGCGGCTCGGCACGCCAGAAGGCGAAATACCGCGAGCAGCGCGCCAACCGCAGCAAGCGGTAGCCGCCAACACTCTGACCACGCGGCGCCGCTGCCGCCCTATACGAAGCGAGCCCCAGAAGCCATTCACGGTTTCTGGGGCTCGTTTTTTTATAGTTTCATCCTCAAAACGGGCTATTCAATCAACATTTCGTCATCGTTTCGCATGAAAACGACCAGCCGTTTATGCCAGCACCAATCCTCATGCTGTCCCTCATCAGTTCTTCTTCGACGAGAAGCCGCCGTTCTTTCTCAGCGTGAGCGTAGACTTCTGCAAGCGGCGGTTGACATGGTCGAAAATGATGTTAGGATTGAAGCGGCGACCCTTGAACCGCATTTCAAAATGCAGATGCTCCGTTGTGGCACGTCCTGTGCGTCCCGTCAGACCAATGACCTGCCCCGCCTTCACCTTGTCGCCCACCTTCACGAGGTTTTTAGACTGATGACTATACAGTGTCTCCAAGCCCCATGCGTGCTTCAATATCACACAGTTGCCATAGGCAGAGAATGGTCCTGAGCGTATAACCTCGCCGTCGAAGGCAGCCACAATCTCGTCGTTAGGTCGCGTCTTGAGGTCCACACCTGCGTGGTTGCGTCGTCCGCCGTAAGGGCTGATAACCTTTGCTCCCGGCAGCGGATAAGCCCACTGCTGCTGTTCCAACTTCTCAAGGTCGAGTTTGAACACCTCGTTTTTTGCAAACGGGTCTACATTCAGGTCTATACTTGAGTCAGAGATGTCAACCTCATCCTTCACCACCGACACATCTACATTGCTGCCCTTCTTCGTGCAGAGCAGCGTCTGCTTGTGCAGCTTGTGGCTCTTCAGTCCGAGAATGATTTCAGGGTTGACACGTCCGCCGTTTATCATTATCCAGAAGTCAAGGTAGGTTCGTCCCTCCTTCGAGCCAATTATAGCGATGGTCTGTCCTGCCTTCACACGGTCGCCGACCGCCACCAGATTCTGCGCATTGTTCGCATAGACCGTCTCCAGACCATTGCTGTGGCGCACCACAATCACGTTGCCGTGCTCGGCATGGCGTCGCGACAGTCGCACCACACCCGCAAACATCGCCTTCACGGCGTCGCCCTCCTGAGACACAATCTCCAGACGGTTGTTGTCGTGGCGGTCAATCTTTCCCACGGGCAGCGGGAAAGCATATTCGTTGGGTCGCACGAGGCTCAGTTCTATGTTGAACGCGTTAGACCGCGCAAACAGTCGCGGTGTAGCTATGCTTATCTGCTGCTGCTCGGCAGGCGTAAACTTGTCGTTGGCAGGAGCAAAGGCCGACAGTGTGACGACCATAGAGAAGGCGAGCAGTATATTTCTTAATAGCATTATTATTGTATGGTTTAAGTTTTCAAAAATAAGAATCACGCTGGCATCCGCACCGCACGACGCGGCAACACGCAGCCCTATCAACAGTCCGTTGACAGCATGACGCCGTTAAAGATGCGTCCCGACTCAATGCCGAGTCGGCGTGCCGAGAAGAAGTCGTTGCAGCGGTCGTAAGTGCAGATGCCGCTCATGGCGATGTTTGCCTCGTCAAGTCCTGCCTGCACCAGCAGCTGGCGGTTGATTTCCGGCAGGTCGATGTGCCACTTCTCGCGGCGCACACTGGCAGCGTCGAGGTTGAAGTCGGCGGCAGCAAACTGCTCATACACCTCGTCGCCCACCTCAAAGTTGGCAAGCGAGATGCAGGGACCTACCACTGCATGCAGGTCGGCGGGAGCAGTGCCAAAGGCAGCTCGCATGTCCACCACGGCCTTGTGTGTGACACGTGCGAGTGTGCCGCGCCAGCCAGCATGCACCGCACACACGGCGCGATGTACCGGGTCGTGGAGCAACACAGGCACACAGTCTGCCGTAGACACACCGATGCAGAGTCCTGGCACGGCCGTCATCACGGCATCGACGCCGTCGACAATCATCGTGCGCACCTGCTCGGGCAGGCTGCAATACTCCGCACTGATGATGCGCGTCTCCACTCCGTGAACCTGATGTGGCAACACCAGGCGCTCGTCAGCAATGCCCAACTCGCGACACAGAGCCTTGCGACACTGTGCCACATGCTCGGCGCTGTCGCCACAGAACGGGTTTATGTTAAAAGAGTTGTAGTTGTCGGCAGCAGGATAGCCCCCGTGGCGCGTGGTGCTAAACGCCACTACACCATCACCGAGGCTGTAGCTGTGCAGTGTCAGACCGTTACTTTCCATCGCCGTCCTCCTCATATTCAAAGTCGTCAAGTTCGTCGATGTCTTCAATGTCGTCGTCGTCGATAAACTCTATCTCGTCTTCGCCCTCGGCAGCCAGCTCCGCAGCAAAGCGCGACATGTCCTTGTCGCGATGCACTATCACGTCTTCGCTCACGATGCCCTGCAGCTTATTGCTCTCGGCGTTAAGCTCCTGCCACAGCACGTCTTTCAGTTCGGCAATGCCCTTGCCTGTGACCGACGATATGAACACCACCGGCATGTCGTCGGGCAGGCCCTCCTTCAGCATCTCGCACAGCTCGTCATCGAGCAGGTCGCACTTCGTGACAGCCAGCACACGGTGCTTGTCGAGCATGTCGGGGTTGAACTGTCGCAGCTCGTTGAGCAGCACCTCGTACTCCTTCTTTATGTCGTCAGTGTCGCCCGGCACCATGAAGAGCAGCAGCGAGTTGCGCTCAATGTGGCGTAGGAAACGCAGTCCCAGACCTTTGCCCTCGCTCGCTCCCTCGATGATGCCCGGTATATCGGCCATCACAAACGACTTGTGGTCGCGGTAGTCCACGATGCCGAGGCTCGGCTCAAGCGTGGTGAAGGGGTAGTTGGCAATCTTCGGACGCGCACTCGACACGGCAGACAGCAGCGTAGACTTGCCCGCATTGGGGAAGCCCACCAGTCCGACGTCGGCGAGCAACTTTAGCTCGAGAATGATGGTCATCTCCTCCATCGGCTCGCCAGGCTGTGCATATCGCGGTGCCTGGTTGGTGGCAGAGCGGAACTGGAAATTGCCCAAGCCGCCACGGCCGCCCTTCAGCAGCAACACCTCCTGGCCGTCGTAGGTCACGTCGCAGACATACTTGCCCGTCTCGGCGTTGTAGACCACGGTGCCGCACGGCACGTCAATATATATGTCCTTGCCGTCTTTGCCATGACACTTGTCGCGTCCGCCGTTGCCGCCGTGCTCTGCGAACACGTGGCGCTGGAACTTCAGGTGCAGCAACGTCCAGTAGTTGTGGTTGCCACGGAGGTAAATGCTACCGCCATGACCGCCGTCGCCACCGTCGGGTCCGCCGTTAGGGTTGTACTTGACATGTCTGAGGTGCATGCTGCCCCTTCCGCCCTTTCCCGAGCGGCAATATATCTTCACATAGTCTACGAAGTTGGATTCTGCCATATTCTTACAAAAAAGTCTTTTTTATACGAATTCTTTATACAATAAGCCGTCGCTAAAACAGCGCCTGTCAGAAAAGCGACAGGGCAACGACACAATTTCTGCAAAGTTACGAAAATAATGCCGTATGCCCCGCTTTTGCCCCACATCTTTATGGATAAATAACATTCTTGCGAGCAAAAATCGAGCTATAAAAATACCACAATGTAGCAAAGTAAGCGAAACGAGGATTTTCGTGACACTTTGCTACATTTTTGTTTAATTATCTGACGCCAATTCTTAACACTTGTTAAAAAACCCGATGAATTTCCCATTAGGCCCCTTTGACGCGGTCATTAGGCCGTAGTGGCGTCGTCACTACGCCCCTTTGACAAGCCCAAAAGGGTGCTATCATTTTGTCAATCGGGCGTAGAGAGAAATTAAGGAGATAAGAGAGGGATTGGCGAGAGGTAAAATCTGCCTTCCGAACCATACACAAAAAAGGCTGTGCCACACCCTTACGGATGTCGGCACAGCCTTTATATATCTTTCAGTCATAGCACCTTGCTGGCGCCAAGCTGATTACAGGTTGTCGATTACAGCACACACATCAGCAAAGATGCGGTCGAGCTCGCCCAGTCCCTGAATGTGGTGGTGGATGCCTTCCTTCTTGTACCACTCAATGAGGGGAGCAGTCTGGTTGTGATAAACGTCAAGGCGCTTCTTGATGGTCTCGGCGTTATCGTCGGAGCGTCCGCTCTCCTGACCACGCTTGATGAGTCGCTTCATCAACTCTTCCTCAGGTACATCCAGCTCAATCATGGCTGCCACCTTGTGGCCGCGCTCTGCGAGCATGACCTTCAGAGCCTCTGCCTGCGGGATGGTGCGGGGGAATCCGTCGAATATCACGCCCTCATGCTCCTTGCCGAAACCGTCATACACGCTGGCGAGAATGTTTACCATAAGCTCGTCGGGGATAAGCTGGCCGTTGTCAATGTAGCCTTTGGCAGTCTTGCCAAGCTCTGTACCGTTCTTGATTTCGGCACGCAGCACGTCGCCAGTGGAGATATGACCGAAGCCATACTTCTGAATCATCAAATCGCTTTGGGTACCCTTACCTGAACCTGGGGCACCGAAAATCACAATGTTTTTCATCTTTATTACCTTAAATTGTATGTATTATGTTATTTTTTCTTGGTCTTGTTCTTCACGCCACCGACATCTTCGGCGGCGCCGCGCAACCGACATCGCTGCCACATCGCGCGCTCCGTTGTCACACACCACGCCCCGTCGCGACACCCGTCACAGGCACGCGAGCACGGCGGCAACACGTTGCTCCATTGCCACGCCACGGGCATGGCATCACCCATCTGTGCTTACTCCTCTACGAGCGTGTAGATGTCGCGCAGGTTTCTGCCCTGCTGGTCGTAGTCAAGTCCGTAGCCTAAGATGAAGTCGTTGGGTATTTCCATAGCTACATACTCTATGTCGAGAGGCACCTTCAGGCGCTCGGGCTTGAGCAGCAGTGTACAGATGTGTATGGACTCTGGGTTGCGGGTGCCGAGAGTCTCTATCATGCGCTTCATGGTGAGGCCCGACTCCACGATGTCTTCCACTATGATGACCGTGCGACCGGTGAGGTCTTCGTTTATGCCTATCACCTCTTTGACGTTGCCTGTAGACGTGGTGCCCTGATAAGACGCCAGCTTCACAAACGAGATTTCACACGGTATGGTTATCATGCGCATAAGGTCGGCAGCGAACATAAATGAGCCATTGAGCACCGCGAGCAGCAAGGGATTCTTTCCTGCCATGTCGGCGTTTATCTTGTCAGCCACAGCCTTCACACTCTTCAGAATCTCCGCTTCGGGTATGGAGGTTCTAAAGCTCTTGTCCTTTATTTTTACTATACTCATGGAACAGTTTTTTTAATTTCCGCAAAATTACGAAAAAATCGCCAAACACATGCCATTACGCCACGATTTATTATCCTACAAGTTGCACAATGAGATGTCACGCGCCTGCCAACAGGCTTTCGCGACAGCCTGTCGGAGACGGAAAGCGCAAAAAAATGGGCGGTTATGGCGCGCGAATGGTTTCTTTTTTGTATTTTTGCAACGTTATGAAGATATTTACAAGTGCTCAGATACATGAGCTTGACAAATATACGATAGAACACGAACCTATATCGTCGATAGACCTAATGGAGCGCGCTGCCAAGGCCCTCACCGCCGCCATAGCGGAGGAGTGGACCAAGCTGACGCCTGTCATCGTGCTGGCAGGACCAGGCAACAACGGTGGCGACGCGCTGGCGGTGGCACGCATGCTGGCGGACAGAGGGTTCGGCGTGAAAGCCTATCTCTTCAACATACACGCCCATCTGTCTGCCGACTGCGCCGAGAACAAGAAGCGCATAGAGGGCGACAGTCGCATAAGCCTCACGGAGGTGTCTACAAACTTTGACCCGCCGAAGCTCACTGCCGACACGCTCGTGGTGGACGGACTGTTTGGGGCGGGCCTCAACAAGCCGCTGGAGGGTGGCTTCGCGTCGCTGGTGAGATATGTCAACGCGTCGCCATGCAAGGTGGTGAGCATCGACCTGCCGTCTGGACTGATGGCGGAAGACAACACTCTCAACAACGGACAGAACATAATGCGTGCGGACCTGACACTCACGCTGCAACAGAAGAAGCTGTCCATGATGCTCGCCGACAACCAGCAGTACATCGGACGGCTACAGATTCTGAACATCCGCCTGTCGCAGGAGTTTGCCGAAAACACCGACACGCCATTCAACATAGTGGAAGAAGCAGACATCAAACGGCTGCTCATGCCGCGGCACGACTTTGCACACAAAGGCACAATGGGTCACGCACTCATCGTGGCAGGAAGCTATGGCATGGCAGGGGCGGCAGTGCTCGCCACACGCGCGTGTCTTAGAGCAGGCGCCGGCAAGGTGACTGTACACACGCCGCGACACAACTGCGACATTCTACAGATAGCGGTGCCGGAAGCGGTGGTACAACTCGACAGTCACGAGGCATACTTCACCAACCATATTTCGGTCGACGGCTTCAACGCATTGGGCATCGGACCAGGGCTCGGACGCAACGAAGACTCGGCACTCGCGCTGATAGAGATGCTGCGTAAGGCGCAGTGTCCTGTCGTGGTCGACGCCGACGCGCTGACTCTGCTCGGCCACCACGTGGCATGGATGCAGATGCTTCCAAAGGGCTTGGTGATGACTCCACATCCTAAGGAGTTTGACATGTTCACCGGCTCGACAGCTTCCAACGACTACGAACGCCTCAACCGCGCACGCGAGATGGCTGTCAAAACGGAGGGATACATCATACTCAAAGGCCACTACTCTGCCCTATGTGCCCCCGACGGAAGGGTGTACTTCAACTCTACAGGCAACTCTGGCATGGCGACGGCAGGCAGTGGCGACACGCTAACCGGCATACTCACCGCCCTGTTGGCACGCGGCTACAGCCGACTCGACGCTTGTCTGCTCGGTATGTACCTACATGGACTCGCCGGCGACATAGCTGCGGAGGTGAAAGGAAAGGAGAGTCTCATCGCCAGCGACATAACAGAATGTCTGCCTATGGCGTTCCGCAGACTCGAAAGTTGACCGCTCCACACCGCAAATGCAACGCGATACCGACGCCACGACGCACTTTTCAACAAGACAAAGCCATACATCGCACAAGACTAAACAACACACTACATATTTTATTATTAAGCAAAAGACTCTTCATTACTAAGTAATAGACTCTTCATTACTAAGTAATAGACTTTTAATTATTAAGTAAAAAGACATGAAAAGACTATTGTCAGCCATCATGATTGCCGCAGCCTCAATGGCGACAGCGGCAGCACAGAACGCCCCAGGAGGCGTCACATACTTCCTGCCTAAGACCGCCGTGCAGATGGCACTGCGCATAGAGAAGACCACTTACACACCTGGTCGCCTTGCCGGATATTCGGAAATATATTTTAAAAAGGCTGCCGACGCCAAGCCAAACGTCAGCTATCGCATCGTGGGAGTGGAGTTCCGTCCCACCGCAGTGCCCGACTCTTCAAAGCAATTCAGCGTCATGATTGACAAGAAACACAGCATCGTGAGTCTGGATTGCGACCGCAACGGCGTGCTCATGGCTATCAATGCGAAGGCGCAACTCGCACCACAGCCCGTGCCATTCAAGCCCGCACCGCAGCCTGCACCGCTCAATCCGGAAGACTATATGAGCCAAGACATACTCTCATCGGGCAATCTGCCCACCATGGCGCGACTCATTGCACAGGAAATCTACGACATACGCGACAGTCGAAACCAGCTCTCTCGCGGTGAGGCGGACTTCATGCCGAAAGACGGCGAGCAGCTCAAGCTGATGCTGGCACAGCTCGCTACACAGGAGAAGGCACTCACCCAGGTGTTTCAAGGCACCACGGTGAAAGACACGACCGAACAGGTTGTGACCGTCATACCCGTCAAGGGCGAGAGCAAGACGCTCGCTTTCCGCTTCTCACACCACTTCGGTCTGACCGCCAACGACGACCTGGCAGGTGCGCCCTACTACGTCGTTGTGGAAGATGAGAACATCATCAGCGAGCTCCCCACTACCGGCGAAGACAAGAAAAAGAAAGACGAGTTGCAGATAGGAGTAAGTCTTCCCGGCAAGATAAAGCTCACTTTGACTCACGACGGACGCAACATCGCACAGTATAGCACCTATGCCGCGCAGTTCGGAAGGGTAGAAATGCTCAGCGGTGCGCTGTGGGGAAAGAAGATAACGTCACACATCGTGCTCAATCCTGTGACTGGAAACGTTGTCAGTTTGAAGTCGGAACCACTGGAATAGAATCTTAACAGCACAGAAAAACATTCTTAACGACACAGGAAAACATAAAGAGAGAACTTTTAATCACAAAGGTGAGGCGGGCAAATGACATAATGGAGCCAGCAAACGAAAGCCTTAAAAGACAAATGGAAAAGAAGAAAATATCACTGAGCAACAGGCAGTACATAGTGCCGTTCGTGCTCATCACCTCACTGTTTTTTATGTGGGGCTTTGCGCGTGCCATACTCGACGTGCTGAACAAGCACTTCCAAAACACGCTCGACATCAGCATTACACAGTCTGCACTCATACAGGTCACGACCTATCTCGGCTACTTCCTAATGGCCATACCGTCAGGACTGTTCATCAACCGCTTCGGCTACAGACGCGGAGTGGTGTTTGGACTGTTGCTGTTCGGACTCGGTTCGCTGCTGTTCATACCCTGTTCGGCAATGGGAACGTTCTACGCTTTCCTCGCCGCACTGTTTGTTATAGGCTGCGGACTGACGTTCCTTGAGACAGCTGCAAACCCCTACGCCACAGAGTTGGGACCGAAAGAGACCGCCACAAGCCGCCTGAACTTCTCGCAGTCGTTCAACGGACTGGGCTGCATGTTTGCCACATTCGGCGTCGGACAGTTCCTGTTCAAGGGCGACAATGCCGACGGTGGCAATGTGGCAGTGCCCTACGCCATCATGGGAGCGCTGGTGCTCGTCATCGCAGTGGTGTTTTCACGCGTCAGCTTACCAGAGATTAGACACGACGAAGAGGCTGCCTCCGACCAGCCAACCAGCGGTACCGCCAACCTGCGTCGCCTGTTCAGCAACCGCATGTTCCTCTTCGGGCTCTCCGCACTGCTTGCCTATGAGGTGGCAGAGATATCTATCAACAGCTACTTCATCAACTTCGTGACAGGTCAGGGATGGATGGGCGACCAGTCAGCAGCCAACGTCATAACCGGCGCCTTGTTCGTATTTATGATTGGACGCTTCATAGGCAGCTGGATAATGCGCCGCGTAGCTGCAGAGACCATGCTCACCATTTGCGGCGTCGGCACTGTAGTGTGCATGGCACTCGTGCTGCTCGACATTGAGCACATATCGCTTGCAGCACTCATTGCCAACTATCTGTTTGAGGCAATCATGTTCCCCACCATCTTCTCGCTTACACTCAACGGCCTCGGCAACCTCACCAAGAGCGCCTCGTCGATACTCATGATGACACCCGTTGGCGGCTGCGGATTCCTACTGATGGGCCTCATCGCCGACTCTACAGGCAACTTCATCACGCCGTTCTTCATCCCGCTCGTAGGTTTCGCCATAGTGTTGGCATACGCACTGAAGAAGAGAAGCGCCATGAAATAACGCCACTGCACCCTACTACATCAAGCGTTGGCGCTGCCATCAACACCTATCGGCAAGCGGCGCCACACACAATCAGCCAATGGAGGGAGCTTTCCGCCATTGGCTGATTTGCATAAACAGGTAATAGACAACACATTAATATATATCAAGTTAGTAAAAGAAAAACTTTCTTTCTTATTGAGTTTTCTGTTTTTTTTGCTAACTTTGCACCCGATTTATTAATTCTCACATACACTGCCGCGCGGCAGTTCAGATAAACAACACGACTGGGAGTCGGCACAACGCGACATTGTAGCCACGCCCAAAGAGCTAAAAGATAATAATAACAAAAAGGTCAATTAATAGAAAAATGAAACAATTCAGATTCTTACTCATGCTCACTCTGCTGTTTGTGGGCTTGAGTAGCTATGCACAAACCGTAGTAGAGTTTGTTGCAGGAGTAGACAAAGGAACAAAGACAAAGTTTACTATCGGCGATGTCGCCGATGAAGTAACAAAAGACGGCGTCAAGATGCACAGCAACAACGCCACATTTGCTACCGACAAGTACGTAGTACGTAAAGGACTCCTTTACAACAAGACCCTTGCATTCTCTTCAAGCAAGAAGATAACAAAGATTCAGTTCGTTGGAGGAGAAAAACTCACAAAGCTTTCTGCAGACGGATTCAACGCCGAGACAGGCGAATGGACTGGCAATGCGACAGAAGTCAGCATGACAGTATCGGACGAAGTAAAGTTCTCCAAAGTGCTTGTCACCTTGTTTGACAAGTGCGTTACAACCCTCAAGTTTGACAAAGATGTCAACACCTTAGAGATTGGCGCTACCTCTAAGTTCGCAGCAGAACTCACAGCACCTAACGCCGACATGTCGGGCAAGACCATCACTTACACCAGCGAGAACCCCGACATAGCATCTGTTGACGCCGACGGCACCGTGAAAGGTCTGGCTTTGGGCGCCGCAACCATCAAAGCCACATTCGCTGGCGACGACGAGGCGATAGAGTCAGAAACTTCTTACACCCTCTACGTAGTAAGAAAAGGCACATACTTCTATGAGTCGTTCAACAAGATGGAAGGCAAAGGAGGCAACGACGGACAGTGGGATGTATTCGGAATAGGCACAGGCCCTGGCAAACAGTCGTTCGACAACAGTGGATGGACAGACAATAAAGCCGTTGTGGGAGCCGAAGCCTACAAGGCAAGCAGCTGTCTGCGTTTGGAGATGAGTGCCAGCGCTACCACTCCTGCACTTACCAACCTCTTTGGAGACGCTTTCCTTTATTTCCGCGCAGGACAGAACCGAGGCACGAGAACAAGCTTAGAGCTGTCCATCTCTGGCGGTGGTACACTCCCCATAAAGGAAGTGTCGCTGACACAGGGCGAATTCACCGACTTCATGGTACCCATAGTAGACGCCACCCCTGACACCAAAATCACCTTCAAATGTAGCACTGGCGGCTGTCTGTTCTTAGACGAAGTCAGAATCGAACGCGCCATCTACCTCGACGACAACGCCGAGGACAACAGCGACAAGCTGTCTGCCAACAACGGCGAGACGGTGAATGTAGCTCTGAGCCGCAACTTCTCTACAGCATATTGGAACACCATCTGTCTGCCGTTCAACTTCGACAAGAGCGAGATAGACGCCATCTTCGGCGAGGGCACAGAGCTGAAGGCGTTTGACCGACAGGAGGGCAGCACGCTCTACTTCAAAGATGCAGAGTCGATAGTGTCTGGACAGCCCTACCTCCTCAAACCCACCACAGACCAGTCACTGCTGATGCTGGTCGACACCGAGCTTGACGGCGTGAGCGGTCCCGGCAGCGTGAGCGGCACAGGCAGCGTTGCGTTCAACGGCACCTTCAACGCCACACGCCTCCTCGACACCGACGTGTTCTTCAATACCGACAATAAGCTCACACGCCCCGACACCACTATTGAAAACGCCAATCTGCTGAAGGGCTTCCGCGCCTACTTCTCAGGCATACTCGGCGACGTGGCTTCGGCACAGGTTAGCTTCGGCGACGTGGTGACATCTATAGACTCTATCGACGGCGGCGCACAGTTCAATGCTGACAAGGTGTACTCCATCGACGGCCAGTACATCGGCACTACCACTGCCGGACTGAAGAAAGGGATTTACATTGTGGGCAACAAGAAGGTGGTGGTGAAGTAACTCCACGCCCACACAAACAACTTAACTACCAAACAAAACACATGGAAAAGAGAAAATATACAGCTCCTGCAACAACCGTGATAGCAGCCAGCGCAGAAGCAGCACTGCTCGCAGGAAGCAACACCTACACTCCTGGCGACATAATAGAAGTGTCGCCTGGCACCATACTTGGCGGCAACGCCCAGCAGGCAGCGTCGAAACTCAAGATAAACGACGTGTGGGAATAACAATCGGCACCGCGTCGCCACAGGGCAACAGGCTATAAACAGCAATGGCTCGGCACAGGTCTTACGGACCCACGCCGAGCCATTTTTGTTTTTATACGCAAGCGGTCGTCAAATTTTGTTTCTATACGCAAGCGGTCGTCAAACGTAGCAACGTGTCAGCTATTAGGCAACAACACCACGCCTTCTTGCTTTTTGCCGTCCATCATAATGCGAAGCGCACTGTCGAAGCGCACGTGTCGCACATACGGAGTTTCCTCCACTGCTGGCAACGCGTCGAGCACGTCTTTGCGATAGAGTCCGTTTGAGGTGTTGGTGTCGATGGTGAAATAGCCCACTCCGAAGCTCGTGAGGTTTTGAAAGAAGTGCGTGCCCTGGCTCGGGTCTACGCGGTAGTTTTTCAGTGCCACCTCCACGATGACCTTTGCACCACTGATGTGTGGCCACTTCACCGGCACACCGAGCCACGGATCGCTCGACCCCCAGCGGCCGGGACCCACGAGCACGTAGCCGCGTCCGCTGTCGAGGAACTGGCGATTGATGCGTTCGATGTCGTCGGCAATATAGTGGTTGTTTGCCGCTGTGAAGTCGTCAGACGTCTTTACATAAACCACGTCGGTCACGTCGTCGCTTATGCCGTGACCCAACGAGTTGTGTGAGCGCAGCAGACAACGGCTGTCGTCGATGGCTGCCACGTCTTCGTCGAGCATCTGCTTAGAGTCTACGATAGGCCTTATCTGCAATAGGTAGAACTCACCCGTGCGGTCGTCGTTGAGGTTGCAGGCAAACTCTATCTCTACTGGGCGTCGCATGCTCTCGGCACCATACTTCATAGACATCTGCAACAACTCCGGCAGTGGGAACACATCCTGCTGAAGCACGGCAGAGAAGCTTATGACCTTACGGCCGCCCTCATATATGCCGTCGCGTATAACGTTGTCGTAGGGGTCGTAGGTGGAGGCGAGATAGGTTATGGAACCGTCTTTCACAGCCTCCTTCACCTTTATGCTGGAAATATTAAAGCCGTCGTCTACCGTGAAGTCGTTGCCCACATGGGTGGTGTCGAGGGCATAGAAGCGCGTCTGTGTCTCGCGCAGCGCCGTCTCCAACTCGCTGGTCTGCAACACCTGATGGGGATGGTAGGGCGAGACACGCAGCGTCTGTCCGCCGTCCACAATGTACTTGCCCAGTCCGAGTGCCAACGAGGCGATGCCGTCTTCTGACTTCTCGTCACCGATGGGATAGTAGTTGATGGAGCGCAGCACACCAGAGATGTTCGGGTAGAAGCGTCCGTCGTATTGGTGGCCTGCAACCTGTTGCAGAATCACTGCCATCTTCTCCTGGTCTATGACGTTGCTCGTAGCGGTCATGTAAGCCTTGGAGTCGCGATAGTAGACCGAGGCGTAGACGCCCTTGATGGCACAGGCAAGCATGGAGAGCATGGCGTATTTGTCTTCGAGCCACGGAATCATGTACGTGCTGTAGATACCCGCAAAAGGTTGGTAGTGAGCGTCTTCGAGCAGCGACGACGAACGCACGGCGATGGGGCTGTGTACAGCATCGAAGAACGTGAAGAAGTCGCCGATAAGCGAGTCGGGCAGCTGTGCGTGCAGGAAGTGTCGCAAAATGTCTTCATCGGAGGCGTCGCTGAGGGCTATCTGATAGAGGTTGTTCTGGTCCATGAACTGGTCGAACACGTCGGTACAGAGCACCAGCGTCTTCGGAATCTGCACGCTCACACCAGGGAACTTGTTGAAGTCGGGATGGGTTTTCACCACATTGTCGAGAAAGGCGAGGCCGCGTCCTTTGCCTCCGAGCGACCCCTCGCCGATGCGTGCGAAGTGTGAATAGGCGTCAAACTTGAGACGGTCGAACACTGCCACCACGCCGATGTTCTTCATGTGGCGGTACTGCACTATGGCGTCGAAGATAATCTGACGGTGCGCCTGCACGTCTTTCAGCTTGTGCCACGTGACGGTTTTGAGAAACGCCGAGACGGGGAAAATGGCACGTGCGGACAGCCAGCGACTCATGTGGTTGCGCGAGATGTGGTATAGCATGGAGTCGTCGGGAATCTTGAAGATGTTGTCCTGCAACTCCTTCAGGCTGTGTATGCGCATAATCTCGGCTTTGGTCTTCGGGTCGCGGAATATGAAGTCGCCGAAGCCGAGGTGCTCTTCAAGCAGACGCCGCAGGTCTATGCTTATCTTCTTGGAGTTTTTATCGACGAAGCGGAAGCCTTCAGCCTCTGCCTTCTGGCGGTTTACAGCTTCCGAACTCTCCATAATGAGCGGCACATACTCGTCTTTAGCACGTATGGCACGCAGCAGTTTCAGACCCGCTTCGGGGTCTTTCACGCCGTTCATAGGGAAGCGCACGTCGCTTATCACGCCCAGCGTGTTGGCGGAGTACTTGTCGTAGATGGCCATCGCCTCTTCGTATGTGCGGGCAAGCACCACCTTTGGACGACCGCGCATGCGCAGCGTGGCGGTGTGGCGGTTGAGCGCCTCAGTGGAGAAACGCTTGCTTTGCGCCAGTATGTAGCTGTAGAGATTGGGTAGAATGGAGCTGTAGAAGCGTATGCTGTCTTCTACAAGCAATATCATCTGTACGCCGTCTTCGTGTATGTCATGTTCTATGTTCATCTTGTCCTCAATGAGTTTTATGATGGACAAGATGAGGTTGGTGTTTCCGAGCCAGCAGAACACGTAGTCGAAGATGCTGAGGTCTTCGTTCTGCATGCGACGCGTGATGCCGTGGGAGAATGGTGTGAGCACCACACAGTGTATGTCGGGGAATCCCGACTTTATGTCGCGCGCCACGGTAAAGGCGTCGTTGTCGGCATTGCCAGGCATACATATCACGAGGTCTATGTTCATGGTGCGCAGCACACGCAACGCTTCCTCGGTGGTGCTGACCTGTGTAAACGTCGGCGGATAGCGCAAGCCAAGCTCCATGTACTCGTTATATATTTTCTCTTCCACACGTCCGTCGTCTTCAAGCATGAAGGCGTCGTATGGATTTGCCACTATCAACACATTGTAGATGCGCCGCATCATGAGGTTGACAAACGTCACGTCCTTTAGATAGAACTGGCTGAACTCCTGTGGTATGTTGCTTTGTTTCATGTTTATTGGCTTGTTGCTGTTCGTCGGCACGGTGATGCCGTAAATAAAAAAAGACCGGCAGCAGACGCCCCCAGACAGGGGTACGACTGCTACCGACCTTGTACGATTATAACTCGTTGGTCACCTCGTTGCCCATCTGCATAACGTAGGTGAGGTTGAGGTCGTGGTCAAACATCATGATGTCGGCGTCTTTGCCTTCTTCGATAGAACCCTTGCGGTCAAACACGCCCATAATTTTGGCGGGCGTCTCACTCGCCATACGGAACACATCTATCATCGGAATCTCCGCTTTCTGCACACATGTGCGGATGAGAGTGTCCATTGTGGCAATGGAACCGGCAAGCGCCGAGTGGTCGGCAAGCTTGCACACACCGTCTTCGAGTATGACACGCGGCTCCGACGACACGCTGCCAGAACAGGCGGCGTAGGCTAACGAGTCGGTGATGAGCGCCGTATTCTCGACACCTTTTATCTGATAGACAACGTGGAGCATGACTGGCGGCACGTGTATGCCGTCGGCAATGACTTCTACTGTCATGTCTTGGAGGGCGTAGACGCTCTCTACTGTGCCAGGCACTTTGAACTCGTGCTCTTTGTAGACCACGGGCATGGCGTTGTAGAAGTGTGCGGCATGAGTCATACCGGCGTCGTGTCCTGCCGCCACATCTTCGTAGGTGGCACGGGTGCAGGTAAGCGCGGTGAGCACACCGTGCTTGCGACACGCCGTGATAAACTCTTCTGAGCCGGGCAGCTCAGGCGCCTCGTCCCAGCGACGGATGCACGGGTACTTGTCGAGCAGCGGCTCATACTCTTCGGGCACGGGCGACTTGACTTGGTCTGCATCCTGTGCGTCGACCTGTTTAGGATTGAGGTAGGGGCCCTCGATGTGAAGTCCGAGCACTGGACTGTCTGCCTCTGCCATGAGTTTAGTACATGTTGCGCAGGCGGCCTCTATGGTTGGGACTGTCGATGACGACAGCGTGGGGAAGATAGAGGTGGTGCCATGACGCATGTGGGCATCGACTGCAGCACGGAAAGCCTCTTCGCTGCCTTCCACAAAGTCGCGTCCACCACCGCCGTGAGCGTGCATGTCTACTCCGCCCGGGACCACATAGCAGCCTTTGGCGTCTATTATCTCTGCATCGACAACATGGAGGTCAATGTTTGACACGGCTCTTATCTTGTTGCCGTCGATGACTAAAGAACCGCCCTCAAGCCAGCCCTGTGGGGTGAGTATGCGGCCGTTGACTATTTGTTTTAACATAATGTTCTTATTAAAGCGGTTGTTGTTTTATATTTAAAGTGCTGCGCCTGTTACAGCTCGTTGGTCACTTCGTTGCCCATCTGCATGACGAACGTGAGCTTGAGATTGTCATCAAACATCATGATGTCGGCGTCTTTGCCATCTTCGAGCGAACCCTTGCGGTCGAACACGCCCATGATTTTTGCGGGCGTCTCACTCGCCATGCGGCAGGCGTCGGCCATA
Organism: Prevotella sp.; assembly: GCA_022788105.1. Classification (GTDB taxonomy): domain Bacteria; phylum Bacteroidota; class Bacteroidia; order Bacteroidales; family Bacteroidaceae; genus Prevotella. The sequence continues at coordinate 15,053 of JALEVZ010000046.1, read as the reverse complement.
GGTATGTTTGCCATCTGCACACATGTGCGGATAAGGCGGTCCATCGTGGCGATGGAACCGGCGAGGGCGGAGTGGTCGGCGAGCTTGCAGACACCGTCTTCGAGTATGACACGCGGGTCAAACGCTACACCTTCGTCGCTTGCAGCGCATGCCAACGAGTCAGTGATGAGTGCTGTCTTCTCCACACCCTTTATCTGGTAGACCACGCGAAGCATAACTGGAGGCACGTGTATGCCGTCGGCAATCACCTCCACGGTCATGTCGGGAAGGGCATAGACGCTCTCCACGGTGCCGGGAACCTTAAACTCATGCTCCTTGTAGACTACGGGCATGGCGTTGTAGAAGTGTGTGGCGTGCTTCATGCCTGCCTTGTGTCCTGCCACCACATCTTTGTATGTGGCGCGTGTGTGACCTATAGATGCCACCACACCGTGGTCGCAGCAAGACTTTATAAACTCTGTCGAGCCGGGGAGCTCGGGGGCTTCATCCCAGCGTTTGATGCAAGAGTACTTGTCGAGCAGCGGCTCATATTCTTCTGCGACAGGCGCCTTTATCCACTCCGGAATCTGTGCGCCCGCCTGTTTGGGGTTGAAATAGGGACCCTCGAGGTGGAGTCCGAGCACCGGACTGTTCTCTTCTGCCATGAGTTTCTCACATGTCTGGCAGGCGGCCTCTATCATGGGCACTGTCGACGACGACAGTGTGGGGAAGATAGACGTGGTTCCGTGCTTCATGTGCGCGTTTATTGCCACACGGAATGCTTCCTCGGTGCCTTCCATAAAATCGCGTCCACCACCGCCGTGTACGTGCAGTTCTACACCGCCCGGAACGACATAGCATCCCTTTGCGTTGATGATTTTTGCGTCTACAATATATAGGTTACTGTTTGACACGGCCTTTATCTTATTGCCGTCGATGATTACAGAGCCGCCCTCAAGCCAACCTTGAGGTGTGAGAATGCGGCCATTAATAATTTGCTTAAGCATAATTATATAATAGGGTTAGAAATATTGCCAAGCTGCATGACTTGCTTTTACAAATGCGTGCAAGACTTTACTGTCTATCATTAGATTTCCAAGCAAAGGTACATATATTTTTCTAACTACGACACAGAATAATAAGAATATCTAATTTCGGGCTTATAAATAAACCTGTTCAATGGTTTCGACGGGCTAATTTAACCTAATTTCTATTAAATAAAGGTTGCAGGATGGTTTTGTTACGGTTTTCTTGACACTGAGATTAGGGTGGTTAGATGATGAGATTTTAGGGGCGAGACAGGGGGATAAGGGAGAAATTTTGACACCACTCGACAGGAGGCGTGACACCACTCGGCAGGAGGCGTGACACAGCTCGGTTGGGGGATTGACTCAATTCGATTGGAGGCGTGACTTGGTTTTGACATCGCGTTTACGCCGTTTTGACAACAGTTTACCTAAGAAAGAGTCCACTGTCAGTTTTTTTCATAAATTTGCCGAGAACAAACGATAAACAGGATGGCACACATACTAATTGTCGAAGACGATTTGGCCTTCGGCACAATGATGCAAACATGGCTTAAAAAGAAAGGCTTTGAGACCAGCAGAGCCACAAACGTGCTGGATGCGGCACAGCTGCTAAAGGACGGTGGCAAGGTGGACCTTGTGCTGTCAGACCTCCGTCTGCCCGACCGCGACGGACTGTTTCTGTTGTCATGGATGCAGAAACACGACATTGCGGCACCTTTCATCGTGATGACCAACTATGCAGAGGTACAAAACGCGCTGCTCGCCATGCTCAAGCCAGGGCAATGCGACTGGCTGAAAGCCATCACACCCGAACACATAGACACCACCCCTGCCGACCGAACGCACCACCCTCGCCCACCGTTTGGACAAAGAGTTGGAAGACATTGAGCTACGTCTGAAGCAGCACTTTCTATCGTGAAGTAGCACGATGGAAAGCTAAACCTTTCATTATGACGCTAATAAACAATAAAAACTGCAAAAATATTTGGTGCTAAAAAAGAAAAAGACTAAATTTGCGTCGTGACACTTACATAAAATCACGACTACCTGACCTTTTTCTAAAAAATATTACTACTATGAATGTTGAAAAAATCATTCAAGACCTGGAACGCAGACATCCGGGGGAGCCTGAATACCTACAGGCAGTAAGAGAAGTGCTCATCTCTATCGAGGACGTTTACAACAAGCATCCTGAGTTTGAGCGCGCAAAACTTATCGAACGACTGGTTGAGCCTGAACGCATCATAACATTCCGTGTGCCGTGGACTGACGACAAGGGAGATGTGCATGTAAACATTGGCTACCGAGTGCAGTTTAACAGCGCCATAGGCCCGTACAAGGGCGGACTGCGCTTCCACCCCTCGGTGAACCTGTCAATACTTAAGTTCCTCGGATTTGAACAGACATTTAAGAACGCACTAACCACGCTGCCCATGGGTGGCGGCAAGGGTGGTGCCGACTTCTCTATAAGAGGACGGTCTGACGCAGAGGTCATGCGCTTCTGCCAGTCGTTTATGACCGAACTCTATCGCAACATCGGGCCCGACGAAGACGTGCCTGCCGGCGACATAGGCGTCGGCGCAAGAGAGATTGGATATCTCTTCGGCATGTATAAGAAGCTCACCCATCGCTGGGAGGGTGTGCTCACAGGCAAAGGCCTCGAATGGGGAGGCTCCCGCATACGCCCCGAAGCCACGGGCTACGGAGCTCTCTACTTTGTAAAACAGATGCTCGCCACACGCGGTCTCGACCTCAAAGGCAAGACAGTGGCGGTGAGCGGATTCGGAAACGTGGCATGGGGCGCCGTAAAGAAAGCTACAGAGCTGGGCGCCAAAGTCGTGACCATCAGCGGTCCTGACGGCTACATCTACGATCCCGACGGCATAAGCGGCGAAAAGATAGACTACATGTTGGAGCTTCGCGCTTCTGGCAACGACATCTGCCAGCCCTATGCTGACGAATTTCCGAACGCCACATTCTACCCTGGCGAGAAGCCATGGGGACAGAAGGTGGACATTGCACTAACGTGCGCCACACAGAACGAGCTTGGCGGCGCCGATGCCGACAAGCTCATCGCCAACGGCACGCTATGCGTCGCCGAGGTGTCGAACATGGGTTGCACGGCAGAGGCCGTGGAAAAGTTTGTGGCAGCACATCAACTCTTTGCGCCGGGGAAGGCCGTCAATGCTGGCGGTGTGGCAACCTCGGGACTGGAAATGACACAGAACTCAATGCGCCTGAACTGGAGCGAGCAGGAAGTAGACGACAAACTCCACTACATCATGCACTCCATTCACGAGCAATGCGTCAAGTATGGCACACAGCCTGACGGCTACATCGACTACGTCAAGGGTGCCAACGTGGCAGGCTTCATGAAGGTTGCCAACGCCATGATGGCTCAAGGCATAGTGTAAGCCTACTGAATGATTCACCACATGCAGCTCTGCTGCAAAAGTGAAGGTCTGTGTCAGAACGTACTCCATGACGACAAGGGCATCGCGACAGACGCTCCGCATGGTTTTAGAACATCATCTAAAATTAATAACGTGAGATTAAAAGTAACGGTATTATTAGGATTAATCATGATTTTGGGCTGCACCCGTCTGGCAGCACAGACACAGAAGGGCAAAGCCTCTTACTATTCAAAGCGCGCCACAGGTGCACGTACCAGCAGCGGCGAACGGCTTCACCACGACAGCCTGACCTGTGCGCACAAGACCTACCCTTTCGGCACAATGCTGAAAGTGACCAACCCCAACAACGGCAAGGAGATTGTCGTGAGGGTGACAGACCGTGGACCCTACAGACGAGGACGCATTATCGACCTGTCATGGAGCGCGGCAAAACAGTTAGGCATCTTGAATCATGGCGTAGCTATGGTCAAGGTGGAGGTCGTTAACAAGAACAGGGTGCCATTCAAGCTTGAACCGCTGGAACTACCTGAGATAGACTTCGAGCTGACAACAGGCGACCGCTATGCGTCAGCCGAATGGGTTAAGAAAGAAGCTAAGAAGGTAAAGAAAAACGTTCAGCACCACGACAACCCGAGAACTAATGACAAGCTTATCACAGCCAAGGCAGAACACATAGGTCACAGCCTCGACCGGATAAGATAGCCCCAAAGAGAAGCGGACCCCGCATCGCTCCCACATCACAGACAGGAGCACCGATGCAAGGTCCGCTTTTTTTGTTTTCAGACTGCCACACAGTCACGAACACACCACCACTCCAGCCCATTGCCACCACCCACAGTTCCTCGCATAAACTTAACAATCTTTAAATATAAGAAATTAGAAACAACATACTAAATCAGAAACGTTATCGTTATAAATAACAACATTCCTTGAATTTATCAAACCAACATTCCTTGAATTTATCAAACCAACATTTGTTCAATTATGAAATCGACAAACAACATTCTGCTCCTCGCCACAGCTATAGTCATGGCAGGATGCTCATCGGAGATGAAACGCATTGACATACAAGACACCCTCAGCAAGATGTCGCTCGAACAGAAGGCGCGTTTTGTCATCGGTACGGGCCAGGAAGGCGTGTCAGAAAACGACGCTGTAATCGGCGCCACAATGAATCTGGTGCCCGGCGCAGCAGGAACGACATTCCCCCTCGACTCGCTCGGACTGCCCGCCATAGTGCTGGCAGACGGACCGGCAGGACTGCGCATAAGTGCCACACGTCCCAACGACAAAGCCACATACTACTGCACACACTTCCCCATCAGCACACTGCTCGCCTCTACATGGAACCAGCAGCTCGTGGAGCAGGTGGGACACGCCATCGGCGAGGAGGTGAAAGCCTACGGCGCCGACGTGTTGCTGGCACCAGCGCTGAACATTCACCGCAACCCGCTGTGCGGACGCAACTTCGAGTACTACTCCGAAGACCCGCTCGTGGCAGGTAAGACCGCTGCCGCCTACGTGCGCGGCGTGCAGGAAAACGGCGTGGGCACAAGCATAAAACACTTCTGTGCCAACAATCAGGAGACCAACCGCATGAACAACGACGCCTGCATATCGCAGCGTGCGCTCCGCGAGATATATCTCAAACCGTTTGAAATAGCCGTGAAAGAGGCGCAGCCCTGGACGGTGATGACCTCGTACAACTATCTCAACGGCGTCTACACCTCACAAAACCGCGAACTGCTGCAGACCGTGCTGCGCGACGAGTGGGGCTTCAAGGGCACGGTGATGACCGACTGGTTTGGCGGAGCAGACGGCGCAGAGCAGATAGCAGCAGGCAACGACATGCTGCAGCCAGGACGTGGGGAGCAGTACACCTCCATCCTGAACGCCGTGAAAGACAACAAACTGCCAGAGGCAGCACTCGACACCTGCGTCAGCCGTGTCATGAAACTCATCGAGAAGTCGCCGCGCTACAACGGCTACCAAGCCACCAACAAGCCCGACCTCAAAGCCCACGCTGCCATCACACGCCAGAGTGCGACAGAAGGCATGGTGCTGCTGAAGAACAGCGAGGCAACACTGCCCCTGCCGGCTGCCGTCAAAAACGTGGCACTCTTCGGCTGCTGCTCATACGACTTCATCGCTGGCGGTACAGGTTCGGGCAACGTGAACCACGCCTACGTAGTGTCGCTGGTCGACGGTCTGAAGAACGCAAAGATGACTATAGACGCCGATCTGACAGCATCTTACACCAAGCACATAAAGGAACAGAAAGAGATACTCGCCCACGCCAACGACGGCGAGCGTCTCGCACAGTTCCTCCCCATCCCTCTGCCTAAAGAACTGACACTTGGCGGCGATGTGCTCAAAGCCAAAGCCGACGCCACCGATGCCGCCATCATAACCATCGGTCGTCTGTCGGGCGAGTTCCTCGACCGTAAGGTGGCAGACTTCAACCTCTCTGCTGACGAGCACAAGCTCATCGCCGACGTGTGTAGCGCCTACCACGCCGTGGGCAAGAAGGTGATAGTGCTGCTCAACATTGGCGGCGTGATAGAGACAGCCTCATGGAAAGAGCAGCCCGACGCCATACTCTGCGCATGGCAGGCAGGCCAGGAGGGTGGCAACAGCGTAGCCGACGTGCTGACAGGCAAGGCGTCGCCCTCAGGCAAACTCGCCATGACGTGGCCCGTAAGCTATGCCGATCATGCCTCTACAAATAACTTCCCGATAGACATTAAGCCAGAGTTCAACATGACCGACCACGGCACACTGAAGCACGAACGTAAAGACTACGACTACACCAACTACGAAGAAGACGTGTTCGTGGGCTACCGCTACTTCGCGTCGTTTGGCGTTCCAGTGTCCTACCCCTTCGGCTACGGCTTGAGCTACACCACATTTGCGTATAGCGATGCAGTCATAGCACAAAACGGCGACAGCTACGAGGTGAGCGTGAAGGTGACCAACAGCGGCAAGGCAGAGGGCAAAGAGGTGGTGCAGCTCTACTACAGCGACCCGCAAAACAAATCGCTCAACAAGCCCGCCATCGAGCTGAAAGCCTATGCCAAGACCCAGAGTCTGAAGCCCGGCGAGAGCGAAACGGTGAAGCTCACCGTCAAAGCTGCCGACCTCGCATCGTTTGACACCAAAGCATCGGCATGGGTTGTAAACGCAGCAAAGGGCAAGTTCATCATCGGTTCGTCGTCAGAAGACGTGCGTGCCACACTGACTGCCGACGTGAAGGCATCTACTACAAAGGTGGCAGACGTGCTCCGTCCGCAGCAGCCCCTCAACCTGCTGCACAGATAAGGACATAAGCCCTCTCTGAGGCGACACTACACATAAATAAATACATACAAAAAACTTCAGCAACACATCTCGCAAGAGAGCGTTGCTGAAGTTTTTTTATTACGTCTGGGGCACTACTGCGCAGCCTTAACCTTCTTCTTCGACGTAGGCACCTCAAACTCGGTGACCTTAGATATGGCGTTGGCACCCTGGAGCACAGACAGGCAGATGCGCACCGAGCCGTTGCCAAGCCGCGGACCAGCCTTTAACATGGCGGTGTAGCGTATGCCGGCACCTGGCATCAGGCGTTCCACATGCATGCCCGGCGATATAAAAATCTGCTTGTTGCCAGTAGCCTCCACCACCGACGGCTGTATGTCGTAGACAGGCTTCTGACCAGTGTTGTAGACCTCAAATATGACCTTACACAACTCGCCACGGCTTATCTGCTGGTCCTGGTTGCTGTCCACGATGCGCGCGTTGCGTATTTCTATGTGCGGCGTGTAGGCGAGTCCCTCCGCCAACTCCTCCACACTCGACGAGGCAGGCAGCTCCGTCGTGGGCTGCTGTGCGCTGTAAGAACCAGTGTAGTCGGCAGAGTTGAAGTCGTAGAGACGGTCGTCGCCGCTGTTGGTGTCGTCAAGCACCACGTCGTCGCCACCGCCACCATTGTAGGAATAGGCGGTAGACGCATCGTCATATTGACGCTTGTCAGACGCCGCCGCATGTCGGCGCGTCACACGGTCGGCACGGTCTTGACGATACTGCGCCAGGTCCTCCTCGCGTTGTTTGTCTGCCTGATGGCCTATGGCGCCGCCTATAATAGCGCCGCCAGCCATGCCGACGATGGTACCCACGTCGCTGCCGCGCGGTCCGCCGCTTATGCCGCCAATAGCAGAGCCAAGTATGGAACCGAGCGAAGAGCCTGTGTAGGCTCCCGACGCCGTGTATGTGCCGCAAGAACTTAGGAGCATCAGTGTGCCCATCAATAATATGCCATTCTTCTTCATAGCGTTATAACTCTTGTTATCTTTTTTTTAGTTTCACATGCCTTTGGCATGCTGATAGTCAACAAGTTCTTGCTTATGCAAGCGGCAAAGCCGAGCGGACGAGTGAACGAGCTGTTTGCTTTTACAATTCAAAACCTTTATAACACTTTGATAAGTATGGGTAGCAGCTTGTCTACTCGTTTACTGACAGCAAGTGAAAACTTGCGAAACTTCAGTTACTAATGACAAAGATAGTACAAAACTCCGACACTTGCCCACTTTTTAACTTATGTTATTGCTCCGACAGCGCCTGGCTGCTGCTCCGCGGGCTGCTCCGTGGCAGCGGCGCCTCCGTCGTGGCTGGCGGCAGACTGCAACAACATGAGCGTGCGTTCGTCGCGATGGCCGTCAAACCAGCGGTCGAGACACTGCGCAAAGATGTCGTCGGGCGACACGGCATCGAACAGTGTGAGTGACGAAAATGTCTTCTTAGCGTCGATGCTACCCATCACCCCACGCGCCGTGTGACCAAGCTCCGCCTGTTCGAGCAGCAGTCCACACACCGTGCGCATACGCTCGCCGAGCACCTCATGAGCAAGATAGGCCACGGCTTCGTCGCGACACGAGATGCCGTAGTAGCTGGACTTATAGGTGTGGCCAAGCCCCTTAAGCTGTGGCAGCACATACCACATCCAGTGGTTGCGCTTGCGACCGCTACGAATCTCGCGGAGCGCACATTCATAAATCCCATGTTTGTCTTGTGCTACGACAAACCGATTCAGTCCGAACATACCGCCCTCGTCGCCCGTGGCGGCAACGCTGCCTATCTCTGTCTTCAACAGTTTTGCCCTCACTCCGTGCAACAGGTGGCCTGTCTTCTTAATAATTCTTTTAATCATAAGGCATTTTCGTATTATGGTTATGTATAAAAATTTCTATTCTTATGTTGTTTAGTTTAATGGCATATCGAGTTATGTCAAGCCGAAAAGTGAGCGGAACCGCGAGCTTTTTTATTCTTCATCATCATAGCGTCGTGGCTATGACCCATCTTCATGGTCTGCCAACGATTGGCACTCTGTTCATTGGTCCTGCTGCGCCATCGGTTTAGTTGTTAATAGCTCTGCAAATATAAATAAAAAACTCGAATAATAAACTAAAAGCAGACGCAAAAGATTTAAAATTTCAACAAACAGGGGTTGTTGCCCTACGATTTCATAGTGTTGGCATAACGACGTAAAACCTTACAAAACGTCAGCAAACAACAGGTTTGAGTGACGCCAATTCTTAACAAGAGTTAAAAACCAGTTAACGTTCCCACTACGGCCCTTTCGCGACGTCACTACGGCCCTTTGACATCGCCACTACGGCCCTTTGACAACGCCAAAAGGGCACTATCATTTTGTCAAGTGGGCGTCTTTGCAAAACGACGCGACATCACACTCCCACACGAGGAGTTCGCGAGGCAGCTCGACCACCTTCTTGCGCTCATACCACACACGTGCGGAGTCGCCGACATGGCGACGTTTGTGGCTGGCAATGACATAATAGGTGGCGGCATATTCGTCCATGTGGGTGGCAAAGGCAGCCTTTATGCGCGAGCACTTCTCGTTGAGGGCGTTGTCTAACGGGTTGACAAGGCGGTCGACAACATCGCGCACCTTATCGACGTCGAGCCACGACGAGATGTGCATATACAGGTCAAGCAGTTCGTCACGATAGTCTACCAGGCACTTCGCCTCTATGCCCTCGGGGTGGCGGAGAAACAACATGTAGAGAGCTTTGTGGATGGGCGACATCTCCACCTCGCAGCCGCCATAGTCGGCAAGCACGAACCTATAGTCGGAAGTGATAATGAGGCGGCTGAGACGGGTGCGCGCCGACTCTACATGCAGCATCTCAAGATTGGACATACCGATGGCTTGGAGCGCCAGGTCGGCACGCCCGTTTGCCATAAGGTAGTTCACCATGCGGCGAACCTCCACAGCTATCTGATTAAGGTCACTGTTGTCTGCTGTCATTGGTAAGCTATCGCTCTGTCTGGTCCGTTGCACGGCGCTGCAAGCAATACGTTATTGTCTGCAAAAATAAGAGAATTGATTCAACCGACAAAACAAAAGGTGAGAAATGTGGAGTTTCCGCAAGGCTTGCAAAAACTTGCATATATAAGAACGGAATAGTAACTTTGCGACAAACAAAAAAACGAACTCTATGATTGACTCTTTCGACACCACCAATAGCGGCGGCAGCAGCGCCGACACAACGACAACGCAGCAACACAGCAGCGACACACACACCATATCGTTTGCGGCAGACGTGACGGCAACACACCGTCCGCCCATCGACTTCGGACCGGTGGAGGACTTGACCCACGGACTGATAAAGGTGGTGGGCGTAGGAGGCGGCGGATGCAACGCCGTGCGCAACATGTACACGGAGGGAATCGTGGACGTGAGCTTCGCCGTGTGCAACACCGACAGCAAGTCGCTGTCAAAATCGCCGATACCAGTGAAGCTGCCAATAGGCTATCTCGGCGCCGGCGGCAACCCCGAGGAGGGTCGTAAGGCGGCACAGAGCCACATAGACGAGATAAAAAAACTGTTTACTGACGGCACACAGATGGTGTTCATCACTGCCGGCATGGGCGGTGGCACAGGAACGGGCGCGGCGCCTGTCGTGGCAGGGGTGGCGAAGAGCATGGGACTGCTCACCATCGGCATTGTGACCATACCGTTCTATTTCGAGAAGAGACGTAAGATTGTGAAGGCGCTGAAAGGCGTGGAGGAGATGCGCAAGAACGTGGACGCCATACTGATAGTCAACAACGAGCGCATCTGCGACATATACTCTGACTCTGACATCACCGTGAAGGAGTCGTTTAAACGTGCCGACCAGATTTTGTGCAACGCCACAAAAAGCATATCTGAGCTCATAACCATAGAGGGAGACATAAACCTCGACTTCAAAGATGTGGAGTCGACGATGCGCAGCGGGGGCGGCGCCATCATGGCGATGGGACGGGCAAGCGGCGAACGACGGGTTGAAAAGGCTATTGTCGACGCACTCGACTCACCGCTGCTCTACGGCAACGACATAAGCAAGGCAAAACGTCTGCTGTTCAACATATACACCAGCGAGAAGTCGCCGTTGCACGTCAACGAGATGAACGAGGTGGACGCGTTCATGGACGGACTGAACCCGGAGATTGAGGTGATATGGGGCGTGTCTGACGACGACACGCTCGGCGAAGACGCAAAGGTGACAATTCTCGCTACGGGCTTTGACGACGAGTTTGAAACTCAACGGTTTGCGAGAGAGAGCCACATGCAGGAAGACGAATACTACTCCAATCTCATAGCCAAACTGTACAAGCCTATGAAGAAAAGTGGATGGTCGTTTATGGACAAAAGCAATATGACAAACGGCAACGCGACTGGCACTGACTACAGCAGCAATGACAATAGCGACGTCAATAGCGACAACGGCGGCAACGACAACACAGAAACTTCTTCCAGCAACACTCACAACGACAACAACAACGACACTCACAACGACGAAGCCACCAACACAGCAGCCATTGACAACAACACACCCAACGACGACGCCGAAAAGCCGAAAAAACACGAGAAGTCGCTACTCGAACGTCTCAAAGAGAAGCTATGGAAGATGGGACTGCTCGTTGAAGACATTAACAACCCTACGGAATAGGACTTCTGTTTTAGATAGCTTTGCAATAGACTTTATCAACTATGGTGACATAATTATATATTGTGCAATGTACCTGTATGTTGGCTTCGTCAACGAGAAATGCGGACGACAATTAAAGCAGTAGATTTGCAGCCTTAATGGAAGGCATGGACTTCCATTGAGGTTATAATTAGTTAGAATGTTGCCATCACAAAATCAACAATAAGCTCTTTTCTTTGTCAATTTTTAGAATGTATTTAAGCAACTACTCCAATGTGTAAAATGTCTAAAGTTTTATATAAAAACACTAAGTGTCGCGTACAAAATGTGAATTCTCAGAATATCTCTCGTATGTTTCAATATATTGCAATATATTTGCATCGAATATCAATAAGTTTAATATGAGTAAAGACTTAAATTGTATACAAGGTATTAGAATGAATTTATTACGGATAATATTAACATCAGCCTGTTTAGCGTGGACATGTTTCATACATGGAACGTATAAAATCAGAACATTGTCTGTAGAGAAAGACTCTATTCTAAAAACGAATACCTATCTGAAAGACTCTATAAAAATTAGTGCTATGGTTTCGAAAGAAGATGCACAACATGTAATAGTGAGGATTGAAAATCATGGTAAAAAGTTTATTAGTATCGGGAGAATCTATGGGTTGCAGACATTTATTAATAACAAATGGGCATATCTGATTAAGGCTAAGAAAGAATATTTATCCATACCTCCAAATTATGTCATTACTATAATGTATAATCTGTGTGTGGAAAGAATTAGAAACAAGAGTATTGGTTATACATATTCTGTGAATCGGAAAAATAGGATAAAATTAGACGTATATGACAATAAGAAGTTTATTGGTAAAATAGATTGTGAGTTTATGGTCCCTTTTAATATGGTATGGAATAACAAGGATGGCCTAATACTTATACAGTATGATTAATAGTTTTTATGTATTAAGCAAATAGAACAGGTTTTAAGACATGATTTCATTTCAAAGCGACTATAACAACGGTATGTTGCCAGAGATATTAGAAGCTCTGGGTAAAACGAACGACGACAAGACGCCGGGCTACGGCTTCGACAGCTACACGGAAGCGGCAAAAGAGAAGATACGCAAGGCGGTGGGCAACGACAAGGCAGACGTGTATTTGCTGGTGGGCGGAACGCAGACCAACACCACGGTCATTGACTCGGTGCTGCTGGGATGTGAGGGTGTGATATGCGTTGAGACGGGACACATCGAGGTGCATGAGTCGGGTGCTGTAGAGGCGTTCGGACACAAGGTCATCACACTGCCCTCCGCCGACAGCAAACTCACCCCGCAGACGCTATCGGCTTACATGGACACGTTTCTGGCAGACGAGTCGCATCCGCACATGGTGCAGCCAGGCATGGTGTACGTGTCTATGCCGACAGAATTTGGCATGGTGTACACGAAGAATGAGCTGGAGAGTCTTTACGCCACTTGTCGGAAATACAATCTTATGCTCTTTATCGACGGAGCACGGTTGGGCTACGGACTGATGTCGGAGGCCTGCGACTACGACCTACCGTTCCTCGCGGCGCACTGTGACGTGTTCTACATCGGCGGCACAAAGGTGGGCGCAATGATGGGCGAGGCGGTGGTTTTATCTAACATGAAGGCGCCGAAATATTTCTTTACAAACGTGAAACGCCATGGGGCGCTGCTCGCAAAAGGCAGGATGCTGGGCATACAGTTTGACACGCTATTCACCGACGGGCTGTACTTCAAGGTGGCGCAACACGCCATAAACATGGCAGCACGCATACGCAGCATCTTCACAAAGCATGGCATCGCAATAGCATACAACTCGCCGACCAACCAACAGTTTGTATGCCTCTCCCCCACTCTGTATGATGCGCTGTCGAAGGAGGTGGCGTTTGAGATTTGGGAAAGGAAGAGCGAAGAGGAAATAATCTGCCGTTTCGTGACGAGCTGGGCTACCAGGGAGGCGGAACTGGACGAGTTGGACAAGGTGTTGGGAGCATTAGTGAAAGCCTGACGACAGGCTTTCGACCACGATAACAGGAATCGCACGATGAATAAGATAACAATGCTCGGCACAGGCAATGCGCTGGTGTCGCACATCTACAACACATGTTTTGTGCTTGAGACCGACAACACTCGCCTACTCGTAGATGCGGGTGGCGGCAACGGCATACTGACGCAACTGCGGAAGGCGAACTTCCACATTTCGGAGTTGCACCATCTCTTCGTCACACACGCACATACCGACCACATTTTAGGCGTGATATGGGTGGTGAGGATGGTGGCTCAATGCAAAGGATATGTGGGTAAGATGCACGTGTACGGCAACGACAAGGTGATGAGGGTAATACGCACAATCATCGACATGGTGCTGGCAAAGAAACAGCTGGACAAGGTTGCAGAACGTGTGGCTTTTCATGAGCTAACGGATGGCGAGCGCTTTGACGTGGGCGACATGCGACTCACATGCTTTGACATACACTCGACAAAGGAAAAGCAGTTTGGATTCCGCGCAGAATTGCCCAACAGCACTGTGCTCGCCTGCCTCGGCGATGAGCCATACAATCAACTTAACCGCCAATTCGTTGAAAACGCGGATTGGATGATGTGCGAGGCGTTCTGCCTTTATGCCGACCGCGACACGTTCAAACCGTATGAGAAAAACCATAGCACTGCGCTCGATGCTGGCAAGCTGGCGGCGGAACTCGGCATAAAGAATCTGATTCTGTACCACACGGAGGAAGTGACGCTGGCGACACGCAGAGCAAAATATACTCACGAAGCAGCTCAATGTTTTAACGGAAGAATTGTCGTGCCAGACGATTTAGAGGTAATCGATATGGACGAGAAGTGAATATGGATGAACCATTATAACCCGTATGTCGACTATTTGGTACCACATGGATTTACCATAAGCTTAACATAGATTATTGATTAAGCTTAATAAGGGTTAGTAAATCACCGAAATACAGATTAACAAAAAAGGAGGGACGTCCGAAACGGACATCCCTCCTTTTGATATGAAGAATAAAAAATTATTCAGCCTTTGCCTCTTCTGCAGCAGGTGCCTCTGCAGCAGGAGCCTCTGCCTTAGGAGCAGCCTTGCGGCTACGACGAGTCTTCTTAGCACCGCCCTTATCTGTCTTAGCCATGTTCTCATCGAAGTCTACGAGTTCGATGAAAGCGATGGGGGCAGCGTCGCCACGACGAGAACCCAGCTTGATAACGCGAGTGTAGCCACCGGGACGGTCAGCAACCTTTGCTGCTACCTCACCGAAGAGTTCCTTGATAGCTTCCTTGTTCTGCAGGTAGCTGAACACTACGCGGCGTGAGTTTGTAGAATCGTCCTTAGCGCGTGTAATCAGCGGCTCTACATATTTCTTCAGGGCCTTAGCCTTGGCGAGGGTCGTAGTGATTCTTTTGTGCAGGATCAGTGACGAAGCCATGTTTGAAAGCATAGCCGCACGATGCGATGCAGTACGACCCAGATGGTTGAATTTTTTATTGTGTCTCATTTTTTAATTGTCTTTATCTAATTTATATTTAGAAATATCAGTTCCAAACGACAGATTCAGACTCTCGAGCAAATCATCAAGCTCTGAAAGCGATTTCTTACCGAAGTTGCGGAACTTC
>JALEVZ010000033.1 GCA_022788105.1 Prevotella sp. | reverse complement strand
GATGACAATAGCTAATATGCCATCACCGCTGTGGTTTTTCTGTATTTCTTCCATTTATCTACTTCGCACGCGCTTTATTACTTAGTTCGCGAGCGAATCTTACTTCTTCGCACACGAGTTTTGTTTTAATTCGCACGCGATTCTTGTCTTAATTTGCACGCGATTCTTATTTATTCTGCGCGCGACTCTTACTTCTTTCGCGCATTTTTCGACTCTACACTAAGGGTTGCATGAGGCACTGCACGCAGACGCTCCTTAGGAATGAGTTCGCCTGTAATGCGGTCTATTCCATATGTCTTGTTCTGTATTCTGGCAAGCGCAGCCTCCAATCCTTGGATAAACTTCTGCTGACGGTTCGCCATCTGCACCAGTTCTTCCTTCGTCTGAGTAGAGCTACCCTCTTCAAGAGCCTTGTATGTAGGGGACGTGTCGTCAATGTCATTGCCGTCTGCATTCATAATTTGTCGCATCATAGATTCGAAACTGCTACGTGCAATCTTCAGCTTCTCATTGATGATAGAACGGAATTCCTCCAACTCCTCATCTGTGTAACGTTTCTTCTCTGTCATAGTTTTTGTTGGTTAAAGTAATGGTGTACATGTGCCGCCATCTTATTTCAATGACGACACATGCACCATAAAGGTTAATAATATAGTCAAGGGAACAGCCAAAACCATTATCTGCTGTCCTTCATTTCATATCACGACTTTACGACGTCAATATAGAGCTTGAAGTCATCGAACTCCACCTCGGTACCACGATTATCGTCAGACACTTCAATGTTGTCTGCCAGCACCTGGCCCTTTATATAGTCGGAATAATTACCGATAGCCTTCTCCATTGCGTCGTTGTGTGAAACATACACGCAAATGCGGTCTGTTATCTCGAAACCAGCCTCCTTACGCATGTTCTGCACACGGTTTATCAACTCACGTGCCATACCCTCGTTGCGCAGGTCGTCGTTGAGTTCCACCTCAAGAGCAACCGTAAGATTACCCTCATTGCTTACAAGCCAACCAGGAATATCCTCTGAGATTATGTCCACATCTGCCGATTCTACAGTCACACTCTGACCTTCCACATCGACATTAAGCCATCCCTGCTTCTCAAGCAGTTCTATCTGGTCCTGCTCAAGCGCCGACATCACAGCGGCAATGCCCTTCATCAGCTTTCCAAACTTCTTGCCCATGGTGCGGAAGTTGCACTTAACCTTCTTCACCAATACGCCAGAACCTTCAACGAAGCGCAGTTCCTTGACGTTCACCTCGTTCATAACAAGGTCTTTAACAGCCTCGATGTGCTGCTTCTGAGCGTCGTCTATAGCTGGAATCATTATCGCCTGAAGCGGCTGACGGACCTTGATGTTCACCTTTCTACGCAGTGCCAGCACCATAGAAGTAATCTTTCCTGCGATTGCCATGCGCTCCTCAAGGTCTGAGTCGATAAGCGACTCATCAGCAACAGGGAACTTTGACAGATGCACAGAGCACACTGTGTCGCGGCCTGTTACCGAAACAAGGTCCATATACAGTCTATCGGCAAAGAATGGAGCAAACGGAGCGAGCAGCTTAGCTACTGTTTCAAGACATGTGTACAATGTCTGGTAAGCCGACAACTTATCCTTGCTCATCTCCTTACCCCAGAAACGCTTGCGATTCAGACGCACATACCAGTTAGAAAGGTCGTCGCTGACGAACTCATCGATAAGACGTCCGGCACGTGTCGGGTCGTAGTTCTCCATCTCTTTCCTTACACCCTTAATCAGAGTATTGAGCACTGAGAGAATCCAACGGTCAATCTCTGGACGCTCCTCTACAGGCACATCACTCTCACCATAGCTGAATCCATCAACGTTGGCGTACAGACTAAAGAAAGAATATGTATTATATAATGTGCCAAAGAACTTGCGACGCACCTCATCGACACCTGCGGGGTCGTACTTAAGGTTATCCCACGGCTCTGAATTGGTCATCATATAGAATCGCACTGCGTCAGCTCCGTACTTCTCAATCTGTTCAAACGGATTGACAGCGTTGCCCAAGTGCTTAGACATCTTGTTGCCCTTAGCATCGAGAACGAGTCCCGAAGAAATCACGTTCTTAAACGCAACAGAGTCAAACACCATTGTTGCGATAGCATGCAGCGTAAAGAACCAGCCACGAGTCTGGTCTACACCCTCGTTGATGAAGTCTGCCGGATAGAACTTAGGTGCAATAGCGAAGCCCTCATACTGGCTGTGGATAAGCGCCTGACGGTCTTCCTCTGTGCCACGCGACATCTCACCCTCAAACGGATAGTGTAGCTGAGCGTAAGGCATTGAGCCAGAATCAAACCACACATCAATAAGATCTGACTCACGGTGCATAGGCTTACCCTCGTCATTAACGAGCACAATATAGTCTACATACGGACGGTGGAGGTCTATCTTGTCATAGTTCTCCTTAGAGTAGTCACCAGGTACGAAGCCCTTATCCTTCATCGGATTGCTCTTCATCACACCTGCAGCAACCGCCTTCTCTATCTCTGCGTAGAGTTCTTCAAGCGAACCTATGCACTTCTCTCCGCGATTCTCGTCGCGCCAGATAGGCAGCGGTGTACCCCAGAAGCGTGAGCGTGAGAGGTTCCAGTCATTAAGATTCTCGAGCCAGTTGCCGAAACGACCAGTGCCAGTAGACTCTGGCTGCCAGTTGATAGTCTTATTGAGTTCCACCATGCGCTCCTTACGGGCTGTGTCTTTGATGAACCAGCTGTCGAGCGGATAGTAGAGAATCGGCTTATCTGTACGCCAACAGTGAGGATAGTTGTGTACGTGCTTTTCGGTCTTGAAAGCCTTACCCTCCTGCTTCAGCTCGTAGCAGAGCACAACATTAAGGTCTTCAGCCTTGTCCGATGCAGCCTTGTCCCACACGCCGTCCTTATTGAACTGTGGGTCGTAAGCGTTCTTTACATAGTCGCCGGCATGGTGTCCGTACTTCTCTGTATCTACACAAGCCTTAACAAAGTTGTTGTCGAGCTCGTCGATAAGGTAGAACTTACCCTGAAGGTCAACCATAGGACGAGTCTCACCCTTCTTGTTTATGAGGTAGAGAGCAGGGATATTTGCATCTTTAGCTACCTTTGCGTCATCCGCACCAAATGTCGGAGCGATGTGCACGATACCAGTACCATCGTCTGTTGTAACATAGTCGCCAAGAATTACACGGAAAGCTTCGCTCTCCATCTCAACAAACTTGTCGCGTCCATCCTCACCAGTGAACACCTTCTCGGGGTGAGCTGCGGCGTAGTCTGTAACAAACTTCGGAGCAAAGTCATCCACCTTCTCACATGGTTTAATCCACGGCATGAGCTGCTCGTAGTGCATACCTTCAAGCTCTGTGCCCTTGTAATGACCAGTAATGCGCCACGGACACAGTTTCTTCTCCTTGTCAAACGGAGCAAGTTCGCCCTCAGTACACTCCTGCTCAGGCTTCAGATAAGCCTTCACAAGATTCTCTGCCATAACGAGAGTCATAGGCTCGCCGTTGTAAAGGTTGTATGTCTCAACCGAAACATAGTCAATCTTTGGACCAACACAGAGTGCAACGTTTGAAGGCAGAGTCCACGGAGTCGTCGTCCAAGCCACGAAATAAGGCTTACCCCACTTCGTCCACTCCTCCTTCGGGTCGCGGATAAGGAACTGCACGGTAGCCGTGAGGTCCTTCACGTCGCGGTAGCAGCCAGGCTGGTTAAGCTCGTGCGACGACAGACCAGTACCTGCACCCGGTGAATACGGCTGAATGGTGTAGCCCTTATAGAGCAGTCCCTTGTTATAGAGCTGCTTAAGAAGCCACCACAAAGTCTCGATGTATTTATTGTCGTAAGTAATATAAGGATGGTCAAGGTCAACGAAGTAACCCATTTCCTCGGTCAGTTTGCGCCACTCGGCGGTGAACATCATCACGTTCTCGCGGCACTTATGGTTATAATCCTCTGTAGAGATGTACTTCTCAGAAGCCTTGTTGTCAATATCTTTCTTTGTTATACCGAGCTCTTTTTCTACGCCAAGCTCCACGGGAAGTCCGTGAGTATCCCAGCCCGCCTTACGGTGTACCTGGAATCCCTGCATAGTCTTGTAGCGATTGAATGTATCCTTGATAGCACGTGCCAATACGTGGTGAATACCCGGATGACCATTAGCCGAGGGAGGACCCTCGAAAAATACGAACTGCGGGCAGCCCTCGCGCTCGTCAACTGATTTATGGAAGACATCGTACTTCTCCCATTCTGCTAATACCTCTTGATTGACAGCGGTAAGATTCAGTCCGCTGTGCTCGGCAAACTTTTTAGACATATATCTTTCTTATTCTTATTTTATTCTTATTTTTAAATTTTGCCTGCAAAGATAGTGGAAAAATCCGAGTAAGCGAAACAAATAAGAATATATTTTCCATTGTGAGCGTCAGGTTTTTATATAAACATCCGACAACACGTCAAACAGCAAGAGAATCTGCATCTTTTTGAGCAAAACGCAAGGCAAAAGCACAAAAAAGCGCTGTAATTTAGATTTATACGAAAACTTTAAGTAACTTTGTAACAATCTGCCAAAGGCTTATTCAAGAAGCCCATGACAGCCCCAACAACTACAAAGACACAACACACATGAAAAAGAAATTCGACATATCAGTACCTGGAGGGCACACCAAAGTGCTGCTCCACACCTGTTGTGCCCCATGCTCATCTGCGATAATAGAATGTCTGTTGCAACACAACATAACCCCAACAATATTTTATTGCAACCCCAACATCTATCCGCAGGAAGAATACGAAATAAGAAAGAACGAGTGTACACGCTACGCCCAGTCGCTCGGACTCGACATTATCGACGCCGACTACAACCACGAACACTGGCTAAACCAGATAAAAGGCTTTGAGAATGAACCAGAAAGAGGCGCGCGTTGCATGCTTTGCTTCAAGACACGACTACGAGAAACCGCAGAGTTTGCACACGCCAACGGCTTCAAGGTGATAACCACCACTTTGGCATCGTCACGCTGGAAGAGCCTCGAACAAATCAATGCCGCCGGCCAATGGGCCGTAGAGCCGTTCGACGACGTGACATGGTGGGACCAGAACTGGCGCAAAGGTGGCCTGAGCGAGCGGCGCATAGCCATAATAAAGGAGTATGGATTCTACAACCAGCAGTACTGCGGATGCGAATTCAGCATGCGCCCTATCGAGAAACAAACCAACGACAACAACACAGACAAACACGAACAGATATGAACACACCATTAGTGAGCTTTATCATAACCTACCACAACGAACCCGTTGAGATGGTGGAACAATGTATTGACAGCATACTCGCCATGTCGCTTTCCGACAAAGAACGCGAGATAGTGCTGGTAGACGACGGCTCCGACACCAACATACTGATGGCGCTCGCCTCCTATCACGACAAGATGACATACATACGCCAGCCCAACAGCGGACTGAGCGTAGCGCGAAACACTGGTCTGAAGATGGTCTCCGGCACATACATACAGTTTGTCGACGCCGACGACTACCTACTTACCCCAGCCTATGAGCACACCCTCGACCTCGCACGCTACCACAACCCCGACATTGTGCTGTTCCATTTCACACACAAGCACGAAAACCAAACTCCATTCGTGCTCCCCACCCCAATGTCTGGCTCCGAATACATGCGCCACAACAACCTGTGCGCGTCGGCATGTGGCTACATCTTCAAGCGCTCTGTGCTCGGCGACCTGCGCTTCACGCCAGGCATATTGCACGAAGACGAAGAGTTCACCCCACAGCTTATACTGCGTTGTGAGCGCCTGTTCAGCACCGAGGACAAGTGCTATTTCTACCGCCAACGCAAAGACAGCATCATGCACAGCGACAACAACAAGCACCTATTGCAACGACTCAACGACATGGAGAACATCATTTACCACCTGTTTGCGAAAAAAGAGACGCTGCCAATAGATGACCAGCCTGCCTTGAAACGTCGCATAGACCAGCTCATAATGGACTATCTGTACAACACGATGTGCCTGACACATTCAATGCACGAGGTGGAAAGCCGCATAAAGCGCCTTGAAGCCAAAGGACTATTTCCACTGCCAGACAAGGGCTACACGAAGAAATATTCTGCCTTCAGAAAGATGATTGCAACGAAGACAGGACGCAGGCTCATGCTTGCCATGATAACTTTCAAGCAAAAGATATAACATTCTGTTTACCAACAGCATAAACAGCATAAGAACGTTCAAACCCACACAAGATGAGAATTCTCCTATTGGGCGAATACAGCAATGTACATGCCACATTAGCCAAAGCGCTACGCGCCTTAGGACATGAGGTACTGGTCGTGTCCAACGGCGACTTCTGGAAAGACTATCCGCGCGACATAGACCTCTCTCGGAAAGGCGGACGCTACGACGGAATAAAATATTTGCTGAAGACATACAGCCTGCTGCCACGCTTGCGCGGCTATGATGTCGTACAAATTATTAACCCCATGTTCCTTGAACTGAAGGCGGAGCGCATCTTCCCAATATATAAGTACCTGCGCCGTCACAACAAAAGAATGGTGCTCGGAGCCTTCGGCATGGACTATTATTGGGTATCTACCTGTTGCGACAAGAAGCCGTTAAGATACAGCGACTTCAACTTTGGCAACCAGTTACGCACCAACGCCGACGCCATCGCTATGCGTGCCGACTGGCTCGGAACCAGCAAGGAACGTCTCAACCACATGATTGCCACAGACTGCGACGCCATCGTCTCCGGCCTTTACGAATATGACGTGTGCTACCGCATGCACTTCCCCTACAAGACAACACACATTCCCTTCCCCATCGAGCTAAAAAAATCGGCGCAAGCCAGCTACAGACAAGGCGATAAGCTACGTTTGTTCATAGGAGTGAACACCGCTCGCAGCGCCTACAAAGGCACCGACATCATGCTGCAAGCCGCAGAAGACGCCGCCAGACGCTGGCCCGACAAGATAGAGCTGAAAGTGGCGCGCTCCGTCCCATTCGACACATACAGACAAATGATGGAAGGGTCAGACGCTATACTCGACCAACTGTACAGCTACACGCCGTCGATGAACCCGCTCGAAGCCATGTCCAAAGGTATAATATGTATTGGTGGCGGCGAGCCAGAAGCCTACGACCTGATTGGCGAACACGAGCTGCGCCCCATCATCAATGTGTTGCCAAACTACGACAGCGTGTACCACGCCATCGAGCAATTGGCCCTTCACCCCGAACGCATCGCCGTCCTGCAACAGCAGAGCATAGAATACATCCATCGCCACCACGACAGCGTGAAAGTGGCGAACCAATATTTGGATTTATGGAACAGCATAGCGCCAACAACCTGACAAAACAAGAAAAACAATAAACAACAAAACAATGACAATGAACATCAAAAACATCATTCCACTGCTGACATTTGCGGCACTGCCAATGGGAGCAATGGCACAAGACGGCCTCAAATCGGGCCTCAACAAGTCAGACATGGACCTCACCGTGCAGCCTGGCAACGACTTTTACCAATACGCCTGCGGCGGATGGATGAAACACAATCCGCTGCCCGCCGCATACTCACGCTACGGCAGCTTCGACATGCTTGCCGAAAACAACAACCAGCGCATCAACTCCATACTGCAAGAGTTGCTCAACGGCACAGGCTATGCGAAAGGCTCCATTGAGCAAAAACTCAGCGACTTCTACAAGCTCGCCATGGACAGCACACGCCGCAACAACGAGGGAACAGCCCCCATCAAGCCGTTGCTGAAAGAGATGGACAAAGCTACGACCGTCGATAAACTGAAAGCTGTACAGCTGCGCCATGCCATCTTCGGCTATGGAGTGCCGATGAGAATGGGCTTTGGTGCCGACGAGAAAAACGCCGCACAAAACATACTTAACATATCGCAGGGCGGAATGGCGTTAGGTCAGAAGGAGTATTATCTCGACAACGACGAAGCCACAAAGACCATACGCGAAGCCTACAAAAAGTTCATTGTGCGCATGTTCACCATCTGTGGCTACGGCAAGACTGCCGATCAGGCCATGACCGACATCATGAAGGTAGAGACCGCACTGGCACAAGCAAGCAAGTCGCGCACCGAACTTCGCGACGTAGAGGCCAACTACAACAAGATGACAATGGACCTCTTCGAGAAAAACTATCCTCACCTCGGAGTGAAACAGCTGATGCTCGCCGAGGGAGTGAAGGCCGACTGCCTGTCCGAACTCGTGGTGGGACAGCCTGGCTTCATGGCAGAGGCAGACAAACTCTTTGCTGGCCTGTCGCCAAGAGAGCTGCGCCACTACATGCAGTGGGACGTGATGCTCAGCGCCTCAGGCTATCTTAGCGACGCGATGGCAGAGGCAAACTTCGACTTCTTCGGCCGCACCATGCGCGGACGACAGGAAGACTACCCTCGCTGGAAACGCGCTACAAGTCAGGTAGAGTCACAGATGGGCGAAGCCCTCGGTCGCATCTACGTACAGAAATATTTCCCTGCCGCTGCCAAAGAGCGCATGCTGGCACTCGTCAAGCAGCTGCAAACCTCGCTTGCCGAGCGCATCGGCGAACAGACATGGATGGACGACGCCACGAAAGCCGCCGCTATAGAGAAACTGAACACATTCTACGTAAAGGTTGGCTATCCCGACAAGTGGACCGACCTGTCGGCTCTGACCATAGACCCCAGCAAATCATACTATGAAAACGTGCAGGCAGCACGTCTGTTCTGGAAGAAACTCGACATCGAGAAGAAAGCCGGCAAACCCGTAGACCGTGACGAGTGGTTCATGTATCCGCAGACAGTAAACGCCTACTACAACCCGACGACAAACGAGATTTGCTTCCCTGCAGGCATACTGCAACCCCCGTTCTTCAATATGGAGGCTGACGACGCCTTCAACTACGGAGCCATCGGCGTAGTGATAGGCCACGAGATGACCCACGGCTTCGACGACCAGGGCCGCCACTACGACAAAAACGGCAACATGACAGACTGGTGGACAGCTGCCGACGAAGCCAACTTCGCCGCTCGTGCTGGCAAATATGCCGACTTCTTCTCTGCCATAAAGGTGTTGCCCGACCTCAACGCCAACGGCACACTGACACTCGGCGAAAACATTGCCGACCACGGCGGACTGCAGGTGGCATACAACGCATTTGTCAACGCCACCCGCGGCAAGGAACTTCAGACTATCGACGGTTTCACACCCGCACAGCGTTTCTTCCTCGCCTACTCTGGAGTGTGGGCAGGCAACATAACAGACAAGGAGATAAGAAGCCGCACCAAGAGCGACCCCCACTCTCTCGGCAGATGGCGCGTCAACGGCGCACTGCCCCACATCGATGCGTGGTATGACGCCTTCGGCATAAAGGCCGACGATAAGATGTATCTGCCCAAAGAGCAGCGTTTGCAACTTTGGTAACACCACCACATCGACATAAGTCACACTAAAAATCAAAACGTCGGACTTTTCGCATAAAGTCCGACGTTTTGTCATTATATAGCGCCTTTTGCTGACGCCAATTGTTAACACATCTTAAAAGTCCGTTGATTTTCCCACTACGCCCATTTGACCTCGTCAAAGGGGCCTAATGACAACGTCACTACGGCCTAATGGCAAGCCCAAATGGGCACTATCATTTTGTCACATGACCCACTTGTCACATTAGGACATAGCGTATCGTGACGCAAAGCTGTCCTGCAAGCACATACAACAAGAACAGCGGAGCAAACAACCGCAGTCCAGCGACGAGCGCACCGACCACGTCGTCGATGCTACGCAGCACCTCACTCGCGACACCATAGGTTATGGCGCACACACAGACAGACAGTGCTGCATACGGCACTATGCCCTGTGAGAAACTGCTTGGAAACAGGCTGCCAGTCACGCTAAGCAGCAACGCATGTGGCACAGCGGTAAGCAACAGAAGCACTGCCACAAACACCGCAGCCTCAACGGCGACAAGGCGCAGAGCCACACGCTGTCTGTAGACGAGGGCACGCATGTCAAACGGCACCCTCCACAACAGGCTGCGCTCCATAGTCCCCACAGCCATTGCCCACAGCATAAGCCACACCAGCGTGACATGTGTCATGCCGTCAGACATATGTCCGAACATCCACCTTACGCCGTCGCTACTCAGTACAGACCGCATGTGTATGTCCGGCCACAACGACGTGACGCCCCACGACCCCACGACAACAGCCACCTGCAAGACAGCCATTGCCACGACGAGCACGGCAAACAGCCGTGACAGGCGCCGCGTCAGCGTGACACGTTTTTTCCGGTCAGACATACACATTTTACTCTTCATCTGCCACAAGATTGTCTATATCGAGCACACGCAGTTCCAACGCCTTGACCACAAGACGTGTCGCGTTTATACCTATGCCTCCTCCACCGTTCGGGAAGAGCTTCTGCACGAGTTCGTTTTGCCTCTTTTCCAGACTCTTCACGCCAAACGGCATACCCTTGAGGTTTGAAATCTGCTCTTTTGTATAGCCCAACGCCAAGTGGCGGAGGAAGCGTTCGTCATATTCGTCTATCTCGTAGTCTATCACTGCCTCCTGATGGGCTATGTCGCTGTTTACGTTTCGTTTGAAACGGTCTACTATCTTACACAGTATGGGCTGGTTAAACACCATGCGCTTGCCATACATCACGCTTGCCACGTCGCTGCGTGTAAGCATCTCACCCGTCTT
>JALEVZ010000113.1 GCA_022788105.1 Prevotella sp. | reverse complement strand
AGTCGGCAGCCATCTGCAACGGGCTGTAGAGCGTGACATATAGCGCCATCTGCTTCGTCAGCGTGGTGTGAATCTGTCCGTGCTTTGACGGGTTCATGAAGTCCAGATAGATGTTGAAGATGCCTGGTGTGTAGTCCATCGGACCTCCCATCAGACGTGTGAACGGCAGCACCGTGGTGTGGAACGGCTTATTTCCGCCGTAAGGCTCAAACTCCGTGCCACGTGCCGACTCATTACCAATCAGGTTGGGATAGGTGCGGCACAACCCTGTAGGACGCACCGCCTCATGGGCGTTGACACAAATCTTATAGTCCGCAGCCTTCTTCACGGCATAGAGATAGTGGTTTATCATCCACTGACCGTAATGATGTTCGCCACGTGGAATGATGTCGCCAACATAACCACTCTTCACGGAGTTGTAGCCGTTGTCCACCATAAACTGGTATGCCTTGTCCAAATGACGCTCGTAGTTGCGTATCGAAGCCGACGTCTCGTGGTGCATCATCAGGCGCACACCTTTGTCGCGTGCATAGCTGCTCAACATCTTCACGTCGAAGTCGGGGTAAGGAGTCACGAAGTCGAAGACAAAGTCGCGAGAACTTCCGCCCCAGCTTTCCCAGCCTTCGTTCCATCCCTCCACAAGCACCTGGTCGAAACCGTGCTTGGAAGCGAAGTCTATGTAACGCTTCACCTCGTCGTTGGTGGCACCATGACGGCCGTTGGGCTTTATCTTGGAATAGTCGTTTGCACCAAAACGCATTGCTATCAGCTCGTCGGTATAGCTCCATGACTTCTGTCCTGTAATCATCTCCCACCACACGCCGACATATTTCACTGGCTTAATCCATGACACATCTTCGTAGGCGCACGGCTCATTAAGATTGAGTATGAGCTTGGAAGCGAGCATGTCACGTGCGTCGTCGCTCACCATGATGGTGCGCCACGGTGTCTTGCAAGGCGCCTGCATGTAGGCTTTGTTGCCCTGCACGTCGGGCGTGAGCCATGACTCGAACACCAGATTCTTATCGTCGAGGTTGAGGTGCATACAAGAGTAGTCGGTCAGGGCTGCCTCATGCAGGTTAATGTACAAGCCGTCATCTGTCTTCATCTGCAGAGAGGTCTGCACGCCTGTCGGCGAAAAGACATACTGCGACACGTTCTCTGTCACCGCCTGATTCATCAAGCCCCGGATCTCAGTAAGGCGTGACTCTGTGTAGTCGTACTCCTGCGTGTCATAGTCGCCGGGAATCCAGAACGCGGTGTGGTCGTCAGTCATAGCAAACTGTGAGTGCTCTTCCTTCACTGTGAAGTAGTGTAACTCTCGCTGCAAGGGGAATTCGTAGCGGAAACCGAGTCCGTCGTCGTAAAGACGGAAGCGTATGACGATGCGGCGGTTATGCTCTTTCTGCTCAAGAGTGGCAGCCAGCTCATTGTAGTGGTTACGAATCTGTGCCACCTCACCCCACACGGGCTTCCACGTCTCGTCGAACGTGGACTTTTGTGCCTCTGCCAACGAGAAGCCGTCCATCATATTGGGAGCATTGACCAGCTCGAGTCCCAACTTAGAGGGACGCACCACCGCCTTGCCTTTGTAGAACAGCTGATAGACAGGCTCGCCTTTTTCGTTCACCACGAAGTCGAGTCGCAGATTACCGTCGGGCGAGACAATCTCTTCTGCCTTTGCCCCGCTGCCTATCATCAGCAGGAACAGCAGACAAAAGCATTTTATATATAAGGCTGTTTTCTTCATCTTTTTCTCTCTTTTATCTTACCTTGCCACCTGGCTTATCTTAAAGAGGCAACGTCTACCACTAACTGGCTGTCGTCGGTTATGTAGGTGTTAGCAAATCTCAACTTGTCGTCGAGTCTTACCTTAAACTCTACCGTTGCGTTGCCCAGTATCGTGTTCATGCGGTTGTCCTGCATGATGTTGAATGTCAAAGTAGACTTGTTCACTACCTTTACAGTTACGATATTGCCGTTTACAGCCATCACCTCATACGACAGACAAGCCTTCGCCAACGCCAAGAGATTCTTTTCTGAGCCAATCAGCAAGTCACCGAACTTGGCAACAGAACGTCCTGCGAACAGCGCCTCTTTGACACCAGCCTCTGTGCGCTCCTTTGCAAAGACGATGGTGATGGGGCCGCTCTGTCTGTCGGTGCGGTAGGTCTGCTTGTAGACGCCGTGCAAGTCAGTGTTTCCCATATATGTCAGCCCGTACTCGTCGCAGTAGTTGAACGCCTTCGGATAGTATTCAAAGCCATTTACCAGCTCCACGCCGTGTATCTTCTTCTGCTTGATGAGATCTTTGTGTACCTTGTAGATGGTGCTCGTGTCGTTGGGCCATCCGGGGTGATTCCACATGATGAAAGCGCCCTGCTCCAGAGCGTTGTCTATAGCCTTTAAGGGGTCGGCAACATCGAGCGGATTAGCGTCTTTGAGGAACAAGGCATTGATGTGACCTATCGGCTTAGAACGTGTGATTTCAGCGCCTGCAATGACAATGACGTTAGAACTGTTCTCTATAGTCTTAGCTCTGTTGTATGCCTCGTTACGGTCAGACTGTATATATTTGTGCGGGCGATACTCTACGTGGTCGGTGACAGCCATGACATCGAGTCCACGACCTGCTGCCTCCCACACACGGTTTTCGGGAATGACCTCACCGTCGGAGAAGATGGTGTGAACGTGGAAGTCACACTTCAACGTTTTGTAACCATCGACATCGGGAATGTGAATGTATTCGCCAACATAGGGCTGCCGACACTCAGGCACTTTCACCACTTCTACACCTTTAAGCTGCGCCGAAGCGTTAACGCCTGTTACCAACAACAAGGCTAAAGATAGATACCATTTTTTCATTAGTTTTTTTTTTGAGATTAACAGATTTGGGTTGACCCTAAACAAATGGATTAGGGATTGTTGTTTTATCATACCGCCTTATCGAAACTGTGCATGCGAACCCACAGCGAAGAGGCGACTCCTCACCTATGGTTTCTCATGCGCAGTATTCAATTTCGCGATTTTGATCTTTACTTCTTTACAACAGGATTGACGAAGATTTCGTCCATGTAAACCTTGCCGTCTGCGTCAAACGCTACCTTTACGTAGCGTGCTGTCTTGTTCAGCTTCTCAAACAAGATGCCGTCAACCCAAGCGTCATGCTTGTTGTTGGG
>JALEVZ010000069.1 GCA_022788105.1 Prevotella sp. | reverse complement strand
AGACACATGTCGTCGTGGCAACTGACGTAGCTTATTTGCTGCGTGGGGTCGTTGGTCCAGGGTTCTTTGTCGTAGTTTACGCGGCTCATGTCTACCTGTGGATGGGCAATGCCGCCCACTATGCCGAACTTTATGCTCTCTTCCTCTCCAGCAAGACCAGCAAGGAAGGCGCCCTTCGTGTCGTCGCTGAACGGACCACGCAGTCCGTCGCGCATGTCATCGCTAAACGCTCCTATGCCGTTCAGCTTGTGGGTGCTGGCTTTCATGGCAAGTCTTTCGTTGGGAAAGGCACATGAACCAGCGCTCCATCCCTCACCATAAATGTATATTGAGGGGTCTATCTTGTCGACAGCAGCACGTATTTGGTTCATGGTCTCAATGTCGTGGACGCCCATTAGGTCGAAGCGGAATCCGTCAATGTGAAATTCTTCAATCCAATACTTCACGCTTTCTATCATGAACTCGCGCATTAGCGGGCGCTCAGAGGCTGTCTCGTTGCCGCAACCAGAGCCGTTAGAGTATTTGCCGTCGGCAGTCTTGCGGAAGTAATAGTCGGGGTAGGTGCGCTGGAAGTTGCTACCATCGATGTCGAACGTGTGGTTGTAGACAGCATCGAAGATAACTCGGATGCCAGCTTTGTGGAGCGCTTGCACCATCGTCTTGAACTCGCGGATGCGTACTGCGGGCGAGTAGGGGTCGGTAGAATAGCTTCCTTCGGGCACGTTATAGTTCTTGGGGTCATATCCCCAGTTAAACTGCGGACGGTCGAGCTGTGTCTCGTCGACAGAGGCGAAGTCGAACAGTGGCTGGAAGTGGATGGCATTGATTCCAAGACGTTTAAGATAGTCTATGGCGTGGGGCTCAGTAAGGGCAAGGTACTTACCCGCATGCTTCAGTCCCGAGGTGGGGCTGATGGAGAAATCGCGTACATGAAGCTCGTAGATTACAAGGTCGGCAGGCGATGCCAGTGCTGGGCGCTTGTCGTCGTTCCATCCCTCTGGGTCGGTGTCTGCCAAGTCTACGATTGCTCCGCGCTGTCCATTGACTCCAACAGCTTTAGCAAATGTGCCGGGGCACTCGCCGCGTCCCATGTCGAAAGTGTAGAACTTGCCGTTGAGGTCGCCCTTGATTGTCGCCTCCCATCGGTTGGTTCCGATGGCGCGCATCTTTACTGTCTTGACGGCTTTTCCTCCCTGGCCGTTCTGATATATGCGTACTTTGGGCATAGATGGAGCGTTGAGGCGGAATGTGGTCTGTGTTTTGGCATAGACCATCTCATCGAATCGTCCCTGTGCGTTTGCCGATAGTGTCATCATGGTGACCATCAGCGAAGATAGAATTTGTTTACCATTCATGTTGAGTGTGTATTAAGGTTTATATGGCCGATAAAGTCTGTTTCGCAAGAATACGAAACAGACTTTATGTTATTGGGCCTTTTGGTCATAGTAACTTACCATTAGCTTCTTTGTAACTTACCGTTAGCTTTTTCGTAAAATTACTATTAGCTTCTTCCTGCTTGTCTGATAAGCGTGCTGACGGTGTCGGTCAGTGCTGTATTGGCAATCATGTCCTCAATATTGAGGTGCATGCGGTAGCGCCAATAGTGCTTCGGATTGGCAGGGATGTTAATGCGCTCGGCATCGGCATCGGGCAGACGCAGCTGCTCATCCATCGCCAACCAGTCTTGTATGCTCAATATGCAGAGCATCGACGGTGAGTCGAGATGACGTGCTATAATCTCTTTTGCCAGTTCGCCGGGCAGCGGATGAGGTGCTGCATCCTGACGTCCGAGCATGGTGTTGTAGTAGTCTTGTGTACGACTATAGTCCTCGTCCCACCACTGACGCAGCGTCGGCATGTCGTGACTCGATATGGTACATACCGAACGATAGGGATAGCTGTTGATGTCGCCGAAGCGCATTGTGGGCGACTTTGGCATGCTCTGCAGCTCGAGGCTGAGTATTTTCAGCTCGTCTATCACCCACGGCACACAGTCGGGCACCATGCCGAGGTCTTCAGCACATACCAACATGCGTGTCGCCTGTACCAGCTTAGGCAATTTCTTCATTGCCTCACGATACCAGAACTGGTTGTTGCGATGATAGTAGTAGTCGTTGTAGAGGCGGTTGAACGCCTGCTTATCGTTGTCGTAGAGTGACTCGTAGATGAAGTCGAGTTGTGCCGAAATGCGCGGATGGAACATGTCCGGGTTATTGTGGTCGCGTACGAAGAGCACGTCGCTGAGCAGCGAATACAGTCCGTCGCGCAGCCACAGGTCTTCCTGACGTGTCACGTTTTCGAAGCGAGCTTCTATCTTGCGCTGTGTGTCAACATCTGGTTTCATGCGGTAGCGCTCGTGGTCGATACGCTCGAGATAGGTCTGTCGCACCTCGTCGGCACGTTCGTGGAACACGCGGTCGAGCACCCAGTCGGTGATGAACGGCTCTGTGAAGCGCTGCTCTTGGAAGTTCAGTCCATACTGCATTATCTCCTCGCGGCTCATCGCCTGTGACGGTGCGAACTGTCCTGTCAGTCCGTGTACGCTATGGATGGGAATCTCCCAAATGCGGAAGAAGCCCAGCACGTGGTCTATGCGATATGCGTCGAAGTACATTGACATGCTCTGGAAGCGGCGTACCCACCACTGGCAGCCGTCTTTTATCATCTCTTCCCAGTTGTAAGTGGGGAATCCCCAGTTCTGACCGTTTGCCGAGAATCCGTCTGGTGGTGCTCCAGCCTGTCCGTTGAGGTTGAAGTATTTAGGCTCCGTCCACACGTCGCAGCTGTAACGGTTCACGCCGATGGGTATGTCGCCTTTCAATATCACGCCTTTCTGCTTGGCATATTCGTGTGCTTCCTTCATCTGTGTGGACAGCACAAATTGCACGAAGTAGTAGAAAGCCACCTCTTGGTATTCTTTGCTACGAGGGTCTCCCAACGTCTTGCGCTCTGTTTCGTCCCATGTGTTGTGGTCTTTCCACTTCGTAAAGTCGGCTGTACCGTTCAGGTCTCTCAGCCATGAGTACTGCGCGTAGGGCACCAGCCAGTTTTGTGTTTCCTGGAAGAATGCCTTAAATTCGGCACTCTTCATAATCTTTTTGCCTTCCTGCAGATAAACCTTCTGCAAGTATTTTGATTTGAAAGCGTTCGCTCCTTCGTAGTCGATCTGTGGCAGCGCGTTAAGCCGTGCGCCCTCTGCTTCTGCCTCTTTACGCTCTTTCTCGTCTGCCAGAGCAGGCAGAGCGCGAAGGTTGACATACTGCGGGTGTATGGCGAAGACGCTAATGCAGCTGTATGGATAAGAGTCGGTCCATGTGTGTGTGATAGTTGTGTCGTTGATAGGCAACAACTGCAACACACGCTGCCCCGTCTTTTCCATGAGGTCAATCATCATCTTCAGGTCGCCGAAGTCGCCGATGCCAGCACTTTCCTTGCTTCTGAGCGAGAATACAGGCACCAGTGTGCCCGCCACCTTGCGGTTCCATATCTCGAAAAACGCCTGATTGAGGTGATAGACCACTACCTGGTTCTTCTTCATGTCGGGTAGGGTGATGGTGCGGTTGTAACCACACTCCCACATCATGACGTGTCCGGCAGTGTTCATTATGACAAACTTTAGCTCAACAGGCTCTTCATGCAGCACCGAAGCATCAATGTTGACAGCCCACTCACCATAGGTGTGCAGGGTCATGGGCAGCGCTTTATCAGGGTTCCACGCACCCAATGAGGGGTGTGCACCGATAACAGCCAATCGTTCGCCGTCGCGCAACTGCGGTGCGCGCACGGTGAGTTGCAGTGTCTGGGCATATGTCGTGTCCTTCATCTGCTCTGGCTCTTGGTGGTTGATGCAGTCTGTAAAAGCGCTGCTGTAGAGGTATGAGTCCTCTGGCATGCCGTTCCAGTGGTCGTATATGGTGTATTCGGTGGCTTTAGCACATGTCAAGTCCAGCACGTGCTTTACTATCTGCCATTCGTTACGATTGTTGTTGTCGCGCCCTGTCACGTTATAATAGTAGGAGAGGGTAGAGTCTGTCTTACTCAGTCTCAAGTCGCAAAACCAGTCTTTACCGTCGAAGGTTGCCATGCGATGTGTCTTCACCCCTTCGTTTCCGACAAGGTTAAGCATGACCTCTTCGCCGAATATGGTTTCATATTCTAAGTGAAAATGTAATGTCATTTTTGTTAAGAGTTATTAGTATCCCAGCGCGAAAGTAAGAAAAAAATCTTTTTCCTTTCGCGCCGTCACTAAACAATTTTATTTTTGGTCGGTGCAAACGTTTGCACTACTTATGCTTCCTTCTTGCGGATGACAGTCACAGCGGCAGCGCCACATACCAGTAACGCGCCTGCTACTATCATCATGTTGCTCTGGTGTGAACCCACCACGTGCAGGAGATGTCCGCCACACAGTGCAGCTACAATCTGCGGTATGCAAATCGTGCCGTTGAACAGTCCGAGATAAGCCCCCATGTGACCGTAGCCCTGCAGGGCATTTGTGACGAATGAGAAAGGCATGGCAAGCATGGCAGCCCAGCCTGCACCAATCATCATAAAGGGAACGAACTGCAAGTACTGGTCATGTATGAACGGAATCATTGCAAATCCGATGCCACCGATGACGAGGCTCACGGCGTAGCCCACCTTGCTGTTTTTGAACATCGGCAACACCACTGCCCACAGCACGCTGCCCACAGCCTGCACCGCAAAGAGTATGCCTACCCAGTTGCCCGCCTCTTGATAAGCCTCCGACGATGCGTCGGTAGTGTTCCACACGGTTTCGGCGATGGCGCCGGTGCTGTAGTTCCACAGGTAGAGGAAGGCTGCCCAGCAGAAGAACTGTACCAGTCCTACTTTCCAGAAGGTGGAGGGCGCGTTCTTCAAGAGTGTCAGCCAGTTTGCTTTGTTTTCCTCTTTGCTTTCCTCTTTATCCTTTACTCCATTGTATGAGGCGTATTCCTCTGGGTTCCACTCCTTTACCTTTGTCGTGGTATAGATAACACAGAGTATGAGAATGGCTGCTCCGATGTAGAACGACCATATTACAGAGTCGGGCACAACACCCTTTTCTGCAACGTTCTTAATGCCCAGAAATGTGAACAGGAACGGGAAGATGTAGCCAGCAACAGAGCCTGCGTTGCAGAGGAAACTCTGTATAGAGTAGGCTTTGGTCTTCTGTTTCTCGTTCACCATGTCGCCGACGAGCATCTTAAACGGCTGCATTGCCATGTTGATGCTGGTGTCGAGAAACATCAGTGCGATAAGTCCGAACAGCATGGCGCCGCCAACGGTCAGTCCTAATGAGCCTGCGTTTGGCAGCAGACACATTACCAATACTGCCAGCAGTGCACCTATGAAGAGGTAGGGTATGCGTCTGCCGAAGCGACACCAGGTCCTATCACTCAGTGTGCCGATGATGGGTTGTACGAGAATGCCCATGAGTGGCGGCAATATCCAGAAGTAGCTCAGGTTATGTGGGTCTGCTCCTAATGTTGCGAAGATGCGTGAGATGTTAGCACTTTGTAGGGCGTAGGCAATTTGTACGCCGAAGAATCCGAAACTCATATTCCAGAGTTTCCAGAACGAAAGATCAGGTTTCTGTTTCATTTTTTATGTTTGTTGTTATTTGTTGCGGTTTTGTTGGCATTTTGCTACGTTTTCGGCAGATTTGCTTACGCCAATTCTTAACGTGTGTTAAAAGCATGCTGACTTTCCCATTCGGCCCCTTTGACGTCCTCATTCGGCCCCTTTGGCGTCCTCATTCGGCCCCTTTGACAAGCCCAAATGGGTGCTATCATTTTGTCAGTTGCACCTCATGGCAAAATGGGGTGATGCAGTGTGTTGTCACGTCCTGCACCTGTGTTGTCACGGTCAGCGTGTTGTGCCTCTGACTACCAGGCGTGTGCGCACCACGCGCAGCTCCACTTCGTCTTTGGGGATGGAGCCTTCGACCTGTCCTATCAGTATGTTGGCAGCTTCTTCGCCAACCGCCACGCCGCGCTGTTCCACGGTTGTGAGCATTGGGTCGCTGGCTTTTGCACGGTCGCCGTTGGTAAATCCGCAGACGCTTATGTCTTCGGGCACGCGGAATCCCATGCGTTTGGCGGTGTAAAGTATTCCGATTGCGGTGTCGTCGTTTATGGCAAAGAACGCATCTGGCCTTTCACCTTCTGGCAACGACAGTATTTCTGGTGTGATGGCTTCGGCTTGTGCGCGGTTGTCGCAGGTTCTTACTAAGCCGTCTATTTCCTTCAGACCGTGTTTGGACAGGGCGTCGTGGAAGCCGTTGTATCGGTTTTTAGACAACTCAAGGTTCATTGGTGAGCCAAAGAAGGCTATGCGTTTGCATCCTGTATCTATAAGATGTGTCACGGCGGTGTAGGCGCCCATGTAGTCGTCGACCACCACTCGCGAGCCGTTTACGCCTGTGCAGATGCGGTCGTAGAACACGAGCGGCACTCCGTTGTCCATGAGTTTGCTGAAATGGTCGTAGCGTTTGGTGTCTTTAGCCTGCGACACGATGATGCCGCACACCTTATTCTTATAGAAGTCTTCGCATATAGCAACCTCCTTGTCATATCGTTCGTTGCTCTGTGCAACCATTACACGATAGCCGCGGGCTCTCGCTTCTTCCTCTATGCCCGACACGACGGACATGAAGTAGTAGTGTACGAGTTCGGGCACAATGACTCCAATCAACTTCATGGGCTGTATTCTGCTGTGACGCAGAGCCTCACCGATGACGTTGGGGTAGAAGTTGTGCTCTTTCGCATAGGTCTGTATGCGCTCTTTTTGCGACGCACTGATGCGTGGGCTGTCGTTTAACGCACGGCTCACGGTAGCCACGGAAACGCCCAAATCGCGGGCGATGTCCCTCATAGTTATAGGTATCTTATTACTCATGGTTTTCAGTTGTTGGCACAAAAGTAGTTATTATTTTTGAAATATGCTGTGCTTTTTGACGTAAATCAATAATTAAGAGTGCAAACGTTTGCACTGAAA
This sequence comes from Prevotella sp., assembly GCA_022788105.1. GTDB lineage: Bacteria > Bacteroidota > Bacteroidia > Bacteroidales > Bacteroidaceae > Prevotella. The sequence goes on along the minus strand of JALEVZ010000069.1, from coordinate 16,270 downwards.
AAACAACTGATTTACGCAAAAAAAAGTTTAAGCAATGCATAAAGGTCTTAATTTTGTACCCAGAAGACAGCCAGATGTCTGCCTTTGATATCATATACCTTAATATTAAAATAAGATAAATCCATTCTGACCTAAAGACGAAAATGCGCGGGTCTTGCTACTTGTTGAGACGCAATATCGGGACGTGTGCTTTTCTGATTAAAGTAAGAAGACTAAAAACATCAAATATTTTAACTAAAAACAAAAAACAAACATGAAGCAGGTGAAAATCAAATTGCCTCTGAAGATGCTGGCCTTAGCCGGTGGTCTTCTCTTTGCAACGAGTTCCTTCGCACAGAGTGATGTGATAAAGGGACAAGTGAGAGACGCTTCTGGTGAGCCCGTAATGGGAGCTACCATCACTGCTGACGGCAAGGCTGTCGGCATCACAGACATCGATGGTAACTTCTCTGTCAATGCCGCTCCAGGAACGAATCTGACGTTTTCCTTCCTGGGTATGGCACCACAGACAGTGAAGGCCTCAGGAAACATGAAAGTAGTGCTTTCCGACGACGACAAACTTCTTAACGAGGTGGTGGTTATCGGTTACGGTACTGTAAAGAAAAACGACCTTACGGGTTCTATCAACACAGTGAAGCCCAGCGAGGTGCAGGCAGGACTTGCAACATCAGCCCAGGACCTTCTCGTAGGCCAGGCTCCTGGTGTGACCGTTACAACAGCCGGTGGTCCTGAAGGCGGTGGTACAATTCGTGTACGTGGCGGTTCTTCACTGAACGCCAACAACGACCCGCTTATCGTTATTGATGGTGTGCCTTTGGACAACAATGGCGTGCAGGGTATGGGTAACCCCCTTTCAATGATTGCTCCTGACAACATCGAGAACATGACCATACTCAAGGATGCTTCTGCTACCGCTATCTACGGTTCGCGTGCGTCTAACGGCGTTATCATCATCACCACCAAGCGTGGACGTGCTGGCAAGCCGCAGGTTAACTTCTCTGCCAACATGTATGTAAACACAGCAAGCAAGACTTACAAGTCACTGTCTACCAGCGCTCTTACCGATCAGTTGGTAAAGCATTTTGGCGAGGAAAGCGATGCTGTAAACTACATCAAGGCAAACATTCAGAAATATGGCGCGTTGAACACCAATTGGCAGGATGAAGTACTCCGCACAACAGTGTCACACGACTATAACCTCAGTGTTGGCGGTACAACAGGTTGTCTGCCTTATCGCGTGTCTGCAACATTTACCAACAACAACGGTATCTTGAAGAACTCAAAGATGGACCGTGCTACATTTGGCTTCAATCTTACTCCAGAGTTCCTTGACCATCGTCTGAAGATCAAGGCCAACGCTAAGGGTTATTGGGTGAAAAACCAGTTCTCAAACAGCGGAGCAGTTGCTGCTGCTGTCAGCATGGACCCGTCAGTGCCTGTATATAATAATGAGAAGATGAGTGGTGGAGTAGGTGGCTACAAACTGTGGAACGGCTACTACTCACAGATGAACGGTTCGGCTTTCAATACCAATGGTACGAACAACCCGCTTGCAGTTGTAAGCGACAGAGACGACAAGGCAACTGTCCTCCGCAGCAACGGTAATTTCCAGGTAGACTACGCACTGAAGTGGTTGCCCGACCTGCACTTCAACCTCAACCTCGGTTATGATGTGAGCAAGTCAAAGGAGAATATCTACACTGCTGCAAACTCTCCCACAGCATGGGACGGCTGGCGTAACGATGGTGCTGGAACTTATCAGCATATTGAGCAGTTCAAGAGCAACACTCTGCTCGACTTCTACATGAACTATCAGAAGAATGTGGAGAGCATCAAGTCGTTCTTTGATGTGACAGCCGGTTATTCTTGGCAGCACTTCTACAGCGATGGCGACAACAACGGTACTGTGTTTACAAGCGACGGTTTCAGCTCGCCTGTACTCAATGCTGACGGAACCTACACTCTTAACACAGGTACACAGCGTCTGGGCACAACCGATACCGACCCTGCTAAGACAAAGTGGGCTAACCACCTGCAGTTGCTGTCTTTCTTCGGACGCTTTAACTACACATTGATGGAGCGCTACCTCCTTACATTCACTCTCCGTGGCGATGCTTCTTCACGTTTCAGCAAAGACAATCGTTGGGGCGTATTCCCAGCTGCAGCTCTTGCTTGGAAGATCAGCGATGAGCCGTGGATGAAGAAAGCAAAAGAGGTTATGAACGAATTGAAGTTGCGCTTGAGCTGGGGTGTTACTGGTCAGCAAGACATAGGTAGTTACTATCCCTACCTCGCAACATACGTGGCTTCAGTACAGGGTTCTAAATATCCGTCACTCTCTGGCAACGGCTACATCTCAACCATGTATCCTACTGGTTACGATCCCAACATCAAGTGGGAGGAGACCACAACATGGGAGGCAGGCTTAGACTTCGGATTCCTCGACAACCGCATTACTGCCAGCATCGATGGCTATATTCGCAAGTCTAAAGACCTGTTGAGTTATGTGTCTGTGCCCAGTGGCTCGTCTACAACCAACATGATGGACCAGAACATTGGTACATTGGAGAACAAGGGTGTCGAGTTCACCATCACAGCTCGTCCTATCGTTACTAAGGACCTCACTTGGACAGCAAGCTACAACGTGGCTTACAACAAGAACGAGATTACAAAGCTTAACAACGATGGCTCGTATGTACCGATTGGTGGCATCTCTGGTCCTACAGGTTCAACCTGTCAGGTTCACGCCGTTGGTCATCCCGCTTACTCATTCTACCTCTATGAGCAGGTTTATGACGCTGCAGGCAAGCCTGTTGAGGGTGTTTATGTAGACCAGAACGGTGACGGCGTAATCAACGATGACGACCGCCGCATCTGCCGCAGCAAAGACCCGAAGGTCACAATGGGCTTCTCTTCTACTGTGAACTGGAAGAACTGGGACTTCGGCATCTCACTGCGTGCAAGCCTCGGCAACTATGTATATGCCAACGCTATTGCTGACAACTCTGTTATCGACGACTGCTGGAAGAATGGTAAGGTCAACAACCGTATCTTGACAGACTATTACTTCTCTGGTACTGTAAACCCGTCGGTAGGTACCTATAGAAGTGACTACTGGTTGCGTAATGCCAGCTTCCTGCGTTGTGACAACATCTCTTTGGGTCACACTTGGCCTAACCTGTTCGACAACAAGATGCGTCTGCGTCTCTACGGAGCAGTTCAGAACCCGTTCGTGATAACAAAGTACAAGGGTCTTGACCCAGAAGTTTCAAGCGGTATCGACAAGGATGTATATCCGCATTCAACCACCTTCACCGTTGGTCTGGTGGCAAGCTTCTAAAACATCTATAAGCGTCTAACATTATATAAATAAGACAATAATATGAAATCATATAAAAGCATCATCGTTTCTGCATTGCTTGCTGGCGTGACTTTGTCTACAACGTCATGTATCGGCGATTTGGACCTCGAGCCCAACGACCCGAACACCACCACAGCTGGCAACCTTACAGAAGAAACTTATGAGGCAGTTCTTGCCAAATGCTATTCTACAATGGCTGTGTCAGGACAGTATGGACCTGACGGCGCCTCAGACATTTCGGGTCTTGACGGCGGTACTGGTCAGTACACCCGTGCGCTCTTCATGCTCAACGAGTTCCCAACTGACGAGACAAAGTGGATATGGGCTGACGAAGGCGTGTTCGACCTCAACACCAACACATGGAGTAAGGGTAATGTCAACATCTTCGGTACATACAGCCGTCTCTATGTACACATCGCTGTCTGCAACGACTTCCTGCGTCTGGTAAAGGGTAAGGACAGTTATGCAGAGTTGGCTCTCGAGGCTCGCGCGCTGCGTGCCATGAGCTATTATAACGTGATCGACCTGTTCGGACAGGGCGGCTTCATCACAGAAGACGACGCTGCTGGTACTGCTCCTGAGCAGAAGTCACGCAAAGAACTCTACGATTGGCTGGCAGCAGAGCTGGAAGACATCGTGGCAAACATGTCTGACGCTACACCTCACTACGGTCGCGTAGGCAAAGACGGTGTAGAGGCTCTCTTGGCACGTCTGTACCTTAATGCTAATGTGTATGTAGGCACTCCCGCTTACGACAAGTGTGCTCAGCACTGCGAGAGCATCATTGCTCGTCACAAGGGTTCAGGTTTCCAGGGTTCAGGTCTTGCTGACCACTATCTCTACTTGTTCTGCGGTGACAACGATGCTTACATGCCTGGTGGCAATGACGTGAACGAAATCTTGTGGGGTATTCCCTACGACGCCATTGAAATCACACCGTATGGTGGCACCACATTCCTCTGCTGCGCAGGCACCAACAACCTGACATGGGCAGACAACAATGCTTACATGAACTGCGAAGACTACGGTCTGAACCAGCAGTGGGGCTGTATGCACGCTACTTCTGAGTTCGCAGACAAGTTTGCTGCAGAACCTAATGACGTGCGTTGGTCTATGTGGAAGAAAGAGGAAGACGGCTTCAAGAAGGAGAACAAGACCTTCTCTTCTTTCACCGATGGTTATGGCGTTGTGAAGTTCACCAACCTGCTGCGCGATGGTGACGGCAACTTCAAGGTGGGCGAAATCACAAAGTTCCCCAACACCGACCTTCCCCTCATCCGTCTGGCAGACGTTTATCTGATGTATGCTGAGTGCGCAATGCGCGGTAGTGCAGACCATGCAAAGGGCTTGGAATATGCCAACTATGTACGTGAGCGTGCTGGCGTCTCTAAGTGGACAGCTGCCGACCTCAACGAGCAGAACATGATTGACGAGCGTTGCCGTGAGCTGTATTGGGAGAATGTGCGCCGCACAGACCTCATCCGTTTCGGACTCTTTACCGGAAACAAGTACAACTGGTCATGGAAGGCAAACGTTGCCGAGGGTGCAGCCATTCCCGAATATATGAATCTGTTCCCGATTCCTGCTTCTGTTATCTCGGCTCAGCCTGACTTCAAGCAGAACCCGAACTATTAAGCATCAATCAATTTTAAAATCGATTAAGCAATGAAAAAAATAAGTTATATACTGTTCAGCCTTCTCGGAATGGTGCTTGCCACAGCGTCTTGCACCGGTCTGGAAGAAGAGAATCCAGTGCTTAAGACTCCGACCAAGTTCGTTTTGAACACACCTGCAACAGCTAACCAGTATGTCGACCTCGGCGCTGACAAGGAAGCAGGTACGGTCAACTTCACCTGCTCACAGCCCGACTACGGCTTTGCTGCTTCGGCAGACTACCACATGCAGGTGTCTCTTGACGAGTCTTTCGCTGAATATGAAGAGCTTGGCGACGCGTTCAACTCTTGTAACATGAACGTGAAGTGCAGCCAGATTGCTGAGGCTATCTGCAAACTGCGTGGCATCGAAGACGAAGATAGTTACACTGATGAGGCAGCACGTAAGGTGTTCTTCCGTGTTAGAGCTCAGATTCTGAAGATGGAGGAGACATCCATTGTCTCAAATCCGGTTGCTATGGAGAAGGTGAAAGGTTACTTCGCTCTGCGTCTGCCGGGTTACATCTATCTGGTTGGTGCACCTGAAGGCTGGAGCGGTCCTACCGAAGCTAATAAGGAGCATTACAGTGACTGGCGTCTGTACGAGAGCAAGAACGCAATCGGCAGCAAAATCTACTCTGGTGTGTTCGAAATTCCTGCAGGTAGCTTCATGTTCCGTTTCTACACTGCACTCACAGGTTGGGATAACGATTCTTACGGAAGCCAGGAAGCAGACAGTCCTTTGGACATCACCATGACAGACGGCATCTACAGTGGCCCCATTGTTAAGGGTAAGGGAAGCTACAATTTGCCCGATTGGGAAGGTGGTAGCGTGAAGATCACTGTCAACATGGCAGACCCATCTAAGATGAGCGTTAAGTTTGAGGCTGGTGGAGTAGACGTTAGCGATAAGGCGTTCATCTATCTCGTGGGTGCTCCCGAGGGATGGGCTGGTCCTACCAGCGACAATGCCGCTCACTACGAAGACTGGAAACTCTACGACATGGCGGGCGACGGCATCTATACCGGCACTTTCACCATTCCTGCTGAAAAGTTCCAGTTCCGCTTCTACAAGGAGCTCACTGGTTGGGACGATGCCTCTTACGGTTCACAGGCCGACGACGCTCCCGTCGACATAGAGTTGACAGACGGTCTCTATACTGGTCCCGCTGTCGATGGCAAGGGTTCTTGGCAGATTGCCGATTGGGCTGAAGACGCTAAGGTTGCCATCACCGTAAACACTAAAACAGGCAAGGTGACTTTCCAGAAAAAATAATTGCATCAATTGAAACGTCAAAAGTGAAAGTATTATGAAAAAACTAACAATATCACTTATGGCACTTCTTTCTCTCATCTTCGCTTCGTGCGAAGACGATTGGACGGAGGCCGCTCCGCAGAAAAATCCCCAGGAGGCGCTCATCGCTGTCGACGACATCGCGCTGACAACCATGCTCCCCGAGGCTATTAATCTGCAGGAAGCATATATGACCGACAACAAGGTGAGACTCTTTAAAGAGGCTGTCAAGAACCTTCCTGCCGGCAGTCAGATAGAGTACGAAATGCAGTTCAGCAAGTCAGAGAATTTCGATAAGTTCGGTACATTAAAATGTGAGAAAGACTCTGACGTGGCATTGGTAAAGGCTTCTGATTTTGAAGAGGCTTATCTCAATACTATTGGACGCAGCCCGAAGGCAAAAGACATCTTCGTGCGCTTTGCAGCATATATCGTGAAGGACGCAACCTCTACCGTACGTGTTGGCGACCCCGACACATACATCGGTGCTACAAAGGTTAACGTTACTCCTTATCCCAGCAGCGTAGTGATTGAAGAGAACTACTATCTGCTCGGAACCATCAACGGTTGGTCAGTGGCTACAGCCGTCAAACTCGACCACACTGGCGATCCTTACGACAATCCTGTGTTCACCAAAAAGGTTAGCATCAGCCCTGAGGCTGCAGCTGACGGTTGGTGGTGGAAGATTGTTCCTGAGTCTACATTCAAAAATGGTGACTGGGTTTCTGCTGATAACGCTGCTTACGGTGTTGCCGTGAACGGTTCAGAAAAGACAGAAGGTATACTCGTGGCACGCACTGCTGACACTGACTGTGGCGCAGGCTGTCTAAAGGAGGCTGGTGACCTGTTGCTTACCATCAATATGGAGGAAGGAACCTACTCATTCACTCCCGCTGCTGAAAACCTTTACACACCGGGTGTGGCAAATGGATGGGATCATCTCAGCTCGCAGAAGCTCTACACAGAAAACTATCAGGACTACATGGGCTATGCTTATCTCGACGCAGGTGGCTTCAAGTTTACCAATGCTCCTGACTGGAAACATACTAAATATGGCTATTCTAACGATGGTGTGCTTAGTACTGATGAAGGTGCTGGCGACATTACCCCTGCCGAGACAGGTCTGTACTGGTGTAAAGCCAACGTCGCTGCGCTCACATACGAGCTTTACAAGGTGAACACTATCGGCGTAGCAGGCGATGCTACACCTGATGGCTGGGACGCTTCTACACCTCTGCAGCCCGTTGACGACAAGTCTCTCGTATGGGAAGCAGACATAAAATTTGCCGAAAATGGTGAGTGGAAGTTCCGTGCCAACAACGAATGGACAGCTAACTTAGGCGGTTCGTTTGATAACTTGGTATTCAATGGTGGCAACTTTGCTACACCGGGTGCTGGTAAATATAAGGTGCGCCTCGACATTTCGAAGCTGCCTTACACAGTAACTGTTACTCCTGTGAAATAAACAATAAAACATTTTAATTCATAGTTCGATTTAGGAGAGACGCTTTCCGTGACGGAGGTGTCTCTTCTTTTTGGTTTAACAATGTGTAGGTGGAGTGACCGATATCTTTTGGTTTAACAATGTGTAGGTGGAGTGACCGATATTCTCCGCCGTCGCACTCGAAAATACTGAACAATATGAAACATACATTATTAATTGCTTTATTGGGCATCTGCTTCATGGGTGCTTCTGCACAGAAATATGTCGGAGGAGACATCTCGCTTCTTCCTAAGTATGAGCAGGCGAAAGCCAAGTATTATGACAAAGACGGCGCCACGATAGCCGCTCCGCTTGACTTCTTCAAGCAAGAGGGCATGAACGCCATGCGCCTCCGTCTGTTCGTGAGTCCAGATAAGAACACGGGAGTGGACAAAGACGTAAACGTGTGTCAAGACATTGAATATGTTAAGACGCTCGGCAAACGCATCAAAGACGCTGGCTTCAAACTCATGCTCGACTTCCACTATAGCGACACATGGGCAGACCCAGGCAAGCAGTGGACTCCTACCGACTGGGCAAAGCTGTCTGACGCGGAGCTGCAACAGAAACTTTACGACTACACCAAAGACGTGCTTCAGCAGATGAAGGCTGCCAGTGCAGAGCCAGACATGATTCAGACAGGCAACGAGATAAGCTATGGCATGCTTTGGGGCACAAGAGCCGCTGTCGGTGCAAGCAACAACGGCACAAACCGTTGCTGGCCGTCATCGCCTGCTGCCAACTGGACGCGTTTCACAAACCTGCTTAAACAGGCGATAAAGGCTTGTCGTGAGGAGTGTCCGCAGGCAAAGATTATTATCCATACCGAACGCACATCTGTGTCGCAGCAGAATGATAACAGAAACTATGCTGCCCTAAGCAACTTCTATAAGAAGATGAAGGCTGCCGACGTAGACTACGACATCATCGGCTTGAGCTACTATCCTTATTTCCACGGTACCATTTCCGAACTCGAAGGCGCCATAAAGGTGTTGGAGCGCGACTATGCCGACAAAGACATCATGGTGGTGGAGTTTGGCTATCCTTATGCTTGGGAGGTACCAGGCACCACTTACAAGTACCCGAACTACTTCAGCAAATATGCCTATTCGGACGAAGGACAGAAGACAATGACCGCCGATGTCATAGCCATGCTGAACAAACACAAGAACGTGAACGGACTCTTCTGGTGGTGGATGGAGTACAACGCCAAAGACTCGAAGCTGAGCGAAAGCTGGTACAACGCTCCGCTTTTCGACAGCCGTACAGGTAAGGCGACGTCTGCACTATACGAACTGAAAAACTTCGTAAACGATCCGACTGCTATTAGCCACGTCACGACAGACAAGGCAGCTGCTAAAGACGCGGCATGGTACACGCTTGATGGCAAGAAGGTGGACAAACCTGGCAAACGCAATGTCTACATTAACAATCATCGTAAGATTGTTTGTAACGACTAATATTATATCATGCAAACGATTGCGCAAATCGTTTGCATGATTTGTTTTTATTTATCATACTCATTAAGGATTTAGTTGTAACTTTGGCTCGTTAAAAAAGCTAATGACAAAAAACAACTAAAATCCTGAATATGAAGAAATTTTTCTTAACCATTGTTGCCATTGTTATGGCAACGACGAACTCGTTTGCGCAGGGATGGCCAGCCAACTACGATGGCGTGATGCTGCAAGGCTTCTATTGGGACTCCTTCCGCGCTTCGCAGTGGACCAAACTTAAGGCGCAGGCCGACGACATGGCTCCTTATTTCAGCTTAGTATGGATTCCGCAGAGTGGCAACTGTGGCAGTGGTAAGTCTATGGGATACGACGACCTTTATTGGTTTACCAACTACAACAGCTCTTTCGGTACAGAAGAGGAACTGCGCTCTATGATAACTACATTCAAAAGCAAGGGCATAGGCACTATTGCTGATGTGGTTATCAACCATCGTGGCACGCTGAATAGTTGGACCGATTTTCCCGTCGAGACTTATAATGGCGTGACCTATGAGATGTTCTCTACCGACGTCTGTGCCAACGACGATAAAGGTAAGGCCTTGACGTGGGCAAATAAGCAGACGCCCAAAGTGAGCCTCAGCAACAAAGGCGATTCGGGCGAAGACTGGGACGGCATGCGCGACCTCGACCACTACAGCAGCAACGTGCAGAAGGTGGTTAAGGCTTATCTCAATATGTTGCTCAAGGACATGGGGTATGCTGGATTTCGCTACGACATGGTGAAGGGCTATGCTGGCAAATTCACAGGCATCTACAATGCTGCCGTAAGACCTGCGTTCTCAGTAGGCGAGTATTGGGATGGCAATGTCAATACGGTGAAGAACTGGATTAATGCTACAAAGGTGAGCGGTCAGATTACTTCTGCTGCATTCGATTTCCCGATTCGCTATGCTGTGCGCGACGCTATCAACGGCATATGGAGCGGAAGGACTAAAGACGGACTTGTAAGCGACGCTTCGTATAAGCAGTATGCTGTCAGCTTCGTGGAGAACCACGACACGGAGTATCGTTCAAGCAGCGAGCAGCAAGACCCCATCCGTAAGGATACCCTTGCTGCCAACGCATTCATATTGGCTTCATGTGGCACACCTTGCGTGTTCTACAAGCATTGGCTTGACTATCCTGCCGACATTAAGATGATGATAAACGCCCGCCACATCGCAGGCGTCACAAATACCAGCAACACAACGTTCAATGCCTACACTGGCACACAGTACAACGCACTGACCACTACTGGCACACGCGGCACTCTGCTGGCTGTTATGGGTCCCAAGGCCAACAGCATGGCTGTGCCTTCAGGTTACACAGAGATTATTAAGGGTTATCGTTACCGCTACATGCTTAGCAACAACAGCAACGTGGCATGGGTAGACCTGCCCTCTGGCACGTATGAGAAGGCACAGAAGGCGCGCTTAGTAGCTGTCAGCAACAAGTCTGGCGCACAACTTGTCTACACCACCGACGGCAAAGAGCCTACTACTGCAAGCCGCAAGGTGGCAAGCGGTACAACCATCGACATCACCACAGGCACCACAACACTCAAGGTGGGACTGCTCGTCGGCTCTACAGTGTCTGATGTTGTGACACGCACCTACAATGTTACGGTTCCCGAAGCATTCGTTCCGTTTGACGTGAATGTATATGTCAACGTCGACAAAGTGGGATGGAGCAAGGTGAACTTCTGGGCATGGGAAGCCGACGCCAACGTAAACTTCTGTAACACAAAGAAATGGCCTGGTGATGTAGTGACTGCAACCAAGACCATAAATGGCAAGAAGTGGTATTACAAGACCTACCGCATGACGAAGCGCGGATATATGTTGTCGCTCGTGTTCAGCACTAAAGAAGGCGCGCCTCAGACCGCCGATACCTACGATTTGGACAAGGACACTTATCTGGAGGTTACTGCTGAGAAGGATGCAGCAGGACACTATCTGGTGAAAAATGTAACAAGTGAAATCGTTCCATCAGGCATTGAGTCTGTAGAAGCAGACAACATCCAGTCTGATGGATGGTATGACCTGCAGGGTAGACGTCTCAACGACATGCCCACTCAGAAGGGTATATATATCAACGGAGGCAAGAAGGTGGTTGTTAGATAACCGCTCCGCTTCTATATTAAAAAGGTATGGCATAGCCGCTGCCATTTCGTGAGTGCGTCTTCATATGACGGTAGTCTTGCGAAACAGCAGTAGCTATGCTTTTTTTGTGCAATGAAAAAGTGCTGGTGGCACTCCCGTTTCGATGTGATGACGGAGAAGTGTTAAATAAAGAATAGCGTTTCTCTTGTATTATCCATGCTTTTTTTATAATTTTGTATTAAACAATAATAACGAAAATGCTGAAATTTATTTCATTTGGCAGTGGCAGTAGTGGAAATTGCTATTATCTATATAACGACACGGAGGGATTGATTATCGATGCGGGAGTAGGTGTACGAACGCTGAAAAAGTATTTAAACCAATACGGACTGTCGTTTAAGAATCTGAAATATGTGCTCATAACCCACGACCATGCCGACCATATAAAGTCTGTAGGAAGCATATCCAACGATTACGAACTGGATGTCTATTCCACGCAAAACGTTCATGCCGGTATAGACCGCAACTATTGTGTGAAGAAGAAAATTGCAGCAGAGCACAAGCATTATATAAAAACAGGCGAGAAATTTCAGGTCGGTGAGTTTACTGTTACAGCATGGCATGTGCCCCACGATAGCACAGACAATGTGTGCTATCAGGTGGAGCATGAGGGTGTCGTGTTTAGCATAATGACCGATGTGGGACATGTTACGGACGAGCTGAAACAAGTGGTGGCAAGTTCCGACTATCTGGTTATAGAGGCCAATCATGATGTTGAGATGCTTATGCGTGGCAATTATCCTGAATATTTAAAACGCCGTATAACCTGTGGAACGGGCCACATGAACAACAGCCTGTGTGGTCAGACTGTTTTGGAGAATGCCAAGCCACGTCTCAAGCATGTGTGGCTTTGTCACCTTAGCGAGGAGAACAATCATCCAGACCTTGCACTTAAGACTGTTCAAGACATTTTGCTAAAAGGTGGCATGAAGGTTGATAATGGTTATGTAGAGGTTCTGCGTCGCAAGAATCCACAAGGCGTGTATGAACTGAAATAGTAAAAAACGACGACTATGACCCATATAGATTTGTCCATTCTTCTCCCTTCTTATAACAACGTTTGTGTGTCATTGGTTCAAGTCTTACAGCGTCAGGCCGATGCCCTTAGGGGTAAATTAGACAAACCGTTTCGTTATGAGATAATTGTTGCTGATGATTGTTCTACCGATGCTGCTTGTATCGACGCCAACCGTGTCATCGGCGACATGCTCCATTGTCGCTATTTAAGGATGGAACAAAATGTGGGGCGTGCTCAGATAAGGAATGTGCTCATATCAGAAAGCCGTGGTGATTATGTGCTACTTGTTGACAGCGACCTTTTCTTGTGTGATGACAATTATCTCTACAAATATGCTACATCAACCGCCGATGTTGTTTATGGTGGAACGCGTATAGGTGGTGAAGGTTTAGCCATGGTTGATAACGAGGCTAAAAATGATGAAATAAATGTTGAGAATATACAATATGAAGGTGCCAAGAGTGAAAATGTAAGAACTGAAGGTTATACAGAAAATTTGAAAGGCAACCTTCGCTATATTTATGAGAAGAAGGCAGAACCTTCGCACCGGGCGACTTTTCGTCAGCTCCGTCCCAACCAAGAGATAAGCGTTTGTAATTTATATGCCCGTCGCGACATCATGGAGGCTCATCCATTCGATTCCCGTTTTAAAGCTTACGGTTATGAGGATGTTCTGTTTGGCAAGCGTCTTGCAGAGAGTGGTATCGAGGTTACACATATAGACAACCCTGTGCTTATAAATGAATTTGAGTCAAACTCTGTGTTCGTGAAAAAGACAGAAGAAGCTATCCTTACCCTTTGTCGTTTTGAGCAAGATCTTGAAGGCTACTCAAATCTTAAGACAAAAGTGACTACTCTTGGTCGTTATATCCCTTTGTCTCTGTTCAGATTGTGGCATAGAATTATGAAGAACAAAGAAAAGCGTAACCTTACAGGGTCAAAGCCGAGTCTGTTGTTGTTCAAACTATATAAGCTGGGCTTCTTTCTCGAAAACCGAAAGGTCAAGAAATAAAAAAAGACAGCATACAGATTCTTCTTGTTCTGTATGCTGCCTTACTTGTTTCCTCTGCTGAAGATAGCTTTTAGGCTCTTCTTACTGTTTTTCCTCCAGTTTCTCTTTCAGATATTCTGCTGTGTAGCTTTCTTCACAATTGCATATCTCTTCCGGTGTGCCGCAGCATACGACGTAGCCGCCTTTGTTGCCACCTTCAGGTCCGAGGTCAATTATATAGTCGGCGTTTTTAGCAACGTCGAGATTGTGTTCAATGATAACTACTGTATGTCCTCTTTTAATAAGAGCATTGAAGGCTGCCAGCAGACGCTGTATGTCGTGGAAATGTAGACCCGTTGTTGGCTCGTCAAAGATGAAAAGGGTAGGGGTCTGTCGTTCCTGTCCTATGAAATAGGCCAGTTTTACGCGTTGGTTCTCACCTCCTGATAGCGTTGAGGAGCTCTGTCCTAGTTTTATGTAACCCAGTCCCACCTCTTCAAGCGGTCTCAGTCGGTCCACTATAGTCTTCTGTTCATATTTGCTGAAAAACTCAATAGCTTCAGATACCGTCATCTCTAACACGTCATAAATGTTTTTGCCATGGAACATAACCTCCAGTACGTCTTTCTTAAAGCGTTTGCCGTGACACACCTCACATTCGAGTACAAGATCCGCCATAAACTGCATCTCTACGGTTATCACTCCTGCACCTTTACACTCTTCGCATCGTCCTCCCTCGGCATTGAAAGAGAAATATTGTGCCGTGAATCCCATCTGCTTAGCCAGAGGCTGGTCAGCATAAAGCTGTCTTATGGCATCGTAAGCTTTTACATAGGTGGCGGGGTTTGAGCGTGTGCTCTTGCCGATGGGGTTTTGGTCCACCATCTCCACATGCTGAATGGCTTGCCAATCACCCTCCATTGACGAGTATTCACCAGGTATCTCTGCCACCTCATCAAGTCGGCGTTTTAGGGCAGGGTAAAGAATGCCCTTTATAAGAGACGACTTTCCTGAGCCGCTGACACCCGTCACAACGGTCATTATGTTAAGAGGAATTTTTACGTCAATGCCTTTAAGGTTGTTCATTCGTGCCCCTTTCAGCTCTATGGCTTGGTTCCAGGCCCGTCGTGACAAGGGCATGCTTATATGCTCATGTCCGTTAAGATAGTTTACGGTGTGGCTCTTTGGAGAAGTTTCTTTTGCTACATCGTCCAGTGAGCCTTCATAAACAATTTCTCCTCCCAGACGTCCTGCATCGGGGCCAACGTCTATTAACCAGTCGGCAGCCCGCAAAATGTCTTCGTCATGTTCCACCACGACCACGGTGTTACCAATGTCGCGCAGTTCTTTAAGAACATGTATGAGCCTGTCTGTATCTCTACTATGCAGACCGATGCTTGGCTCATCGAGCACATATAGTGAGCCAACCAATGAGCTGCCAAGTGATGTGGTAAGATTTATGCGCTGACTCTCGCCGCCACTGAGCGAGTTGGATAGACGGTTAAGCGTGAGATATCCCAAACCTACCTCCACCATAAAGCCCAGACGGTTATTTATCTCTGTTAGCAGACGCTTGGCTATGGTGCTGTCGTGCTCGTCCAGCTGTAGCTCTTTAAACCATTGTTGAAGGTTGTTAATTGGCATCTCTACAAGGTCGCAGATGCTTTTTCCACCCACTTTTACCCATGTGGCTTCCTTCTTCAGACGTGTGCCATGACATACAGGGCATACTGTGCGTCCGCGATAGCGGCTCATCATAACCCTATATTGAATCTTATATTGGTTGTCTTTAACCATTTCAAAGAACCTGTCTATGCCTATCTTCTCGCGGTCTGACGGTAGACCATGCCACAGCATGTCCTTCTGTTTCTGCGTGAGGTTATAGTAAGGTTCAAAGATCGGAAACTTATCTTTTGGTGCTCTGCGGCAGAATTCATTTTTCCATTCTCCCATCTTCTCGCCATGCCAGCATTGCACGCAGCCATCGTAGACACTAAGGGAGGTGTTTGGAATGACCAGTTTCTCGTCTATACCCATAACCATGCCGAAGCCCTCACACTCAGGACATGCTCCGAGAGGTGAGTTAAAAGAGAACATGTTGTCGCTAGGCTTCTCAAACACAATGCCGTCGGCCTCGAAACGAGTAGAGAAATCATATACGATGTTTGATGGAAGGAAGACCAATCGGCAAGTACCGTCACCCTCAAAGAACGCTGTCTCAGCAGAGTCGAGCAGTCGTGATATGCTATCTTTTTCATGGCTCACCGACATGCGGTCTATAAGCAAGTAGATGTCGTGTGGGTCAAGAGTGTCTATTTTTGCCTGATCTTCAAGCAAATCGTCAATGCGCAAAAACTCTCCGTTCGCCCATATACGCGCATAGCCTTGTTGCAGATCCATCTCCAGCTGCTTAGCCAGCGTTCGTCCTTCGATGACATGTAGCGGAGCAAGGACGGCAAACTTAGTGCCGTCCGAATAGTTGAACGTGCAATTAAGCAAATCTTCGGTGTTGTTTACCTTTACCTCCTCTCCACTTATAGGTGAGAATGTTTTTCCTATTCGTGCGAAGAGCAGTCTAAGATACTCATATATCTCTGTGCTTGTGCCCACCGTGCTTCGCGGGTTCCTTGAATTGACCTTCTGTTCTATGGCAATGGCAGGGGGCAAGCCTTTTATAAAGTCGCACTCGGGCTTACTCAGACGTCCTAAAAACTGCCTTGCATATGAAGACAGCGACTCTACATATCTTCGTTGTCCTTCAGCATAGAGTGTGTCGAAGGCCAAAGACGATTTTCCTGAGCCCGACACTCCAG
>JALEVZ010000052.1 GCA_022788105.1 Prevotella sp. | reverse complement strand
TAACCTTAGATATGCGGTTCTTCACGTAGTCATGGTCGACGTCACGCCATGCAATAGGCACGCAGTTCATGGCCACTATACGGCACGCACTACGGTCTTCGTCACCAAACGGACGCGGCAGACACAATACAGTCTCTACGTCCCCCTGTGCATGAAGTCCCTGTGAGATGCCAAAGTTAGCGGTAGCAAGTCCACCATATACATGAGGAGGATACTCCCATCCGAACATAAGTACTTTCATGATTATTGTCCTCCTTTGTTTTAATATTTGATTTTTTCGAGCAACTCAAGCGTACGCAGCACCTCTGCCACATTGATGGCAAACGAAATGCCACCGCGTCCGCAGAACGGCGGATTGCCGTCAAACAGTTCAGGGATAGTGCCGATGCAGTGATTCACCATCTCATCTTCATATCCTACCATCTGACGCTGTATGAAACTCAAACGTGTGCGTTTGTAAACACGCAGACATGCCTCCATGTAGAATCCGCCAAGCCATGGCCAAGCTGTGCCCTGGTGGTAAGCATAGTCGCGTTGTGTCTGCGGACCAACGTACATCGGGTTATAGCCTGTACTGTTCGGCGACAGCGAACGCAGTCCCTTCGGCGTGAGAAGCTCACGTGTACACATGTCGAGCACGCTCTTCTGCTGTGCCGGGTCAAGCGGTGAGTAGTCGAGTGCAACGGCGAATATCATGTTCGGACGCACGCTCCAGTCGGCGGTTTCTCCACCCACGTAGTCGAAAAGATAGCCATATTGGTTGAGGAATGTGCCCACAAAAGAGGCGCGGCACAGGTCTGCCCTGCGCTCCATATCGGCAGATGCGACGTGGTTGCCCATGTCAGCAGCTACGCATGAGCAATATCTGAGAGCATTATACCATAAGGCGTTGAACTCCACAATGTAACCGGTACGCGGAACAACGGGGCTTCCGTTTACGGTAGAGTTCATCCATGTCACTGCCTTGTCACGTCCTTCGGTGTAAACAAGACCGTTCTCCTTTACCTCAAGGTTAGGATGTTTGCCGTCAAGTATGAAGTAAACAATGTCTTTAAGTAGCTTACCGTACATGCTGCAGCACTTCTCTCTGCCCGCATGTTTGTCATATTGCTGTATCGCCCATATAGCCCACAGCATGACATCTGGCTGCTCTATCTCTACAATCTTTCCTGTAAGCGGACGTCCTTCCATAAATTCGCGTAAGGCACGCTCCGCTGTTTTCATCACAAGTTCAAAGTAGTCTTGCTCTTCAATGGATAGTGTGAGGCCCGGCAGGGCAATAAACGTGTCACGGGCACGGCACTTAAACCAAGGATAGCCAGCCAACAGGTAGCGTTCGTCCTTGCTTGTGCGCTTATGGAACTGGTGTGCTGCGTTCACAAGACAATGGAAGAAGTTGTCGCGCGGACTACGTTCGTCAGCCTCTGCCTGGAACAGACGCTTCAATCCACCAGTCTTACAAGGAGATGTTGAAGCCGAGAACACGACGCTTTCACCTTTCTTTATATCCACCTCAAAATAGCCTGGCACATAAAGATCTTCGTTAGAGGCATAGCCTCGCTCCTGCTCTTTCGTATATTCTACGCCACGATACCAGTCCGGAGTGAAGTGAAAGTCCGCCTTTTTGCTAAACTGCATATACAAATCGGGGTAGCCGGCATACATGCAAGTGCTTATACCGTTCTCTACGTCCTTATAATCTCGTGAAGCCACGGAGTTTTCGTGAGTAAACTGTCTCACGCTACGGAACGCCAGAAACGGGCGGAACAGCAGTTTTGTTGCGGAATGGGCGTCAACGAGAGTGTAACGGATAAGAATGCGGTCCTCATAATGTTGGAACACGACTTCCTTCTTTAGCACCACTCCACCAACGCGGTAGACTGTGGTCGGGACCTTGTCACAGTCAAACTCTCTAATATATTTGTGTCCCTTGGGGCTGTAATTGTTGCCCTGATATTTGTGTAGTCCAAGGTTGAATTCGGCACCATGCTGCACGACAGTCACATCCAGTGACGACAGCAACACGTGATTGTCATCGTCCAATTCTGGCACAGGCACGACGAGCAAACCGTGGTATTTACGAGTGTTGCAATCAACAATAGTAGAGCACGAATATGCTCCAGAACGATTAGTGCGCAACAGCTCTCTTGGCAACGATTCTTCCAAATTGGTCATCAGAGCTTTTTCAAATCGCAGATAACTCATAGTTTATTTTTAAGGCGTTAAGTAATTTATCAAAAAGTTTATTTAGGTTGAGACCGGACTGCTACCGGTATCGCCTTACAAATTCAAAGTTAGTAATTTTTTATATACTCACAAAATAATAACAAGTTTATTTTTTAAAATTCATACTTTTGCAATATTAGCGGCAGAAAAAGCGTCAAAAAGTTTCACGACAAAATTAAAAGCGCTATATTTGCAGATATAATATAATGGAGTTTCAATACCAGTTGCAGACACGCCGCACCAAAGACGGCTCTGCACAAGACATCTAAACGATAGCAAATGAGCCAAACAAAAAACCTGAAGAAGTCAGAAATTGTAGCAGAAATAGCAGAGATGTGGGCTCCCTTATCGGACAAACAAATCTCCGACCTATCCAAAAATCTGACCATTAAGCAATACAAGAAAGGAGAGTTAATCTACAGCGATCATGGCACACCGACCACCATGATGTACATAATCTCTGGTAAAGCGAAGATCTACAAAGACGGAGTGACCGCCGGCAGCCGTCGACAGATATTGCGTATAGTGAAGCCGAAAGAGTTTTTTGCATTTCGAGCATTCTTCGCCAATGAGCATTACAAAACCAACAGCATTGCCTTTGAACCGACAGTCATTGCCCAAATCCCGCTCCCCTTTGTCGAAACATTAGCCTCCGAGAACACGAGCGTTGCCATGTTTATCCTAAGACACCTTGCAAAGATACTCGGTGGGTCTGACGAACGCATCGTGAACCTCACCCAAAAGCACATACGTGGAAGACTGGCAGAAACCCTTCTCATGCTCAAAGACGAATATGGTACAGAGTCGACGAAAGGTGCTGTGTGTCTAAGCATGAGCCGTGAAGACCTCGCATGCTTCTCCAACATGACTACCAGCAACGCCATACGCACCCTCTCCGCCTTTGCTTCGGAGAAGCTTGTCGACATCGATAGACGCAAGATTACCATTCTCAACGAAACCGAACTGGCAAACATCTCAAAGATGGGATGACGCCAACCGCCACATAGTCCATACATACGAAACGGCAAGCCCTGTGTCACGACATTACAGTGACACAGGGCTTGCCTGCATTTATACTACCTACAAAACTGTGGTCTACGCTTCAAGAGCACATCAACATTGCTCATTCGGCAAGCGTCACGCCTAACATCGAGCAGCTTTCGACTCATAAGAATATACGACATCGGCCCATCGCTAAAGTCATAAACATGCCATCCTGCTCTTTTTATTTCGTCAACAATATGCCGACACTCCGGAGCTGACGGCACAACAGCAAAGTCTGCACGCCCCGAAACACACGCATCAATCTGCTGACGGTCCATCTCCGACGTGCTACCCCACTGCGTCGCCCAGTACTTACAGGCAGGCAAAGCCCCCGAACAAACTCCAACATTGGCACCTGTCATACACACCATGCGCGCCTCTGGCACCTGCGCCACCATACACTCCATAGCATAGAACTCACGTCGTATGGCATTATTCTGTGTAAAGAAGTCGCCATTGTCAACGTTTCGCAAGTCATGCGAGTAAAGATTAGACCCCACCAGCAGCGCGGCAACCGTCAACACAGACAACAAAGCTACGCGTCGGCGAGTAAAAAAAACACTATAAGCACCGACAAGCGCAACACCTGCAAACACAGCAAACGGAGAATAGATGGTGAAATAATAAGAACGGGAATTTATTGCACACACAGCGAAGAACAACACATTACACACCAACGCCGCCTTCTTATAGCAGGGCATCAAGCGCACCATAGCCCACGCCGACACAACAAACACCCCCACCACACAGACACCTGCTGGTGACAAGAGCGAGCGTAGCGTATTGTCCACCACACCAGTGTTGCCCGTCGTATGAAGAGTAACAAACAGATATTCGTTGACGAAAGCAAGAAGATTGCCTTCAATCATAAAGCAGACGAAAAACGGCAGCGCCACAGCTAATGCCCCCACCGCACCTTGCATACACAGACGCGACACGGTCTCGCCACAACGACGCCACGCCGTCACCCATGCCAACAAAACAAACGGCATGAGCATGACCGTGATGTTGTATTTCATCAACGCCGTGGCAGCGACACTTACGCCGATGCCCACTCCAAGAGTCCAGCTCCACTCCCGTCGCCACATTGCACAACACAACGCATATACCACGAAAGCGACAAAAGGCATAGCAAAATCTTCACAACGCGTCTCGTTATGAACGTGCGGCAACAGTCCAGCGAGCGCAACAGCGGTCATCGCCACAAACGCCGAACGTTCGTTTTCCAACAACACGACAGCGCTACGCCACGCCAACAACAGCGTGACCGTCCATGCCAGACACGACAGCCAGAACACCCCTAAATAAGAATAAGGTGAAATAACGTATCCCAACGCATAGACCGCCCAAAGCAGCGGCCCCTTGCTATCGGTAAAGTCTACGTAAGGAACAAGTCCGTTGACCCACGCCTTACCACACATAAAAAACCATGCCGAATCGTAATGATTGGACAGGTCATGCATATAAGAGTCCTTGCTTACGAGCAGCATCACCGCAAACACGAAAGCAAAGACCACAAGAAAACGTCCCACGGCCGTGGCAACATTATTTTTCATCACACACTTTATTTAGGAAAGAAAAACGCTGGCACACCAGCACACACTACACGCAGCCGTCAGACCAGGCGTCATTCGGGTATGAGGAAGTTGACAATCTCCTGTTCCACCGTGATGGTGAATGGTCCGACGGGCGTCTTTATCAGTCTGCCGTCAACCCCAACCAAAGCCTTATGCGCCTCCTTCACCTCCACTTTCTTCGTGCGATATGGATGCACGCTGTGATGGTTGAGGAACTTGCCACGCACAAACAGATATATCCCCTCGATGAGCTGCATCATCTCCGGATGATAAACCACTGACACGTCAAGCAGTCCGTTATAAGGCACCGCGTTAGGCGTCTGTCCATAGCCATGAGCGTTTCCCACACAGACCGTCATAACGTTTCGTTTCACCGTGTCCGAATTTATCTTGAGGTGCATCTTATATTCAAGTCTTTGAAAAATCATCAGCACAAACGAGAACAGGAACGACAAGGTGCGTGAACCCAACAAGTGGTGGGTCTGCTTCCTAAGATTCATTATAGCCGCAATCAGACCGATGTTGACACAATTGAGGAAATAGCGATGACAAGCCTCGCCGTGCTTGTTTGTGTAACGGATGCAGCCGAGATCAATCTTCCTGACCCTACGTTCCTTCAGCCATGCGATGGTCTGTTCGACATCGTTCTCGCGCAATCCCCAGAAATGAGCGAAGTCGTTCATCACGCCATGTGGTATGACACCGAGCGCCACCCTGTCGCGCACGTCCTTCTCCACCTGCATAAGGCAGTTCACAGCATCGTTGAGTGCCGAGTCGCCACCCACGATTACGATAGTGCGATAACCATTGTTTATGAGCATCTTCACAAGTCGCTCCACACTACCGCTGTTCTCGCTTTGTACGAAATCGAACTCAATGTTGTTTTCGCGCAGACATTTCTCCACACGTTCCCACTTCTTTCCACGACCCAATCGTTCGTGTTTCGGGCAATACACTATACCCCATCGGCTGTCTGTTATCATAAGATTACTGCTTTTTTAGCTTGTCATTATAGAGTTGCCTTATCACTCTCACCTTCTCGTCCAAAGGCAGGCGGTAGTCAATCCAGCTTATATTGAAGCCGCGACGCTCCATTCCGCGAAACCACGTCATCTGCCTTTTGGAAAACTGATGTATCGCAATCTCGAGTTGTCTGAACATCTCGTCATAAGAAATACGTCCAATGACATACTCCGTCACATATTTATATTCCAGACCATAGTAGACAAGGTCGTCGGGAGCGACACCACTGTCGATAAGCCCCTTTATCTCGTCAACCATTCCCTCGTCAAGACGCTGGCGCAAACGGCGTGTTATACGTGCGCGACGCTCATCGCGGTCTATGTCTATGCCCACCACTACCGAAGGCACTGGCGGCAGCTCACGCTCTGGCATCGGATTGTGTAGGTTGTGATGTTCAATCTCTATGGCACGTATGGCACGCTGACATGAATCCACGTCGGAGCGATTGTGCATGTTTGACCCATTCCGACGCTTGAGTTCAACAAGCATCGCCGTCAGCTCGTCAAGCGACTTTCCCTCCAGACTCGAGCGCAGCTCTTCGTTCTGCGGGACCGTAGACAGCGAGTAACCCTTCAGCACCGCCTCGATGTACAGACCCGTTCCGCCGCATATCACCGGCACCACGCCTCTTGCAGAGATGTTCTGATAAGCCTCGTGGAAGTCGCGCTGATATTCAAACAGGTTGTATTTCGTTCCTGGCTCCGCAATGTCTATAAGATGGTAAGGAACCTGCCGTCCGTCAACGACATAGTCGGCGAGGTCTTTGCCCGTTCCTATATCCATGCCACAGTAGACCTGTCGTGAGTCGGCACTTATCACTTCGCCGCCGATGTCTGCCGCCAAAGCCGTTGCCACCGTAGTCTTGCCACAGGCAGTAGGTCCAAGTATTGTTATCGTCAGTTGTTCTTTCATATATCACAGGAAAATATTGATAAGACGCAGCCTATCTTTTGCAAAGATAGTGCAAACCGAACGCAATGAAGCTCGCTTCAATTGCTGAGGTGCAGCCTATCTTCTGCAAAGATAGCTAAAAAAACCCAAACACACCGCCGCATAAAAGTTTTTTCACGCCCCAGTCACAATTTCGTTGCAAACTGGCAGACATGCCGTGCCGTAGAGACGACAAAAAAAGGCCACACGGAAATCCGTGTGACCCATATTTCAATCAAATTGTCTATGCAAATTGATTAGCCGTTGTGCTTCTTCATGATCTTGATAAGCTCAACAACCTTGTGTGAGTAACCAATCTCATTGTCATACCAAGAAACAACCTTTACGAAGTTGTCTGTGAGGTAAACACCAGCGTTTGCGTCGAAGATAGAGGTCAGAGCGCAACCCAGGAAGTCAGAAGAAACCACAGCGTCCTCTGTGTAACCCAGTACACCCTTCAGCTCACCCTCAGAAGCAGCCTTCATAGCAGCGCAGATAGCCTCCTTAGAAGCAGGCTTCTTCAGGTTAACAGTCAGGTCAACTACAGAAACGTCCAGAGTAGGAACGCGCATAGAGATACCTGTCAGCTTGCCGTTCAGCTCGGGGATAACCTTACCTACAGCCTTAGCAGCACCTGTTGAAGAAGGGATAATGTTGCCAGCAGCAGCACGGCCACCACGCCAATCCTTCATAGAAGGACCGTCAACAGTCTTCTGAGTAGCGGTTGTAGAGTGAACAGTTGTCATAAGACCTGTCTCAATACCGAAGTTGTCGTTCAGAACCTTAGCGATAGGAGCCAAGCAGTTTGTTGTACAAGAAGCGTTAGAAACGATCTTCTGGCCGTTGTACTTGTCAGTGTTTACACCGCATACGAACATGTCAGCCTGGTTGCCGTTAGCGTCAGCCTTTGAAGGAGCAGAAAGCACTACGTACTTTGCACCAGCCTTCAGGTGCTTCTCTGCCTTGTCATAAGCGAGGAACAGACCTGTAGACTCAACTACATACTCTGCACCAACCTCGTCCCACTTCAGGTTCTCGGGATCACGCTCTGCAGTTACGCGGATGTGGTTGCCGTTAACGATCAGCTCGTTCTTCTCAACGTCAGCCTCGATGGTGCCGTCGAACTGGCCGTGCATGGTGTCATACTTCAGCATGTAAGCCATGTAATCAACAGGGCAAAGGTCGTTGATAGCTACAACCTGTACTTCCTTAGCGTTCTCAGCCTCAACTGTAGAACGGAATACGAAACGACCGATACGGCCAAATCCGTTAATACCTACTTTAATCATTTTGTTTATAAATTTTAAAGGGTTAAATTTTACCTTATAACTTGTATAATCTGAAGCTCAAAGTCGTGTCTTTTCATCAGCAGCCATTCCCCTTCTTTAGAAAAACAGCAGCCCCAAGACACTTTTTTACTCTTTTCGTCCGCAAAGTTACAAAATATTTTCTAAATTTGTGAGCAAATAAAGTATTAAATATCTTAAATTTTTCGTTATGGGTAAATTTATCAATGAGTTCAAGGAGTTTGCCGTCAAAGGCAATGCCGTGGATATGGCTGTCGGTGTAATCATCGGTGGCGCGTTCGGCAAGATAGTGTCTTCAATCGTCAACGACATCATCATGCCGCCAATAGGATGGCTTATCGGAGGTGTCAACTTCTCTGATCTGAAGTGCACGCTGCCATCCGTAGACATGGGTATTGAGAAGCTGGCTCCCGCCACCATAAACTACGGCAGCTTCATCCAGACCCTCTTCGACTTTGTGATTATAGCCTTCTGCGTGTTCCTGCTTGTAAAGGGCATCAACCGCCTGGCACGCAAGACC
Source organism: Prevotella sp. (assembly GCA_022788105.1). Classification (GTDB taxonomy): domain Bacteria; phylum Bacteroidota; class Bacteroidia; order Bacteroidales; family Bacteroidaceae; genus Prevotella. The sequence goes on along the minus strand of JALEVZ010000052.1, from coordinate 23,192 downwards.
AAAGCAGAAGGGGAGCAGAAAGCCGCTTCCGCACCCGCCCCCGCTCCAGAGCCTTCTAATGAAGAGAAACTGTTGGCAGAAATTCGCGACCTGCTGAAAGACAAGAAGTAAGCCACACAAACCACCCTTACCAGCCCCCAATCGTGTCCAAGCCGATTGGGGGCTTTATTTTTATCAACCACCCATTCGTCAGAAGAGGCAAAGCCATCAGTCGTTTGCAACAATGTTTCCGAGTGTTTTCCACCTTATAATATTATATATTAAAGTTTCGCACATGATGCAACAGAACTTCTCCCCTTATCGCTATGCCATCAACAAACAAGACACTAATGGCAAAGAGAATATGCAACACTCAAAAACCGAAACAAACACACCAATTTTACGAACAAGCCCAAGTGACAAAATGATAGCACCCATTTGGCATTGTCAAAGGGGCGTAATGACAGCGCCACTACGGCCTAATGGCGACGTCAAAGGGGCCTAATGGCAACACCGCCACATCTTTAACATACGTTAAGAATTAGCGCAAGCAAAACCGATAAAAACATAGCAAAACGTCAGCAAAACCGCAATTTTGCTTTCTTCACGCATCGCTGCTTTTTTTGACCACAATCAACAACATCGCTTATTTCACGCCCGACATCTCGCTTTCATCACTTGCCGTCACACCCTTTTTCGCCCTTTTTCTTAACCTATATAAAGAAAAATAAGCAAATTTAACTAAAAACAGCATTATACTTGTACCATATAAATAAAAATCCTACCTTTGCATGGTACACATAAAAAAAACTTATAGAAAACGTATTTTTAGGATAACACTAAATTCAAAGTAAGCATAACAAAACTTACCAAAATAACAAGAAAAAAGGATGAAAGCACTGACATTCAAGCCAAAGTTTTTCAGTTGCCTGAAAAACTACAACAAGAAAACTCTCACCTCTGACATCATGGCTGGCATAATAGTGGGCATCGTGGCGCTGCCGCTCGCTATCGCCTTCGGCATTGCCTCGGGCGTATCGCCAGAAAAAGGCATCATCACCGCTATTGTTGCGGGATTCATCATATCCGTGTTCGGCGGCAGCAAGGTACAGATAGGCGGCCCGACAGGAGCGTTCATCATCATCATATACGGCATCATACAGAAGTTCGGCATGAGCGGACTGACCATCGCCACACTCATGGCGGGAGTGTTTCTCATACTCTTTGGTTTGCTCCGCCTCGGCACCATCATAAAGTACATACCCTACCCCATTGTCGTAGGCTTCACAAGCGGTATAGCCGTGACCATATTCACCACACAGATTAAAGACCTGTTTGGCCTGACCATGGACACCGTGCCCTCCGACTTCATCGAGAAATGGATTGCCTATTTCCAGCATTTCTCCACCGCAGACCTATGGACCACCATCGTCGGTCTTGCAAGCATCGTCATCATAGCCATCACGCCGCGCTTCAGCCAGAAGATTCCGGGCTCACTCATCGCCATTATCGTCATGACCGTCGCTGCGTTGCTGCTGAAAAACTACTGTGGCATCACCTCCATCGAAACCATCGGCGACCGTTTCAGAATAAATTCAGAACTGCCTGAGGCGACACTCCCTGCCATGTCGTGGGACGTGATAAAGAGTCTTGTGCCGCCAGCACTCACCATCGCCATACTCGGCGCCATTGAGAGTCTGCTCTCTGCCACCGTTGCCGACGGTGTGATAGGCGACCACCACGACTCCAACACCGAACTTATAGGTCAGGGCATCGCCAACCTCTGCACACCGCTCTTTGGCGGTATTCCCGCCACGGGAGCCATCGCGCGAACCATGACGAACATCAATAACGGCGGCCGCACCCCTGTGGCTGGCATCATACACGCTGTCGTGCTGCTGCTCATATTCCTTTTCCTCATGCCTCTGGCACAGTACATCCCCATGGCATGTCTGGCAGGTGTGCTGGTCGTTGTGAGCTACGGCATGAGCGGCTGGCGATCATGCCTCATGCTGATGAAGAATCCGAAGAGCGACGTGTCGGTACTGCTCATCACATTCTTCCTCACCATCATCTTCGACCTTACCGTTGCCATCGAGGTGGGACTCATCATTGCCTGTCTGCTGTTCATGAAGCGTATGGCAGAGACCACTGATGTGAAAGCCATTCTCGACGAGATAGACCCCAACGACGAGACCGACCTGAAGCTTGAAAACAACGAGCATCTGCTCATACCGAAGGGTGTGGAGGTGTACGAGATAAACGGCCCCTACTTCTTCGGTGCCGGCAACAAGTTTGAAGAGGTGATGGCGGCTTTCGGCGACCGTCCGAAGGTGAGAGTCATACGCATGCGTAAGGTGCCGTTCGTAGACTCTACGGGCATATACAACCTCACCAACCTGTGTACGATAAGCAAGAACGAGGGCATACAGGTGGTGTTATCAGGCGTAAACCCGAAGGTACACGCTGTGCTTGAGCACGCTGGATTCAACGCCCTCATTGGCTCGGAAAACATCTGTCCACACATCAACGTGGCACTTGCTAAGGCAAAAGAGATTGTAGACAATATGTAAGAAGAGTATTCAAACAGCACACACGAGTCTTTAGACAACACGTAAAGACAAATACAAAAAAAACGAAAGTGGGTCAAAACCCTCTTTGCTTTTCAAAGACAAAGGGGAGTTTTGACCCACTCTTTTGTTATAACGAAAAATCTATTCGGCGTACAAATCGTTCATCACCACATTCATCTCCTCCGAAATGATGGCGAAAGCCTCTTCCCCACCACACACATGCGTCAGCAGCTGGTCGATGGTTTCAAAATCGCCAGTGATTACACTGTCGTGGACAAGCATGTTTATGTTCTCAGCAAGGATGCGGAGCAGCGTGGCTTGGTTCATCTCGTGGTGACCGTCAGCAGAGAGGCGCAGGCCCTTGACATAGGAGCGGATGACGACTCTGACGAGCAGACGCAGACACAGTCCGGCATCGGCGGCAGCATCGACATCGCCGCGCACACGGTCGGCAAGGTGGCTCTTGGGCGACGGCAGTCCACCAGCAAGTAAGGCGCCGAAGTTGCGCTTGTACTCAGACAGCATGGCATCGTAGACCGCCTGCTCGCGACATGCCACACGCATATAGTCTGGCACTGTGGCCTCGGCACTGCACTCAGTCTTTACACGCGCCACAGCTTCGTCAACACTGTTGTATGTGAGCTGTGCTATGGCATAAAACATCTGGTCAAAAAACACATTGCCCACCTCGCCATAGTAGTTGAGCATGGCCTGTTTCACGTTCTTAGGCTCCATCTTTGCAGCCTGCTTCTCTGCGTCACCGCTGCAAGCATCGTCTATGACGCCCATAGCAAACGCTTCGAAAAAGCCACGCATGCAAGCGGCAAGAGCTTGGTATAGGTTAACTTTGTTGTTCTGCATTTTTCTTTTATAAATAAAAATAGAGGCAACAGAGACACCCTTCTTCCGCTTCAGCAGAATTCACAGTAACCGTCTCTATCGCCTCTATTGCCGTTAAAACTTATTTGCTTGCCGTGTGTTTAACACAGCAATGTCATGGAAAAATCTTAAACTCGTAGCCCTGGTCCTTCAACCACTGCAACGACTGCGGCAACGCTTGGTGTAACTTGTCTATGCTTTTCAATGAGTCATGAAACGTTATTATAGAGCCGTTACGCGCAAAGCGCTTCACATTTTCAAACACATCGTCGGCAGTAAGCCACTTGGAGTAGTCGCGTGTCACGAGGTCCCACATCACGATGCGATATTTGCGGCTCAGCCACCAATATCCCGTGAAGTTCATACAGCCATGTGGCGGACGGAAATAGCGAGCATGAATCAGCTCATTGGCTTTCTCCGTGTCGTCAACATAAGTCTTGGTGAGATGTTTGAAGGCACCAAGATGGTGGTATGTATGGTTGCCGACCTGGTGGCCTTCGTCCACGATACGCTTGTACAGCTCTGGATATTTGCGCACATTGTCGCCTACCATGAAGAAGGTGGCCTTTATACCAAAGTGTGCGAGTGTGTCGAGAATGAAAGGCGTGGCCTCAGGGATGGGTCCGTCGTCGAAAGTCAGATACACCGACTTCTCGTTCGGATCCATTCTCCAAGCCGCATTGGGGAAGAGCCATCTCAACCATTTGGCAGGCTGTTCTATAATCATTGCAGTCTGATTTAAGTTCTTCCGTCAATTACTCTGCACTGCTATCAAAAGACCTTCCGCCCTTGACACGGTAGAGACTATACACTGCATCGATTTCCTTCATCATAGCACGAGCCTTTGACTCGCTGATGATGTTTTCGACATCGGAGGTTGCCTGCATGATGTAAATGTACTTCAGCGCCTCATTCTGAGACATGGCGAAGAGCGAACCGTCAAGTCCTACGTACCACTTTGCGTACTGCTTGCTGTCTGCCCACACCTGATTGATGATGCGCTGTGCGTCAGCCTTCTTGCCAAGCAGAGCATAAGCCTTTGCCAAATCGGCAGCACCAGAGATGTAGTTGTTGGGCACATTGTAGTCAGGCAACACCTTCTCCGACTTGCGAAGCACGTTAAGCGCCTTATCGTTCTTGCCTTCAGCGATAAGCTGCAAAGCGAGGTCGGCCATCAGATGGCGGTGGGTGTAGCACATACGCATCACAGTCTCGTCAACATAGAGTCCCTTACGTTCCATGCCACCCCACTTGTAGCGGTTCATCACGTTGTCGTAAGTCTTCTCGGTGTCAAAGTTCTTCATGCCAGGACCCTTTGTCGTGAACGGCGTTATGCGGTTGGCAAGTCCCTCACGTATGAAGTTGTCGCCAAGATTCAGATAGTTTTCCTGACCCACAGTGGTAGCCACATACACAGGACGAGTCCAGTTGGCCTGCGAAATAATCTCGAGCATCATCAGCTCGCCCTTGTACAGAGCACCCTTGCCAGCAAGAGAAATCACCATGCGGTCGGGTATGCTGTCGCTTGCCATCATCATGCCGCTACGCTTCACTGCCTCCTTGTCGATGTCAAGGTAGAGTGTGTCGGTAGGTATGACATGCATATCGGCACTCTTAGAGCGCACCCAATACTTCATGATGTTGCGTACCTCAAACGGGTTATCACCGAACTGAGCCTTTGCTGCCTCCGGATTCTGGGCGTAGAAGTCGAGTATCTGCTGCTTGAGCTCTGGCTGAACACGCACATACTCGTTAGTGCCCGAGCAGAAGTCAAGACGCGGCCACGTGATGGGCAGCGACGGAGAGTCGTATGCCGGACGCTTCATCTGGTCGATGTACCAGTCTGTGTTGACATAGCTGAGGTTGCAGACACGAGCATCTGTACGCACGCCCTCGGTCTCTTGGTTATACCAAAGAGGGAAGGTGTCGTTGTCGCCGTTGGTGAAAATAATCGGGTTGCCCTTGTCCTGCAAAGTCATAAGGTAGTTCTGACCATAGTCGCGGCAGGTGTAGCGGTTGCTGCGGTCGTGGTCGTCCCATGTCTGTGACGCCATCTGAACAGGCACAAGCACACACAATACGGCAACGACAGAAGCCAAAACCTTTGGATTGACACCCTTAAACAGCTTGCTCAAGATGTCGTAGATGGCAGCAACACCCATTCCGCACCATATAGCGTAGGCATAGAACGAACCTGCATAAGCGTAGTCACGTTCGCGCGGCTGTCCAGGTGTCTGGTTTAGGTATATCACAATGGCAAGACCTGTCATGAAGAACAGGAAGAACACCACCCAGAACTGGCGCACACCACGACGGCTACGCCACTGCGGCCAAGACAGTCCGAGCACTCCTGACGACTTTTTCTTCTTGTCATCCTGTCCACATGCCAATGCCTGCCACAACAGACCGAGGAGTCCGAGAATCAGGGGCAAGCCATAGAACACGTTGTGCCCCTTGTTGTTTTTGAGGTCATCGGGCAGTTTGCTCTGGTCGCCGTACATCATGTTGTCTATAAACGAGATGCCAGTTATCCAGTTGCCATGCTCAGGTTCGCCATGACCCTGTATGTCGTTCTGGCGTCCGCAGAAGTTCCACATGAAGTAACGCCAGTACATGAAGTTGCACTGATAAGACAGGAAGAAGCGCAAGTTGTCTATCTGCGACGGCACTTTCACCATGACGGTCTCGCCGCAATGGTCGTAAGGCACCTCCGTACCGCTCACACCACCAAGCCAGCTCTCGTAAGATTTCGCGTGGTCGGGGCTGTACATACGCGGGAACAGCATGTTCTGTGCATACTTCAGCTTGTCCTTTGTGTTTACAACAAAGTATGAATCCTTCTCATTGTCAGATGCTTTCTCCTTACGCTGGTACACAGGGGCGCCCTTTGAGCGCTTAGGTATGCACATGTTGCCCTGTATATCCAAAGCCACCTGTGACGTGTAAGCTGGTCCGTAAGCCAACGGATGGTCGCCGTACTGGTCGCGGCTAAGATAAGAACCGAGTGTGAAGATGTCTTCTGGAGAGTTTTGGTCCATCGGTGGGTTGGCAGTTGAGCGTATTACTATGACTGCATAGCTCGAATAGCCAATCATCAACATAAGCATGCAAAGCAACACCGTGTTTTTCACACGCGCCGAGATAAGCGGCACAAAGGTTTTCTCCACACGCTTCTTGTAGTTCAGAACGAACCACAACACTGCAAGCACCACTACACCGATGGCTACTGCTGACCAGCCGAAGCCATAGAACGGGATGCCGAGCATACCTACAGACAAGACGAACGCGAGATTCTGACGCTTTGCGCTGCGGTCGGTATAGGTCTCGTAAATAGCCCAAATGACGATGGCAACAAGCAGGAAGATGTAAACCACCTCACCCGTGTTGAACGGACAACCGAGTGTGTTGACGAAGAAAAGTTCAAACCATCCGCCTACGGTTATGATGCCAGGCACCACTCCATAGAGCACTGCCGCAACGATAACAAACGACACGAAGAGCGCGATGAGCGACCCTTTCAGCTCGATGTTGGGGAAACGGCGATAACAATAAACCAGCACGATGGCGGGTATGCACAGCAAGTTGAGGAGGTGTACGCCGATAGACAAACCTGTCATATAGGCGATGAGCACCAGCCAGCGGTCGGCATGCGGCTCGTCGGCATGGTCTTCCCATTTAAGAATCAGCCAGAACACGATAGCTGTGAATGCCGACGAATAGGCATAAACTTCACCCTCTACGGCTGAAAACCAGAATGTGTCGCTGAATGTATATATGAGCGCACCGACAAGACCTGAAGCCTCAATGGCGATAAGCTTTGCTGTGGTGAGACCAGACCAATCCTTCAGCAGCAGCTTGCGTGTGAGATGCGTGATGCTCCAGAACAGGAACAGGATAGTGGTGGCACTGAGCAACGCACTCATCGTGTTCACCATCTTTGCTACCTGTGACGGATCGCTGGCAAATTGAGAGAAAAGGTTGGCGGTGAGCATGAAGAATGGTGCCCCAGGTGGGTGACCAATCTCAAGTTTGTAACCAGTCGTGATAAATTCCGGACAGTCCCAAAAGCTCGCCGTTGGCTCTATTGTAGAACAATAGACAAAGGCTGCAACAAGAAAGGTCAACCATCCGAGGACATTGTCCACTAACTTGTATTGTTTCATTTAAGTTTAGAATATAATAAATAAATGTGTTTGTTATCTTTTAAAACATGCTTACAAACGGCCACCCGCTGTAACAAACCACAAAGTTAACCCTTTTAACAGACACCGCAAAAAAAATTAATCATTTTTAGACAAGAAGAAGAACGAGAAGTAAAGAAAGCCTCAACACAGCGGTTGTCTTTAATAAAAGCTACAACAAATCACCATAATGTGAATGTGTGTGGAGAGGATGAAAGAATTGAGCGTTTTCTTTCCTATGTGAGATAAAATGCCTATTTTTGCAAAACTTAGGCTGCAATCTCGACAGCCTCACACCAACGACATCAAAACAACTAACAATAAAAATCAGCTCAACAAAACAACACGTTACAATGAAAAACATCAGAAATATCACCCGTGTGGTGATGACAATGATTGCGTTTTTAAGCGTTTCGCTCAGTACACAGGCCGCAGAGGTAGTGTACAGGATTGTTGAATACAACAAGTCGATACAAGACTTCAAAGTGGCAGCATGTGGCATGGTGCCGAAAGACTCGTGGGTGTACTTTGAAAACAAATATGGTGCGACCACAGCCAACCGCTACAACCAGATTCCGCGCAACAACAAGGCGGTGCTTTACTTGAGAGGCTGGCAGGGATGCACCATCAAAAGCATCACTCTGAACATGTGTTCAAACAAGAAGAGCGGACAGGTGGGAGTGACACTCAACGACGGTGACACACAGCTGTACAAGCAGTCGCCCGTCGACTTTGCTGACAACGATTGGTTCGGACAGTGGGTTTCAAAGGACTTCGGCGTGTATGTAGACGTCACCAAGAAGCTCGACATACCGACTATCACCTCCGACAATAGCAGCATCACCATACAAGGTGGCACAAGCGAAGGCTCTGTCTATCTCAACTCCATAACCATCGAATATGACGAAGCAGCAGGAATGGAACTGGAATCGCCCTTAGGATGGGTCTACGAAAAGCTGGTAACGAAAAGCACACTGTCGGAAGGCGACGAGGTAATGATATATCGCAACGGCTGTGCTGCCACTGACTATGACGGCATCGAGAAGTCGCAATATCTCGACGTAGTAGCCATTGCGTCTACAACGGACGTGACCGACCCTGATGTGCTGCGCTTCACACTCGGAAAGGGAGACTCTCAAAACATGTGGACACTGACCGACCAATACGGTCGCGCATTGGGCGCTACAGGCAAGCAGGCTTTGGCATGGAACGAAGGTAACACTCAGTGGACCATTGCGTTGGGCTACGAAGGTGCCATTATAACCAATAGCAACAGCACCTACGGCACCATGCGCTACAATGAGCCTACAACCGGATATACACGCTTCGGACTTTACACGTCAAAGTCGCTCCTCCTGCCTTTCCTCTACCGCAAGGTTAAGCAGAACGAGCCTGAGGTGTCACGCTCACTCGCCTTTGAAAGCAACGAAATGACTGTCAGCCTCGACGAGGAGCACATTGCCCTCCGCCCCACCATAATGCCAACCTCTACCACCGACAAACGTATTGTGTGGACCAGCGACAACGAAGAAGTGGCTACAGTAAGCAATGGCTTCGTTACATTGCGCAACATCGGACACGCCAACATCACTGCCCTGACAAAGGACGGCGGTGCTGAATCAAGCGTCAGCCTCACCGTGACAGTACCGACAGGCATCAACGCCACAAGCTCTGACGTACAGAAAGACTGTGCGCGCAAGGTGCTGAAAGATCACAACATCTTCATCATGAACAAGAACGTGGAGTACGGCATTGATGGCATGAAGAAGTAAACAGAATAAGAACAATTCATGTTTTGCAAGTCAATGACACGCGAAACATCAGAAAAGCATTATTATAGAAAAAGGGAATGGCTGCATTTGCCATGCCCTTTTTTCTTTTATCACCAAACGCCACGGCTTGGATCACAGTTAGCCTTTCTTATGTTCTTTTTTCTCCTTTCCCTGGGGTACAACAATTGAAAGAAGGTTATGACAATCAGAAAAAATGGCACGAGCAGATATTAAGATAAGGTTACAAAAAACTGTTGTAACCAAGACACGCCTACATCTCCACAACACCAGAATTCACTCTCAGCACCCTATTGGCATGCTTCTGCACGACATCAACATCGTGGCTTACTATCACCACGGCACAATCGGTATTGAGGTCACACAGCAATCGGTACATATCTTTCTGGAAATGGCGGTCCATGTAAGTGTTAGGCTCGTCAAGCACAAGCATATCAGGCTTGGAAACGATAGCGCGTGCAAGCAGCACACGCTGCAGTTGGCCTCCACTGAGTGCGCCGATATGTCGATCTGCGAGGTCGACAAGGTCGAGACGTTGCAGTGCCGCTTCCACCATGTCCTTATGACGCGATGTAAAATGGGCGAAAAGACGCTTCTGGGCGCCCAGTCCCGTAAGCACAACCTCACGCACAGAGATAGGAAACATGCGGTCGATATTGCTGTACTGAGGCAAATAACCCACCGCCACGGAATCGACAGCAGAGCCATTACGAAAATACTCCACAGCCCCACAGTCTGGCTTCTTCAAGCCAAGCATCACCTTCACCAACGTAGTCTTGCCACCACCGTTAGGCCCAACAATGCCGATGAAGTCACGTTCGCAAACGTCAAACGACACATTCTCAAACACAGCATGTCCCTCATAAGAAGCGCTTACGCCCGATAGTCGAAGAAGAACCGATTTATCCATATACAAACAGTAAAAACATTGTTCATTGTTTACGCCACAGCGACACTCGTCATTTCAAACTGTTTGCCACCTTAAGCATCTCCTTTTCCCAGTCGTAGCCAAGCGGATTGATTTCCGTCTTTGCCGTTTTGGTCTCCCGCGCCACAACATCGACATTGCGATTGGCAAACTCTTTCTGCACAAAGAACGTCTTTACGCCAGCCTGTCGTGCCTCTGTTATCACCGTCTGCAACTGTGCTGCACTCGGCTCACGCCCCTCCTCTTCCATCGCAATCTGCCGCAACTTATAGTCATGGGCAAAGTATGTCAAGACAGGATGGTAAACAAGAAACGCCTTTGACGTCTCTTTGGTAAGAACGGTGCGTATAGATGTGTCTACGCTGTCTATTCTATTAAGCAGTTTCTGTAGGTTGTCACGGAAATATATGCTGTCCTTAGAGTCAATTCCAGCAAGTGCACGATAGATGTTTAAAGCTATAATGCGGGCGTTGGCAGCACTCATCCACGTATGGGGGTCTATGTCACCATGCGGTGTGCGCTGCGGTGTGATGCCGTCTGACGAGTCTACGACGATGGCATGAGGGGCATTTGCCTCCAGCTTCTTCATCCACGTACGTTCAAACCCAATGTTTCCCACCTTTATATACATGTCGCTCTCCGACAAATTCATCATCTGCCGAGCCGACGGTTCATATGTCTCTGGATTGCCACCATTCGGCACCATAGTCACCACCTTAAAGCGATTGCCAGCAATCTGTTCCGTGAAATATCGCAACGGCTCAATGGTCACGGTGACAATACGCCCTTCCTTTACTGGCTTGCCTACACAAGCGGTCAGGAAAGCCGATACCAAGAGCAACAGATAAGATATGGTTTTGTTCATAATACCCAAACGTTTTTATGTTTTAAAGTCCCGAATCCGACACGCGACAGCAACGGAAAACGAGACGAAATAATTTAAAAGAAGAAGCTTGCGCCATACACAAGGATGAGATAACGCAGAAATTTGCCAATCGTTATGCTCACTATTGAAATGGCCCTATTGGCGCGCATCAATCCAAGCATGATGGTTATGGCACTGCCGAGGAGTGGAAGAAACGCGAAAAAGCCCATCCATGCGCCGCGCCCATTCATAAAGCGCTTCGCCTTGTCAAGACTCTCTTTCTTCACATGCAGATACCGTTCAATCCAGTCTAAGCGTCCCATGCGTCCCACTCCATAGTTAAACATAGAGCCAGCCACATTGCCCACGGTGCCATATGCCACCAGATCCCATGGGTCAAGTCCTGCAGCCTGAAGTCCAAGCATCACCGCCTCGCTGCTGAATGGGAAGAAGCTGCCTGCTAAGAAAGCAGCGACGAGCATGCCCCAATTGCCCCATTGTATGAGAAAATCTATCAATACATCCATAACATATTAAAGACTGTGACGCCAACTACCGCCAAAAGGAACACGATAAATGCTATGTTTGTGAGACGGGTACTGGTCAACGAGATGAAATGACCTATCAGCGGCGACGAGCAGATAAGCATCATGCCGAACAGGAAATCAAAGTGTTGCGGCTGAAGCACTATAAAGACAAGCGCACAAAGATACATGGTCGTAAAAATCTCAAACAGCATGCGCGTGCGTATTTTGTCCTTGTAACTATTGCGATGGAAATGTACCATGCCGACAATAGCTATCAACGTGACGATGCAGAACGAGAGTTGTCTATGCAGACCCAGGCTTTCGAAATCAAACAATGGAGCAAACTGCCACAACTCAGACACACGGGCCACAAGGCTGTCGATGTCGCCAGTGTATAAGCAGTAGCCGCCAATACACCAGTAAGGCATTAACAGACCAAGCAATGAGGCAGCAAACGTGCGTACACTGCCAGCCATTATGTTTGTAAACAAAAGAATCCAGACCACCGGAAGGAAATACAACAGCTGCGCAAACAGCGTGCTTGCCATGCCGAACATCATGAAGGCATAAAACACAAGACCAACCGCCGCCTTGTCTTGATAAGCCCGGAACAACAAAAGAAAGAATGTCACAAAAAACATTTGGAACGCGCCGTCACGCACCGACGACAACAAGAAACTTGCCATCACAGCAAGCACGATGTATGAACAAGACACCATGCGGCTATAAACTCGTATTAACGCATTGGAGTTGTTAAGCTCCAACATGAGAAACGAGTTCAATGCGAGCAGAACCATCGGGAGCCACATCTGTCGCTCCAAAAAGCCACAGCACAAGCATACCACCACAGCATATAGTCCTGTCACGGGCAATGCCATGCGGCTCTCTGCCACTCTGTTTTGAAATCTTTTTGCAGACATTATTCTCTTTCTATTCTATAAAGTTCCAACGGTTTGCATGTCCGCGACATGCTGCAATCCTGCGCGCCACCAATACGTATGCGATGTTGTTTTAAGGATTGCCGTCAAATGAGCAAGACAACCCACAGCCACGATGTGTCCGCTGCAGGTTGTCTTGTTCTCGCCGATGCCGAACCGTTAACACGGCCATCAGCATTTATTGTAATTACAGGTCTTTGCCTATGTCGCGACGGAAATATTTATCAGTAAACTCTATCTTGCTAGCCTCTTCAAAAGACTTTGCCAAAGCCTCATTTTTGTCCTTGCCGTAAGAGCTCACTGCTATCACGCGACCACCATTGGTCACCACCTGTCCGTCTTTAAGTGCTGTGCCAGAATGGAACACGATAGAACCGTCCACCTTGTCAAGTCCGCTGATAGCGTAACCTTTCTTGTATTCCTGCGGATAGCCACCGCTCACAAGCATCACACACACAGCAGCACGCTCGTCAAACTCAACGGTTTTCTCGTCGAGATTACCATTGGCAACACCCTCAAACAGGTCTACGATGTCGCTCTTGAGACGCAACATCACGCTCTCTGTCTCCGGGTCTCCCATGCGGCAGTTATATTCAATGACCATAGGCTCACCTTCTACGTTTATCAGTCCGAAGAAGATGAAGCCTTTGTAGTCTATACCGTCAGCAGCAAGTCCGTCTACAGTAGGTTTGATAATTCTCTCGTCGACCTTCGCCATCCACTCCTTTGTCGCGAAAGGAACGGGGGTTACGCTTCCCATGCCACCGGTATTGAGACCCGTGTCGCCCTCCCCGATGCGCTTATAGTCTTTGGCTTCGGGAAGCACAGCATAGTGTCTGCCGTCTGTGAGCACGAACACAGAACACTCTATGCCGCTAAGGAACTCTTCTATAACGACACTTGCTGAAGCCGAACCGAACATTCCGCCCAACATTTCACGCAGCTCTTTCTTCGCCTCCTCAAGAGTCGGGAGTATAAGCACACCCTTTCCGGCACACAGACCGTCAGCCTTCAGCACGTAAGGAGCCTTCAGCGTCTCGAGGAACGCAAGGCCCTCGTCGAGAGTAGTGCCGTCGAATGTGCGATATTTTGCTGTCGGGATATTGTGACGTGACATGAATGCCTTTGCAAAGTCTTTTGAACCTTCCAACACGGCACCTGCCTTAGAAGGGCCGATAACAGGCACACCAGCGGTACGCGGGTCATTCTTAAACTCGTCGTAGATACCCTTGACCAGCGGATCTTCAGGCCCTACCACCACCATATCGACGCCATTGTCAACCGTAAACTGCTTCAAAGTCTCAAAGTCATCGGCCTTTATAGCCACATTCTCACCACACGACGCTGTACCAGCGTTGCCTGGTGCGATGAAAAGTTTCTCGACTTTTGTACTTTGGGCTATCTTCCAAGCCAAGGCGTGCTCACGGCCGCCACTTCCTAACAAAAGAATTTTCATGTCTTTTATAATAAATCGTTTACTTTAAGTCATCCAAATCCACAAACTTGCCGTTCGCCTTACGTTCTGCGATAAGGTAGTCAAGCTTGCGACGACGCTCCGGTGCTATCCACTGTCGCGCAAAGATGTTCGGTATTGCCACACCAATTGCGATGCAAAGAATGATGAGCGACGCCTTCACACCGTTAGAGAACGCATCTGTAAGTTCGCCTACGACGCCCTGCATCTCTATCAATCCGAACAGTGCACGGTACATAAGCACACCCGGCACCATAGGTATAACGCTCGGGATAGACAATACGTGATGAGGCACATGGAATATATGTACTGCCTTAATGCATATTACACTAATGAGCGATGAGCCGATAAGAGAACCGATAATCGGTCCGAGGTCAAGTCCGATATTATTGTTGCTCGGACCGAGGTTGGCATAGTTGCGCGAACAAACAGCTATAATGCCACCTATCGCTACTACCGGCAGCAGACGATACGGGATGTTGAATATCGTAGAAAAGCCCATCGCCGAGATGGCAGCAGCAACAGCATAAGACAGATAGTTGTTATGAGGCGTCATGCTAAGGTCTTTGACAAAGTTATCAATGCCACACACCTTAATAGCCAAAGCGATGCCGAACGACATGGCAACAACCATAAGCAACGTGTTGAGGGCGCGGTTCAGACCCATCGTGAAATGGCTGTCAAGCATGTCACTGACGAAGTTTATCAACGGCACGCCAGGCACAATAAACAGGGCACAAGCCATAAGCGGATGCCAGGGTGTGCTACTATGAAGCGCCGTCGCAAGCCACTCTGGCAATACATTGGCAACCAACGGCATAGACAGATAAGCTGAAAGCCATGCTAAAATAGTAGAGACGAAAGCTGCCACAGCAATATTTGCATAACCATTAGACCCAAGCGAGTTGAGATACATACGCAGACGGAAGCCGAGAATGGCAGCAATAGACGCGTAGAAGAACGCCGTCCAGTCACAACCGAACTGCACACAGAATCCACCACATGCAAAACCAGCAGCTGTAGCGACCTGCCAGGGGGTATAATTGCGTTTGCGATTGGCTATCTTTTCCAACTCTTCCTCATACTTGCCAAGAGAGTAGTCTTCACGTATCGCCGTCCACGACAACTTGCTGAGCGCCGATATAGCAGCCATGTTAATGCCATGATGCACACAACGCTGAAATTTTGAGAATGAATGTTCCTCGTCACTGAAGTTCACCATCAACATTCCATAGGTTATATGGATGTGCAGTTTGTCTTCAGTCAGTCCAAGATAGGCTGCCGTACGCTTCATATTGCGCAGAATGCGGCTCGTGTCGGCAGAGCTTTCAACAAGCAGTTTTCCAGTTTTCAACAACAAGTCAAGTCTTCTTCTCACACTTTTCTCAAAATTCATCTTCTGGATTTCTTCCATCTTTCTTTTCTCTTGTAACGTTTTTGTTTAATTGTCTTTGAGCGTTATCCACCTTTGTCGTGTTTCTCCTATGTGCGAAAGCGCTGCAACTTCCTACACAACACAAATTCGCTGCAAAATTACAAAAAATCTGCAATACATGAAAATAAGCTACAATAATAAGTCATTTTGCACGCAAAGATTTTTGTTTGTCAGGTAAAAACGCTATCTTTGTAACCTGATTTCGTATATAACATACATGCCCACAGTGGTAAACCGCCCAAAAACGCTTAGCATGTATGTCCAAAAAAAGTAGACAAGACATGAAAGATTTTATTAAAAGCGTAGCAGCCACCGTTGTCGGCATTGTGGCATTTTTAGCCATTGCAGGCATCTTTGCAGTGATGAGCATCATCGGAATGGTTGCGTCAACAGAAGCGACAAGAAACGTTTCTGACAACTCCGTATTGGTATTAAACCTCTCTGGGAACGTAGAAGAACAGGGAGGTGACAACATTATAGGCAAACTTACAGACAACACCATTAACACGCTGGGGCTCAACGAAATATTATCAGCCATCAAAAAGGCAAAAGACGAACCCAACATCAAAGGCATCTACATTGAAGCAGGAGCCTTTGAAGCAGGCTATGCCACCCTACAGGAGATTCGCTCAGCACTTCTTGACTTCAAGAAGTCGAAGAAATGGATCGTAACCTATGCCGACACCTACACACAAGGAGCCTACTATGTGGCGTCTGTCGCAGACAAGGTATGGCTCAATCCCAAAGGCATGATAGACTGGCACGGACTCGGTTCGCAGACCATGTTCCTGCGAGACCTGTACGCCAAGTTCGGAATAAAATACCAGGTTGTGAAGGTCGGCAAGTTCAAGAGCTTCACAGAGACCTACACCGAAGACCGCATGTCCGACGCAAATCGTCAGCAAGTGAGTGCCTTTGTCAACGGGACATGGAAAAACATCATAACAGCAGTAGCAAAGAGCAGAAGCATAAGCGCCGACTCGCTCAACGCCTATGCCGACCGCATGATTGTGTTTGAGCCAGCAGAAAACCTCAAACGCTACAAACTCGTCGACGAACTGGTCTATGCCGACAACGTGAAGCAGAAAATCAAGAAGATGTTAAACGTTGGCGACGACCCCATCACCCAGCTTACCATATCTGACATGTCATGTGTGAAGTCAAAAGACAAAGCCGACAACATCGTAGCGGTCTACTACGCATATGGTCCTATCGTACAAAACGGCATCGCTTCCATGTTCTCACAAGGAAATCAGATTGTAGCGCAAGACGTATGCACTGACCTTGAAGAGCTTGCCAACGACGACGACATCAAGGCCGTAGTCATACGCCTAAACTCTGGCGGAGGCGACGCTTACGCCTCTGAACAGCTGTGGCACCAGGTAAGCATGTTGAAGAAAAAGAAGCCAGTGGTAATATCGATGGGCGACTACGCTGCTTCCGGCGCCTACTATATGAGTTGTCCTGCAAGTTGGATTGTAGCACAGCCCAACACCCTGACAGGCAGCATCGGCATCTTTGCAGCCTTCCCCGACGCAAGCGGCCTTGTGACGCAGAAACTCGGAGTGAAGTTTGACGAGGTAAAGACCAACCGCAACAGCACGTTTGGCAACATAATGGCACGTCCGTTCAACAGCGAAGAACTTCACTATCTGCAAGGATTTGTCAACCGAGGCTACGAACTGTTCCGCCAGCGCGTGGCAGATGGACGCCACCTTAGCATAGAAAAGACAGAAGCCATAGCACAAGGACGTGTGTGGCTCGGCAACGACGCCATTGCCATACGCCTTGTCGACCAGCTCGGCGGACTGCCCGACGCTGTGGCAAAAGCAGCCCAGCTGGCAAAACTCAAGAGCTATAGCACAGAAGACTACCCCGCCCCACTCAGTCTCCAAGACCAGTTGTTCGGAGCATTCAACCGCAACAGCTATCTCGACGAGCAGCTCCGCATCACACTTGGCAGCCTCTACGAGCCATTTGTACAGATGCGAAACATAAACAGACGTGAAGCTCTGCAAGCGCAGATACCATATATTATAAATATGGAGTAAGCCTCACCACAAACGAGACAAGCTCTCTTTCACAACAAGCAAGCATATTGTCAGACATGAGAACAGAAGGTGATTTCATAAAAATAAACGAATGGCTACGCCCACTGAGCTGGATTTACGGCATGGGTGTAGGCTTACGTAACCTGTTGTTTGAGATAGGCATACTTAAAAGTCGCGCCTATGACATACCCGTTATCGCCGTAGGCAACATCACTGTCGGCGGTTCCGGTAAGACTCCACATGTCGAATACCTCGTCAATCTTCTGCACGACAAGCTGAAGGTTGCTGTGCTCAGCCGTGGCTACAAACGCAAGAGCCGTGGCTACGTGCTTGCCGACAAAGACACCACCATGCCCATGATTGGCGACGAGCCGTTCCAGATGAAAAGCAAATACAGCGACATCTACGTGGCAGTGGACAAAAATCGCCGCGAGGGGATAGCGCGTCTTACCAGCGACGAAGAGACCTCCGACACCGATGTCGTTCTGCTCGACGACGCATTCCAACACCGCTACGTGAAGCCTGGCATCAACATCCTGCTCGTCGACTACCACCGACTCATCATCTACGATGAGCTGTTGCCGGCAGGCCATCTGCGCGAGCCGAAAGAAGGTAAAAACCGCGCCGACATCGTCATCGTGACGAAATGTCCGAAAGACCTGAAGCCGATGGAGTTTCGCGTGCTAACACGTGCCATGAGCCTGTTCCCATACCAAGCCTTGTTCTTCACCACGCTTGTTTACAAAGACCTTAAAGGTGTCTTCAACGACAAATCCATGCCGCTGTCTGCCATCTCGCCGTCTACGGCAATAATGCTGCTCACTGGCATCGCTTCACCCCAGCAGATGACAGTAGACCTACAGAACTACGGAAGCCAGATTGTGCCATTGTCATTCCCCGACCACCACGCCTTCACAGGCAAGGACATAGAGAGAATCAACAGCACCTTCGATTCGCTGCCACAACCCCGCATCATCATAACGACAGAAAAAGACCGCTCACGTCTGCTCGGCGTCGACGGTCTGTCCGACAATGTAAAGAATAACATATATGCTCTCCCGATAGAAGTAAAATTCATGCTCGACGGAGAAAAAAGGTTTAACCATAAAATTATCAGCTATGTACGAAAAAATTCAAGAAACAGCATCTTGGCTAAAGGCCAGAATGACCACAAGTCCTGAAACTGCTATAATACTGGGCACCGGACTTGGACAGCTCGCTACCGAAATCACCGACTGCTACGAATTCTCATACCAAGACATACCCAACTTCCCCGTGTCTACTGTTGAGGGTCACTCTGGCAAGCTCATCTTCGGCAAATTAGGCGGCAAGGACATCATGGCAATGCAGGGCCGTTTCCACTACTACGAGGGCTACTCCATGAAGGATGTGACCTTCCCCATACGTGTAATGTACGAGCTGGGCATCAAGACCCTATTCGTAAGCAACGCCTCTGGCGGCATGAACCCAGAGTTCAAGATTGGCGATCTGATGATTATCACCGACCACATCAACTTCTTCCCCGAGCATCCGCTGCGCGGAAAGAACTTCCCCACAGGTCCTCGCTTCCCCGACATGCACGAGACCTACGACCACACCCTCATCGAGATGGCCAACGCCATTGCTAAGGAGAAAGGCATCCGCGTGGTTCATGGCGTGTACGTAGGCGTACAGGGTCCCACCTTCGAGACACCTGCCGAATATAAGATGTACCACCGTCTCGGCGGCGACGCTGTAGGTATGAGCACCGTACCCGAAGTCATCGTTGCCCACCACTGCGGCATACGCACCTTCGGCGTAAGCATCATCACCGACCTCGGCATTGAAGACAAACCTGTAGAGGTGAGCCACGAAGAGGTGCAGATTGCTGCCAACAAGGCACAGCCGCTCATGACGGAGATTATGCGCGAGATGATTCGCAGAGCATAAGTTCACCCGTCGTTATAAGAACAAAGCATATTAAAAAGAACCGTCGCAGCCCGTGGACGCCCGGAAGCCCAGCCTTTGCTCCTTCCTGACAGCCATCGGCTGCGACTATATCAATACAGCCACCGGCTGCTATAACCTCTAAAAAGAATGACAGACATTGCAAAACTCGGAGAGTTCGGACTCATCAAACATCTCACAAAAGAGACCAAGACCCAAAACGCATCCACGCTAAAAGGCGTAGGCGACGACTGCGCTGTGCTCTCCTACCCCGACAGTAAAGTGCTTGTCACCACCGACATGCTGATGGAAGGCGTACATTTCGACCTTACCTACATCGACATGCAGCACCTCGGCTACAAGTCGGCAATGGTAAACATCAGCGACATATTCGCCATGAACGGCACACCGCGCCAAATGACGGTCAGCTTAGCACTGAGCAAGCGCTTCAGCGTTGAAGACATGGAAGAGTTTTACCACGGCCTGCGCATGGCATGCGACAAATGGGGCGTCGACATTGTCGGCGGCGACACCACATCGTCATACACAGGACTCGCCATATCCATCACCTGCATCGGCGAAGCACAGGACGAAGAGATTGTCTATCGCAACGGAGCACACGACACCGACCTCATCTGTGTCAGTGGCGACCTCGGCGCCGCCTACATGGGCCTGCAGCTGCTCGAACGCGAGAAGTCGGTCTACTACCAGCAGGTCGACGAGGCACGCAAGCGCGATGACAAGCGCGAACTCGAGCGTCTGAAGAACTTCCAGCCCGACTTTGCAGGCAAAGAGTATCTGCTGCAACGCCAGCTGCAACCCGAAGCCCGTGGCGACATTGCCAAACGCCTGCGCGAGGCAGGCATCCGTCCTACCGCCATGATGGACATCAGCGACGGCCTCAGCTCCGAACTTATGCACATCTGTACACAGAGCAACTGTGGCTGCCGCATCTATGAGAAGAATCTGCCCATAGACTACCAGACGGCAGTGATGGCAGAAGAGCTCAACCTCAACGTCACGACTTGCGCCCTCAACGGCGGCGAAGACTACGAGTTGCTGTTCACCGTTCCCATCGGCGACCATGCCAAGATAGAGGCTATCCCCGATGTCAAGCTTATCGGTCACATCACCCGCCCCGAACTCGGACTTGCACTCATCTCACGCGACGGAAGCGAATTTGAGCTTAAAGCACAGGGATGGAATCCGTTGAAGTAAGCTCCTCCCACGCCATGATGATGGCTATCACGGAAGAATAGCTCTTCACGCCACCCTCTACATTGTTGCCGCGAAGATACAAATCGTAGAAAAAGCCCTGCACCCTATCCACTACCGTACAGCGCCGTGACACCCAATAGTCACGGTCGCTGCGCGCAAGTGCGAGCACTTCTGGCCGCACACGTTTCACGAACAATTCATAGTCTTTGTCTCCAAGCACTTCGCGCACATTGGCAGCCATGTGAGGCAAGATGTGGTAATAGCCGCTGAAACGGACAAATCTGTCGTTTGACGACGTGCAAACGACATAACTATAGAAATTAGCCTCACCTTCATTTGCTACACCAAGAAAATGGGCAAGCTCATGAGCGTATGTTGCAGGATATTCGTGCATACGCAAATCTGCATTGAGCGTGAACTCACAGAAAAACGGTGCCATGCTACCCGTAACGCCCGCCATGCTACACAGACGCGAAAACGCCATTGTCTTGACAGGCGGAAACGAAGCGAACGAAGCATTTATACCCATATCGTGACGTCCATAAACACCACGACCCGTCATGTCCCAAATCTTCCTATAACTTTCGTTCACACTACTTTCTACACTCACCTTATTATCAGGCGCCACACCTTGCCACGCCACATTCAGACTGTCGACATAGCGAAAGGCGAAAGTCCGAAACTCCTTTTCTGACACCTCAATAGGCTTCATCGCCATGCGACGATATATGTTTGGCTGCGAATAGTTCAGTCCCCAAGCCGCATAAAACCAGACATACACCCACAACAGATATTCCGCCACACGTCCAGACACTTGTTTCCACGACCGACGCTTTCGCCACAAGTTGCAAAGCGGATAGACCAGGACCCACGCCACACTGAGAGCGACGAACACATCGCCCACTGCAAAACAGAACTTCCCAGAGAACGACGACAGCACATAGCCTATTTTCGGATAGACCGATGCCGTATAAACCCCGCCAAGTCCCGGAACAGTCTTAAACACGACTACCGTTGCAAGCAGAAACAACAAAAGCCAGTGGCGCCATTTCAGCTTACTCACACCACAATTCTTACATATATTATATATTTGCATGCCGTTCATCATTTTCATAACGATGCAAAAATACAAAATTTATTCTAAACACAAGCCCCGACACCTACTCCTTATTCAGCCACGTCAAGCCACCAGCCAAAGACGCGAGATAATTGCGAAATAGCAACTTGTTCACATTCGTTAACCTCCAAAAACAGCATGAAGCAAAACACTGGTGCCAGTGTCAGAAAAAGACGGGCAAAAAGTGACTTATGGAGACTTATTACATAACTCACTTATTACCAAGCAATTAAACCTACAAACATTTAAAGCAACCACGTACAAAGCCATAATACATCGCCACTACGGCCCTTTGACATCGCCACTACAGCCCTTTGACATCGCCACTACGGTCCTTTGACATCGCCACTACGCCCTTTTCACGTCACCCCAACACCCTTTTCACAACAATTTTACAGTTTTTTCGCCCTAAGTACACACCTTTTCCGCGCTCTCACGACACATCCGTCATCTACTTTTACTGCTGAGACGAATGTTAAATTCACAATTATTATGTTAACACATAGAATGTCATACATTCATGTCAAATAAGTAGTCTTATCTGAAAAATAAACACCTGAGGGTTTGGACATCACTATTTGTTTTTGTAATTTTGCAACAAATTACAACGATTTATGAAATTAGGATTCGACAACGAGAAATATCAGAAGATCCAATCTGAGCACATCAAGGAACGCATATCACAGTTTGACGGAAAACTCTACCTCGAACTTGGAGGCAAACTCTTCGACGACCATCACGCAAGCCGTGTGCTGCCAGGATTTATGCCGGACAGCAAGCTGCGCATGTTCCAGAAGATAAGCGACAGCATAGAAATCGTGATTGTCATCAGTGCCGCCGACATTGAGAAGAACAAGAAACGCGCCGACCTCGGCATCACCTACGACGAGGACGTGCTGCGTCTGCGCGGCGAATTCCAAAATCGTGGTTTCCTTGTAGGCTCCGTTGTCATAACCCACTATAACGGGCAGCCGGCAGCCATCGCTTTCCGTCAGCGTCTGGAGCGCGACGGCATAAAGACCTACTGCCACTACCTCATCGAGGGCTACCCTCACGACGTGAAGCTCATAGCCTCTGACGAGGGATTCGGCAAAAACGACTATGTAGAGACCGAGCGTCCGCTCGTCATCGTGACAGCACCAGGCCCTGGCAGCGGCAAGATGGCAGTGTGTCTTAGCCAACTCTACAACGAGCACAAGCGCGGTGTGAGAGCCGGCTATGCCAAGTTTGAGACATTCCCCGTCTGGAACCTGCCACTGAAACACCCTGTAAACATCGCCTACGAGGCAGCAACTGCCGACCTCAACGACG
>JALEVZ010000041.1 GCA_022788105.1 Prevotella sp. | reverse complement strand
AGTAAAGCTTTTTTTCAGATGCAGCACTTTGTTCTTGTAATAGTTAGAACAGTCGCGGAGGTAACTCAAGTCAGAGCGGTCTTCATCAAGAATAAGGTCTTCGTCAATTGTTCTGCTGGCATACAGCAAGCGGAAGTCGTCTATCACCGTCCACTCACCCGTTACGGGAGTCGTGTCATTAGCGTCGTCGCCCACTATCACACCGAAGCGTATGACAGCATGTTCGCCTTCCTTCAGCTCTGGCACCTGCACCAACACGCTATTGATATATTTGTGCGAGCTATAGAAGCACTTTCCAGCGTAGTCCATGTTCTGTTCGCTGATGTGCAGCGCCTCTTTCTCTGACGCCGACATGTAAGAAGTCTGGCTCATCATAGTCTGGTGCAGCGTGTGCGGCACCTCATTACCAGCCATGTCAAAGCGCACGGCAAACAGTTTGGCTTTAATCGTATTAGAAAATCCCTTACACTCTACGACATACGAACCACCGCGCGTCACCTTCACGTCTTGATAAATCACTCCGCGCACGTTCTTGGCGTCAGCACAGAAAAGCCTCGCCACATGGCGGAGATAGTCGTCTTGACTTGTGTACTTCGTTCCGTCGAACGTGTAAGACTTAATACCCGAAAAACTGTTGCCGCAATCGAAATCGTCGGAGCTGGTCTTGGGAGTCAGGTTATACGCCTTCTCCAGTCCGAAGCGCATGCCGCCGTTAGTCAACTGTCCGAAGGTGACAGTCTTCCACGCCGACATGTTCTTGCTGCCACGCGAAAATCCTGGGCACAACAGCTTATACGACAGGTCCAGCGACGACGTCATGTTGTCCGTGTTAAGCCGTTGCAGATTGTTTATCTGTTCCATTGTAAACACGCGCCACTCGTCGTAGCCTGCCAAGCCCGCCTTGTCTATCTCGCTCTGCTTCAGTCCTTCACATCTCTTTTCTTGGTTGCCGTCGCCCTCTGTGGCACACAGATAGCGCTTATAAGACTCACTTGTCAACGTGCTGTTGTTGTAGATGTAGGTGTAGATGCGATATGTGTTCTTCGAATCGCCCACAGGTTTAAATTTCCAGCCGTAAGGGCTGTTACGGTCGATGAACACGCCCTCGTCGGTGGCTGGGTTGATTCCTGTTTCCCTCCAACCGAGCAGATGTCCCTCGCCGGTGTCCATGTCCTGCGCAAACTGCACATTTTCATGTTCACCCTTGTTCACCCATAGCGCCATCGGGTAGTCACTCAGCGAGACATGCGTGCCCCAATATCCGCCTGCATGTATGAACTGCTGTTTCTTCACGTTGTATAGGAACACGATTCGGCTCATGTCCGTCTCGTCATACGTCCCCTTCTTTACGGCGAGCGCCTTGACCTGTTCTTCCGTCAAGCCTTTTAGGTCGTCGAGACCCTTTATGGAGGTCACGCCAGTGACGAGGTCGCCCCGTATGAGGCCATTTCCATCGGTTGTTGTAGTGATAGGCGATGTCGCAGCATTGGCAGCAAACGCCATTGCGCCTGCCGATGCAGCTGTTGCGGTTGCCGATATAGCAGCAACGACGAGTGTCTTGGTCACGCTATTCGCCATGACCGAGTACAATTTCAAGTTAATCCTTAACATTGTGTCTGTTTTTTATTTTTTGTTTTTATTCTTTTTAAATCTAAGTTTTAGTTTTGTGTGGAGTATGTGCAGATGTTTCTCTGCCAGTTTTTTTTCTTCTTCGAAGTACAAAGTTAAGAATTAAATTTAATATTACAACAAAAGCAGATTTACCCCCCCCCGAAATTTTAATTTAATTTAACAGAATAGCGCCCTCATTAACTTTTGTTGCCTTTCGTTAAACGTCCGCAGACACAAAAGCAGTGGAAGCACGTATAAAAGGCAAGAAAAGAAGGTTGGCTTGTGCAAGAGCGCAACCTGCCACCGTCAGCGAGAGGGCGTTTGCAGACAGCATGCCAAAGGCATGCGAAACTTCAATAAAGAATAAAAAAAGGAGCGAAGCCGTCGGCTTCACTCCTTAAAAGCGTATCTAAAACATAGTTTATACGTCACGAAAAAGCTGTACATGCGTCACGAAAAAGCTGTACACACATCGCCGAAAGGCGGCACACAGCCCTCTGTCATGCCGTCGGTCTACTCGCCGAGCGCCTTGTTCAGAATCTCGTCCACCGTCTTGCCGGCAGCCTCTTTTGCCTTCTGCTTGCCAGCCTTCTTTGCAGCGTGTACGTCGCTCTCCACCTTTGCTTTGGCGGCAGCACCCGCAGCGCGCACGTCGCTCTCCACCTTTGCGGCAGCAGCATCGCCCGCAGCCTTAGCGGCGGCAGCTGCAGCCTTAGCGCTCGACTCTGCTTTTGCAGCGTCGCTGTTCACGGCAGCCTTTGCCTCTCCTGCCCCCTGCTCCACGCTCTCGGGCAGATTAGCTATGCCGTTGACGAGTTCGAGCACCGTCACGTTGCCCTTTGCCACCTTCGTTATAGCCTCTTTGTTGCGGTCGACATATTCCTTTATCTTTGACAAGTAAACCTCTGCCTCGTCCAGCTTACCCTCACTCTTGAGCTGCGCCACCTTTGCCTTAGCGTCTGCCACGGTCTTTGCCAGCGCCTTTACGTCGCCGTCGGCGATGTGCTTTGCCAGTTCCTTAGTCAGAGCGTCGGCAGCCGCCGCCACCGCGGGGTTGACAGCTGTCTCCACCGCTGCCGTCTCGACAGTCTTCTCAACAGTGTCTGACACCACATCGGCAGCACTCGGCGCCGTCTTGCCGTTGCAGCCCATCAGAGCCACCGCGGCACATACCATAATAAATGTCTTTTTCATTGCCTTTAGTTTTTTTTGTAATACCATTATGAAGTCACGCAAGTTCTTGCACAGACAAGGCACTTGCCTCACGCTATGCCAAGCAACTCTATCTCGAACACGAGCGTCGAGCCACCAGGAATGCCAGGCTGCGAAAAGCGTCCGTAGCCCAGTTCGGCAGGGATATACACCTCCCACTTGTCGCCCACACACATCTGCTGCATGGCGACAATCCATCCCTCCACGAGGTCGGACAGTCGGAAGGCGACCGGTGTGCCCCCGCGGCTGGAGTCAAACTTCTTGCCGTTGATGGTCCATCCTGTGTAGTGGGCGGTCACTATGCTGCGCGGCGACGGATGGCGTCCGTCGTTCAGTCCCTCCGTCAACACCTTATAATATACTCCGCGCGGCAGGGCTTTCACACCCTCCTCACGCGCCTTGTCTGCCAACCACTGGCGGTTAGCGTCTGCGTATGCTTTCTTATTTGCCATGTTGCGTTGTCAATTGATGCGATTTTTTATCTTATGCAAAGATAGTGCAAACGAGCGCAATGAAAGCTTGCTTTCTGATTGCCGAGTGCAGCCTATCTTATGCAAAGATAGTGCAAACCTCCCACACCACAAAGACGTGCGCCCCGTTTTATGTTTTGCAAACATTCTTTGACACTACTTCAGCCCGTTAATCCAGATTTATTGTTACCTTTGCTACGCCATAGACATGGTTTCACACCACGTCAGAGGCAGACACAACCAACCACAAACACAAAACAGACATGGCAAACACCACACTGCTGCTGGTCCGCCACGGCGAGACAGTAGACAACCGAAACCAGATAATGCAAGGACAGACACCTGGACAGCTCACGGCACACGGCCGCCAACAGGCTGAAGAGGTGGCACAGCGCCTTGCCAACACACCCATCGACGCATTCGTGGCAAGCGACTTGCGCCGTGCCATAGACACCTGCACCATCATAGCGCAGCCCCACGGCGCCACCGTCGTCACCACCCCACTGCTGCGCGAGCGCGACTGGGGCAGCTTCACGGGGCGCTTCATACCGTCGCTCAAAGACGAGCCGTGGGCAGACGACATAGAGACCGTTGAGAGCATGAAGGCGCGCGGCGCCGAGTTTCTCGACTTCATACGTCGCCACTACAGCGGACAGACCGTGCTCGCCGTGGGCCACGGCATAATAAATAAAGCCATACAGAGCGTGTTCTACGACAAGCCGATGAACGAAATAGAGCGAATGGAGAACGCGGAGATAAGGACTCTGGAGCTTTAGCCACCACCCTACGAATTGGTCAATGAAAAGGGACGAAAACGAGCAAGCGCCGTAGTGACAAAATGAAAGCACCCTAATGGCGCCCTCAAAGGGCCGTAGTGACGATGCGAAAGGGCCGTAGTGACACCGCCAAAGGGCCGTAGTGGCGTCGCCACTCGATTTTTAACAGTCGTTAAGAATTGGAGATAATAAAAACCGCTGCAATGCATCATAATGTAAGCGATATTGAGTTTTTGCTTACACTTTGCATCGCAGCGGTTTTCGTGTTTGCCTGCATCGCTATGCAGAGACCAGTAATCAATCATTATCTAATGTTTCACAAGTTATTGCTTCAGCAAGAAGTTGCTGTCAGTTGACAAGTAGACGAGCGGATAAGCTGTTAGTTTTTAATTTTTAACTCTTTAAAGCGATAAATAAACTTAGTAGCAGCTTGTCTACTCGTCAACTTGTCTACTCGTCAACTCGTACATCATCTATGTCCACCGAATGAACTACCTCCGCCACGGTTGCTGTTGCCACCGCCACGGCTACTACCGAACGAGCTACCACCGCTACGGCTGCTACCGAACGAGCTGCCGCTGCTACGGCTGCCACCGAAGGAGCTGCTGCTACGACGGCTACCGCCGAACGAGCTGCTACCTGACGAGGTGCTGGGAGAGCTGCTCTTGCCGCTACCAAAGGAGCTGCTGCGACGACTGCCACCGAACGAGCTGCTGCCAGAAGAGTTGCCAAACGAGCTGCTGCCGCTGTTGCTACCGAAGGAGCTGCTACGACGACTGCCTCCGCAGGTGCTGTTCGACGACGAAGAGGGACGGCGTCCGAAAGAGGAACCAGTGCTCTCGTTAGAGGAAGAGCCACCAGTCGAGGTGCTGGGCGAGAAGGTGTTGCGCGGAACACTTGTCACAGAGCCAGAGCGATGACCTCCGAACGAGCTGCCACCCTTTGTCTCGGTACTGCGTGTGCTGCTCTCACGGTTGGCATTGCCAAACGAACTGCCATTGCTGGTACGGGCGCCACCGATAGCCGGACGCTTGCCGCTGCCGAAAGAGTTGCCATTGCTGTTGCCATTGCCGTTGTTCTTACCCTTGCCGTTGCCAAACGAACTGCCGCCCATCACCGGCGGACGTCTTGCGGCACCAAACGATGTGGCGCTGTTGGGGTTGCCCCTGTAACCATTGCCGAAGTCGCCACGGCTGAAGCCGTCGCGCATGCCGTGGTAGCGATTGTCGTGACGCACGGCGGGACGGTAGTGACGGCTACGATACCACGAGCGGCCGCCGTTCATGTGCCAGGCGTGTCCGCCACGATATTCTACGTAAAACGTCGGTCGTCCGAAGAAGAAGTAATCGCGGTGCGGATAGCGTGCGTAGATGCCGAAGTGCCAGTAGCCTGCGTCCCAGTAGAGCGGACGAAAGAAGTAGGCTGCATCACAGAACGCGCGATACTGCCACGAGAGCAGTATGTAGCTGAAGTCGAGGCGGCGGCGCTCCCAGTAGGTGCCGTAGAGGTCGTCGACGGTGCGCACACCCATCAGGTAGTCGAGGTTTATCTCGTAGGCTGCCTCATACTGTGCATCAGTAAGATTGAGTTCATACGCCATCTTATCGGTGAGGAACAATGCCTGCTGACGTGCCTGCTCATAACTCATTGCACTTGCCGACACTGTCAGAACCAACAGTGCTGTAAGGGCTAATATAAACTTTTTCATAGCTGTATGTTTTTAATTCGTTGTACGTGTTGACTTTCTCTTTTCTTTATTGCAAAGTTAGCAACAAGACGTGACGGTGCAAAAGGATTTTCCCTATATCGGGGTGGAAAATCCCTAAACCGAAGAGTGTATGCGCTATTTTAATGCCATTTAGCGTCGTTATCTTCACATATTATTATTAACTTTGTGGCATTGGAAGCAAAACGCAGTCCACAGTAACCAGACATACAACAAAAACAAGCAACCAGACAAAGACCAATGAGAAGAATGTTCCTTATCATAACCATGACGGCAGCGTGTGCCACAAACATGTCGGCACAGTACTACTGGAACGACACCGACGACACCTCACGTCCCGACCTCACCAAAGGGTTGGGCTACAAGGTAGAGATGCAGGCGTCGGTGTCGAAGGGTCAGACGCCGCTATGGCTCAACGCCAACAAGCACGGACTAAGCTCGCTCGACAAGACCAACGGATATGTGCGCGCAGCGGTGGAGCGTCCGCTTGCCACCGACTCGGCAAGACGGTGGGCTTTTGCCTATGGGCTCGACCTGGTGGCGCCGCTCCACTACACCAGCAAGGTGGTGGTGCAGCAGGCTTATGCCGAGGTGCGCTGGCTGCACGGAACACTGACCGCTGGCAGCAAGCAGTACCCCATGGAGCTAAAGAACCAAAGCCTCAGCTCTGGCTCACAGACCCTGGGCATCAACGCGCGACCCGTACCACAGGTGCGGCTCGCCCTGCCCGAGTACTGGACGCTGCCGTTGCTCAACGGATGGCTGCACCTCAAGGGACACGTGGCATACGGCATGATGACCGACGGCTCGTGGCAGGAGGAGTTCACATCCCGCGTGTCTAAATACACGGGCCGTGTGCTCTACCACAGCAAGGCGGGCTACCTCAAGATTGGCAACGAAGATGCGTTCTTCCCGCTGAGCATAGAGATGGGACTGGAGATGGCGGCGCAGTTTGGTGGCAACCTATACAGGCCTGACAACCACGGCAACATGATAAAGACACCCACCACCCACGGCATAAAAGACTTCTGGCACGCCTTCGTGCCTGGCGGCGCCGACGCTACCGACGGCGAATATGCCAATGTGGCAGGCAACCAGCTCGGCAGCTGGGTGTTTCGCATAAACTACGACGCCGACCGCTGGCGTCTGTCGCTCTACGGCGACCACTTCTTCGAAGACCACAGCCAGATGTTTCTGCTCGACTACGACGGCTACGGCAGCGGCGACGAGTGGATGGTGAAGAAAGACCGACGCTTCCACCTCTACAAGTTGAAAGACATCATGCTCGGTACGGAGCTACACATGAAGTACGGCTCGTGGCTGCGCAACGTGGTGGTGGAATATGTCTACACCAAGTACCAAAGCGGACCCTACAACCACGACCACACAATAAACATACCCGACCATGTGGCAGGCGTAGACGACTACTACAACCACGGCAACTACGCCGGATGGCAGCACTGGGGACAGGTCATCGGTAACCCGCTGTACCGCTCGCCGATATACAACACCGATGGCAAACTCGAAGTGAAAGACAACCGCTTCTCAGCATGGCACCTCGGCATCAGCGGACAGCCGTCGTCACGTTTCGACTACCGTGCGCTGGCGACATATCAGACGGGATGGGGCACATACAACAGACCGTTTACGAAGCCTCATCACAACGTGAGCTTCATGGTAGAGGGCAACTACCGCTTCCGCCACGGATGGAAGGCGACGGCAGCCTACGGCATGGACTTCGGCAGCACACGCATGCTGGGACACAACGCCGGCATGCAGCTGACAGTAAGCAAGACGGGAGTGTTTAAGTGAAAAGTGAAAAACGAAAAGTGAAAAGTAAAAAGTAAAAAGTGAAAAGTGAAAAATACGATAGCTTTGCTAATTGAGAAACAATGAGAAAAGCAATATACACTGTCATTGGCGCAACAATGATTGCTGCCATGACGTCATGCACCATAGAGAGCAGCGACAATGGCAAACTCGACGGCTTCTGGCACATGGAGCAGGTAGACACGCTCGCCACTGGCGGCACACAAGACCTGTCAGACAGCCTCATGTTCTGGTGCATAGACACCAAACTGATTGGTGTGCGCGGCTCCGGACGAAGCCACAACCTGGGCTACTACCTGCGCTTCACACAGACATCTGACAGCGTGACGGTACACTCGCCACACAGAAACGGATGGCACCAGGACCATGTCGACGGCGGCGACACACCATTAGACGACGCAAAAGAGATTGCGCCCTACGGCATAAACAACCTCCGCGAACCGTTCTATAAAGACCGTCTCACCGGCAGCCGCATGGTGTTGCGCTCCAAGACGCTGCGCCTGCACTTCCGCAAGTTCTGACACGACGGGCATAGCCCCTGCCCTACCTGTCGCTAAGAAGGGGTGGAAACAAAACGACGTTGGCAGAACAGACCCATTGCGTAGCCTGTTCTGCCAACGTCGTTTGCTTTCTGAAGCCGCGCTACGCTTACTGCTGCGCCGCCGAGAGCTTCGATTTCTTGTATATGACGGCGTTTACCACGAGGTGGAACACCGTGTATAACGCCACATCGGCAACCACGACATAGGTGAGGTGTACCGCTGGGAACATGGTGGTGTTCATAATGACAAACACAAGTTGCAGCACGAGAATCACTGCCAACGCCTGATGCTGCGTCAGTCCGCAGCGCAAAAGCTTGTGGTGGATGTGACGCTTGTCCGCAGTGAACAGCGGCTGGCGCGAACGCAGACGCGACAGCACGACGCGCACCACGTCAAAGCACGGCACGATGAGCAGCGTGTAGGCAAGCAAGAGGCCGTCGCTGTGGCGAGGCAACACTCCCACACCGTCCATAGAATATTTCACTGCAAGGAAGCCGAGTATGAAACCAAGCGTCAGCGAGCCAGAGTCACCCATAAACACCTTGTTTCCCTTTTCGGCACTGCCCAGCACATTGAAGTACAGATAAGACGTTATGACGCCCATCAGACCAGCTATAAACACGCAGTAGGTCCACACCTCCGCGCGGCTGAAGCACACGAGGAAGCCAGCGAGCGACATGAACGCCAAGCCAGCGGAGAGGCCGTCGATGCCGTCGATGAGATTCATGGCATTGTCGATGAACACTATGACAAACACCGTGAGCGGCGCACCAACCCAGAACGGTATCTCATAGACGCCGCAAAACCCATACAGGCTGTTGATATAAAGTCCGCAGGCAGGCAGCAGACTCGCCGCCACAATCTGCACTATGAACTTCGTCTTTGCGCCAAGACCTATTATGTCGTCTACTATCCCGACGCAGTAAATCATCGACAGGCTGACCAGAAACGACAAGGTCCACAGGCTTATGGTCATAGGCAGGTCGCCCGACACCTGATGAAACACCAGCAGCGACACCAAAAACGCAAGCGACATGCTCGGAATGAAGGCGATGCCTCCAAGTCGCGGCACCGCGTTGCGATGTACCTTACGCGCATTTGGCATGTCATAAAGCCCATGCTTCATGCAATAATTCATTATGCGCGGTATGATGACACACCCGCCTGCCACACTAATAACAAACGATAATATAACGTAAATCCAGAGACTGTCCATCTGCACTAATCAAGTATAATAACAAGAAAACATTCATAAAACGAGCAAAGAAGCGTCTGCCACATTGCATCCGCCGTCTGACATGTTCATATTATTCTATAACTTGTGATTTGTAAAAATATTGTACGAATCGGCATTTTATATGAGAAAAGACGCATAAAAGGTAAAAGACAGA
Organism: Prevotella sp.; assembly: GCA_022788105.1. Lineage (GTDB taxonomy): Bacteria > Bacteroidota > Bacteroidia > Bacteroidales > Bacteroidaceae > Prevotella. The sequence continues at coordinate 17,457 of JALEVZ010000041.1, read as the reverse complement.
CGTGAAAACAAAATAAATCAGAGCTTTTGACGTTAGAAATAATGTAAGAAACGTGATTGGCACATTGTTTGTACAAGCACAAATACAAAAACGAGACAAATACAGACTATGAAAATACTTGTAACAGGCGCGGCAGGATTTATCGGTTCAAAGCTGATGTTTGAACTGGCAAAACGCGGAGACGACGTGACGGGACTCGACTGTATAAACGACTACTACGACACCAGACTGAAATACGGACGTCTGAAGGAATGTGGTTTTGACCCAGAAAGCGTAAAGGAAGACGACAAAATGGTCAGAAACAACATGTACGACAACTGCAAATTCATACGCATGTCGTTGTCTGATAAGCAGGCGCTGGACCAGCTGTTTGAGGCAGAGCGGTTTGAAAAGGTGATGAACCTTGCAGCGCAAGCTGGTGTGAGATATTCCATCACCAACCCCTACGCCTACCTTGAAAGCAACCTCGTGGGATTTCTCAACGTGCTTGAGGCATGCCGCAACTACGGGGTGAAGCACCTTGTCTACGCCTCGTCAAGTTCGGTCTACGGCCTCAACGACGAGGTGCCGTACAAGGAGACTGCCAATGTGGATTCTCCTGTGAGCCTGTATGCTGCCACAAAAAAGAGCAATGAACTCATGGCACACGCCTACAGCAAGCTCTACGGGCTTGCCACCTCAGGACTGCGCTACTTCACTGTATATGGTCCGTGGGGACGCCCAGACATGTCGCCAACGCTCTTTGCGAGCGCTATATCGGAAGGACGGGCGATAAACGTGTTCAACAACGGCGACATGATTCGTGACTTCACATTCATCGACGACATAGTAGAGGGCACCATGCGCGTCATAGACCACACGCCCGACGCTACGAAGTGTGACCACGGTGTGCCATACCGGGTCTACAACATAGGCTGCTCACAGCCTGTAAAGCTCATGGACTTTATCAGCGAGATAGAGTCGGCACTCGGCAAAGAGGCAAAGAAGGTGTTTCTGCCAATGCAGCAAGGCGACGTCTATCAGACCAACGCCGACACCACCCGCCTGGAGACAGAACTCGGATATCATCCACAGACCTCGCTCCACGACGGTATAAGACAGTTTATAGACTGGTATGTGTCTGACGACAACCCTCTGAGATAAGACGCAATGTCTGTCTACTTTGACTTGTTCTCTACAATTCGTGTACGCAGATTGCTGCCATAGATCATCTCCACGACTTTGACAGGCATGAGACGGAACACGAGACGGCTTATGGGATAGACATATTTCGGCGTGAACAGTCCGTAAAGGCGGCGCACACCGCTCATGTAAATGCGGAACTCGTTCCACGCTTTCGCACGGCTGCGACGCTTGAACATGTCGTTGGCAAGGCGGAAACGGAATGTCACCTCGTCGAGATTGGCTATCTTATAGCCTGCACACACGGCGTCGTACCAAAGGGCTATGTCCTGACTTGTACGGAAGCGCTCGTCGTAGCGCAGGCCACCCTCACGGAACATAGACATGCGCATCATAACCGTAGGATGGGCGATGGGACACGCCTTGTAGATGCTACGAAGCACATCGGCGTGGGTACGCGGATAGTGGCGCACATTGACGCATGGATTTTCAGAGTTGAACTCCTGCATGGCTCCACCCACAACCGACACATCGGGATGGTCTTCCAAATATTTTACCTGCATTTCAAAACGCTTTGGCATAGAGATGTCATCGCTATCCATGCGCGCCACGAGGTCGGACGTGACATGGCTCAGACCAATATTGAGCGACTTGGTGAGCCCGAGGTTCTGCACATTGGCAAGAACCAAAAGCACGTCACCAAGCTCACGCTTCCATTTCTCTATCGTTTCGTAAAGTCCGTCTGTCAGTGGTCCATCTTCGACAAGTACGATCTGTTGTGGTTTAACGGTCTGGGCTGTCCACACACTGGCAAGCGCTTCGTCGAGACATTCTGACCTTTCATTCTTATAAACAGACATTAAAACGGATATTGTCATCATAATGTAAACTCTATTGTCTTTATTTCTGAATCTCGGGAAGCTTGAAGTATTTTCCCAGTTCAAAGTCAAACGAATCGGGCGTGAACCTAACATATCCGCTCCACGGATAGAACGTTATCTCACCAAATATTATTTTTCCGCTAATGTTATATAGGTCGACCCTTGCGAATGGGAACCCAGCAGACAGTTTCTCTGCAACTGCTATCATCTCTGCGATATTAGAAGGTAGGGTTGGCGGCTCTTCAAAAGTAGGATGGTCGCTTGACACGTCTTTCAAAAATTCCAATTTCTCGTTCCAAAAGCCACGTTTATGGTTAGAATAGCGGTTCTTGTCTATCCACAGGAATCTGAATTTGCCGTCATAACACAAGAACTTATAGTCGTCTATTGAGCCATCTGCACTTTGTGGGTCTTCAATATACTTCTCAACAATGACTTTTGACTGCTTCGCTCCATTATAAGCCCACTCTCTGCTGAGACGCTCGTAGTGTTTGTTGCGCCAACTGTTTACACGTCTTACCGTCGTCGACAAGTTCAGTTTGGATTTGTCTGAGCAGATAACGATGTTGTCACCATTGCCACCATCTGTAGTCTTTATAACGAAACGGTCTGGAAGACTGTCAAAGTCAATCTTGTCTGCACTGTCGCAAACCTGAAACAACGTGTTGAGATACTGCCCACAGCCGCGTTCCTCCACAAAGCTACGGACAATGTATTTGTCCGTGCATTGCAGCATTTTAGGGTCATGACAATATATTTTGTACCACTGCAACTTGTCAGAAAAGCGCTTGGGGTCTTTCAGATTCAACTTCCTATGGAGTTTAACCCCGAACTGAAATTTTAACATCAACGTGTCCGGCACAAATGCTAACGCGTTGAAAACGACATATTTTAGTTTCTTTAAATATCCCATGACCGAATCGTTATTTTTAAATTTGTTTTAAAAGTCCGTCCTTCACACCCTTCAGCATACGCCCGAAATAGCGCAACCGCTGTTTGGGGAAAACGGAATAGTAGAAGAACTTTACTACCAGTTTCTTCAGATTCATTTTCTTCCAATAAGATGGAGCATAGTCTTTGCGGCAAAGCCAAAGCAGATTGCGCGTCTGATAGTAAATACGGAATGGCGACGACAGGCTTATGGCATGTCCAAGAAATTTTGACGAGACGCCCAACTCATGTGCGATTGTTGCTTCTGGCAACATGACACAGGCCTTATTGTTAAATGCTGCAGCACGCCAGCACCACTGTTGATCGACAAAATCGATAAATAACTTTTCTTCCATACGTCCCACCTCTGCAAAGTTTTTTACAGGAACGAGCGAATAAGACGATATGATGCTGTGCATCTTAAAATATCTGACGCCCGAATACTCACACCTGTCTATGACGCATTGGTCGTACATATATGGACGGTTTGTCTTACGATTGACAGGCATGGGGCCTATACATGAGATGTCCACCATAGCAGAAAGGACAAAATAAGCCTCAACAAGCGATTTTATCAACGAATCGGAAGAGGTGCTGTCCTGGTCGCTAAAGACCACAAAGTCGTAACCGTTTTGACAGAAATAATCTATACCTATATTCTGAGCAGCAGCTATTCCTTTGTTGCACATCAAGGGTATATATTTCAATTTATCGCCGTAAGAGGTCAAAACAGCACTATTGTCGGCAGAGGAATTGTCTACCACACATACGCAATCGACCTGTCCCAACAACGAATTGAGACAATTGTGGAGCAAATCGGCAGACGGGTTAAAGACCACAACGACAGCTCCTATTTTATAATTTCCTATTGAATATTCCATGATAAATACCCTTAAACATATTTGTTTCTATAGTCCACCATCCCTTTACAGCAAACGGGAAATACAGAATACGTGCAATAAACTTCACGCCAGTATTCAATTTCCACTGCCGCGGCACATAGCTGCACCTGCACAGCCACAACCAGTTGCGGTACTGATAGTAATAACGGAACGGAGCCGAAATTATTACACGATAGCCACGCGGAAAGCGCAATTCGCGACTGCCAACCTTGTGGGGCAACACCACATTATCGGTAACGCCGCATACAAAGCCCTTATCCACAGCACGCCAGCAATGCTCAAAGTCGACATAGTCGATGAACAAGCGGGCATCCATCATGCCAACCTCACGCAGTCTGTCAACAGACACGCAGCTTCCAGAGCTGATAATCTCACGTTTTAAGACGAAGCCACAGTCAGCTGCCGCCTCTGTATGTACTACAGAGCGGTACTGCTCGCCACTGGTCTTGTTCAAGACACGCGGACCGAGCAGGAAAAGATTTGGACGAATGGCACTAATGCGAATGTACTCACTGACCATACTACGCACAAAGTCTTCAGTAAAGTCGCTGTCCTGGTCAAAAAAGACTATGTGGCTACAGCCTCGCTCCATAAGACTGCCGATACCTTGATTTTGGGCGTTAGCTATGCCTGTGTTCTCATGCAGCGGGATATAAGTCACATTGCTCTGAGCAATGCTTATCTCCTTGACTGGTGTGTTGTCGACAACGGCAATTGACAGTTCCATGCCAAGACGTCTTAACTTTGTCGTCAATAGGCTGACATCGGGATGGTAGACCACCACGACGACACCAATGCTACCAAGAGAGAAACTGTCAACTTTATTTTCCAAGTCTTTATCCTGCATCATTCAGTATTTCCTTTCTTCTTATTTTCGGCTTCACGACAACGACGTTTGTACTCGGACTTGTATTTCAAGAACTTGAATATGGAGCCATAGCCAAGAGCATGAAGCATGCGCAACAGCGCCCAGTCCTTACGCAACACATAACCAATATGCTTGAGTTTGTAGGTCAGACTACCACGCTCGCGAGAGTAGGCGCCAAGAGTGTTGTCGCCATGCTGGCGGTAATACATCAGCGACTCGCGCAAAGGAACAACTTCGCCATGAGCCTTGAACACGCACAACGTAATGAAGGCATCGTGCATGGTGGCTTTGTCTGTCTGTTGCCACAGCACAGAGTCTTTTGCCTTACGGTTTATGAGCATGGTGCAACCAGTTACAAACGGGGTCGCGACACTCTCGTCGAAGTTGGTCAGAAACTCGGGATGTGCGCCAGAACGCTCCCACAACGACGGTGACAGCACGTTTAAGCTGGCATCTGTCACGCAAGCATCGCAACAGACCAGCACAGGACGATCTGTATCTTCATTTTCAGCCAATTCCATACGCGCCATACAACGCTCCATCTTCTCTGCCATCCACACGTCGTCTTGGTCGGCAAAAAAATAATATGACGCATTGACGAACTTCAAAAGACTGAAGAAGTTGGCAGAAGCTCCTCCCTTACTGGGATAGTCGAGCACTACAAAGTTGTCTTTTGTCTGTGCATACTCGTCAAGTATTGCCTTTGTCCCATCAGTGGAACCATCGTCATGGACGTAGACAGTCCATCCCTGCAGACTCTGCGCATAGAGCGACTCTATCTGCTCGCGAAGGAAACGCTCACCATTGTATGTAGCAAGAAGTATTGCTATTCGTTTGTTTTCCATTTTCACGTTATGTTTTTTGCTGGCAACAAGACGCTGCAGCACAATGTCTATAGTTATTTTATTTCAGCCAGATGCCTTTGGCATTGCCACTTATCACACGTTGGTATTGTAAGGCATTAATTATCAATCCAGGCAGATTGATGCAGCACATGACTGCCAACAGCATTTTTATGTCATTGACCTGTCCCACCGCAAAGACCGCTAACGGTATGTAGGCGACAGCGGCAAGAATGGTTACAAGCAACTGTAGTTTCAGCTTTCCAAGCCCATTGAGCACAAAGGAGTAGCGCGTGCTGCATATAAGCACAAACTCATACATGCCGACAAGCAGTGTCATGGAGAACGGAACTTCTACCTTGCTACCAATCCATACATGATAGACAAGCGGCGAGACGAACACCATAAACACGATGAGCAGAAATATGAACAGCATAAAGCGGTTGAGTGTGCGATTGGCACGACGTATCCACTCAAAATCGTGCTTGGCATAAGCATCTGTCGTGGCGCTCCAATAGGGCACACAGATTATTGTAAACAGCAGCATTGCCACCATGAAATAACGGTTGGCTATCTGATAAGGGGTGACCATCGCTGGTGAGAAGAAACGAGAGATGATGATGTTTGTAGAGAAGAACAGCACAATGCCTGCAATCTGAAGCACAAAGAACTTTGCGCCAATGTCAAAGAGTTCTTTCATCGCCGAAAACTTCACCATGCTTAGTTTCGGACGTAAGTGGCTGTATCTACCCCAAAACGTGACGGGGAAACAAATCAGATAGGCAAGCAACGGACCCGCTGTGTTGGCGATGGCGACATGCAGCAGCGAGTGCGAGCCACTAATATAGACCAGCCATGTGCCGATAAGGGCTATCGTGTTACCACCTGTGACAATGGCATTGTTGATCGCTGGGAGTTGAAGTCCCATGTAGAAGTTGCCGAGAAACTTCAATATGAATGTCGAGCACACCATAATGGTGGCAATGACAAGTATTGTCGGCAGGTTGCCTATCTCCTGTCTTGAGACATTGAACAGCCCGTACATGTCACCTAACGACTCTGCCAGCACCAGCACCACGCCTACTGGCACAATTATAGCTGTCAACATGGCAATTGTCGATGACACCATCTCTCTGGCTTTAGGCTCATTGTCTTCAGCTATATAGGTGGCAAGTTTGTTGCGCAAACCGTTGCCAAGTCCGACATCGAGGTTGTCTATCCACAAGAGCACTGAGCTGATGGTCAGCCACACACCGTTTTCATAGACGCCAAGACACGCCAACGTAAGCGGAACAAGCATGAGCTGTACCAGCATAGACCACCCTTTGACAAAAAACGAAGCAGCGACATTTCTCATTATAAGCGAAGAACGTGCATCGTTTCTTGAGGAGAGTCTGTTTATTATAGTTCTTATTGGATTCATACTGTAAAGTCAAAGAAGCCCCACATTATCGTGTTAAACACCATTTCTATTATTGCTATCATGCAGACAAAAAGTGTTCCTACTGCCTTCGGACGTATAGTGTAGGCAATGCACGGATAAGCAACGAGTTCCACGATGCCGTAAAGTTCAGATATGCGAATGCTTATAATCGTGATTGAAGAGAACGCGAAATAGACAACCAACGAGCACCCAAGTATTTTTATCAACAGATGGATAGAAGGCACGTACCGCTCTACGGTGTCTGCAAAATAGAGCAGGAACAAAAAGACAGCCATCTTTATCAATGGAAACGGATTGAGAATGGAGTTTTTTGCTACCGCCCCAAATTCACTTGCCGCCTTATATCCCTCCACTTTGTCCGTGACATACGGAATGGGGATGGTTGTGAGTAAGTCCAAATTCAGGAAATAAAGCAAAAAGCACATGGGAACAATCGACGCCATCATCATCTTCTTCACCCTACACATTGGCTTGTTGTCAAGAAACAACAATGGGAATAGACTCAAAGCAGAATAATGAAACATGCAAGCAACGGCTATCAACCCAAAAGCCACAAGCTTCCTTCCTTCCGACATATAGTAGACAGAAATAAGAAATATAGCGGCAGCTACGCCTGCTCTAATCTGCGTTATTTCGTGCAGGAAATAGAAATTACCAAAATAGATGACCAAAGGAAGGAAGAACATCGGTGTCAGTTTTTTAATGGCATACATCTTTAACGTTACACCGACAATAGCAAACAAAACCAAAATAATGCGTACATCCTGCATTAACAAGCTGCACACATTACAAATCCAAAGGAAGAAAGGCTCAACACTTATCTCCGACAACCTTGAGTCTGGATGCATAAACATAGTCTCATAGTTGGGAGAGTCGCGGTCAAATCCCACGGGGCGCACTCCAGCATACACCATCAGCACAACCCCTATAGTAAGGAAGGCGAACCATTTGTATTTCCCGAGATAGTCCTCTACAAACGAAAGGAATATCAGCACGGCAAAGATTGCTAAAAGTCCGACAAGCATTGTTGTTTCCTCTTTTCTTGTTTTTACAGTTTCTCTTCCTTATTAAAATAACGTTTCCCTATTCTTGATAATGGTACAGCCATGTTTCCTGGCTACAAAGAAGCACCATTTTCTGACCTCTTTGACTTTTCTTACCACATTCTCTGGACTTACTTCTTAAAGAAATATGCGTAGAGAGACGTGAAGACGAAAGCCAGAAATGTCATGGCAAGAACAAAGATTACGCGCTTCGGTCCCGCTGGTCTCACCGGTGCATCGGCTCCTTTCAAAAGAGTAAAGGCAGGAGTACGCTCGAGCACCTTTGCCACTGATGCTTGGTACTGATTGTTATATGTTGTGTACTGGTTGTACTTTAGTTGCATATCGTTCTCCATGTCTTCGAGCTTAGACCTTACACTTGCAAGCGTGACGTCTGTGTTGGCATCGGAATAGGTTGCATACTTGTAACGCACATCCTCATAAGCTTTCTGTGCATCGTCCATAAGTTTCTTGTAATGGTCAGCTTCATTCTGAGCCTTCTGCGTACGGTACTTTGTTATGAACTTCTGCAACCTAACCGTCACGGAGTCGGCAAGAATCTTACACACAAGCGGGTCTTGCGCTGTGGCAGAAATAGAGATAACACCCGTCTTCTTATCCACATCAATAGAAATGTCTTTTCTTATAACGCCGACAATATCGTTATCGTCTTTAGACAATAGATAAGGACTTGGTGCTTCTTTGCTATATTTATTATCAGCCTTTTGTGGCTTGACAAGTTGCAATATGGCTCCGACAGCCTTGCCGAACAGACTCGTCTTCGAATATTTCTTCAGATATGTGTAGTAGTCAGTGCTTATCGGGTCGTTGATTGCCCGGACATGGATTCCAAACATGTCTGTGACAAATTTGTTGTCAGACATCAAGTCGGGATAGAGCAATGGGGTTATGGCATCTGATGACTCTATATTTGACAAGTCTATTCCAAAGGAAGAGGCAAGCGAGCTTAACCCTCCCGATGAAGACAACTCCAACTCTGGAGCAAGAGAAGTTGAGGTCTTGTAGTAGCGCGGAATCTGCACTATATACAAGGCCGAAAGAAGGAAAACTATCGGAAGCACTATAAAATAAAGACGTTTGTGTCGCCAAAGTTTCTTGACAATAAGCCCCAAATCGAGCACTTCTTCCTTTTTGTCATTCATTTTTTCTACGTTCATCTTGTTTAAATTAAAATCATCTGCAGCCAATAACGAAATTGACTGATAACTATATTCAAATCATCTACCAACAGTAATCAGACTCCACAGACCTTTTTCACTGTTCCGTCAGAGAATTTCTCTATATAGACGCCGCTTGGAAGTTTTCTTCCTGAAACAGAGGGTATAATGCGTCGACCATACATATCGACCCTTTCCGTAAGACGAGCACCATCGGCTGGCACTGCCACTACTCCAGTCTCGGTCACATCCAGACTCTCCATCATTCCATCCATCGCATCTAAACGTGCCTTTAGATTTACGAGTACATCGTCTATCTGCTGGTCAAGACTGTTGAGACATGCTTTGTTGTAAACTTGTCGATGGAGCTGTCGGCTCTGCTCAAACGCTTCTCCACTTTCTTCCTTGAGCTGCCGCATTGCACTCTCTACAGAAAAATAGATTCTGTCCTTATATTCGGCGTAAAGCTCCTTGTACTTATCTACGAACTCCTTGTTTTTGAACAGTTCCTGATAATAGAACGCACGATGAAGATGCGGTATGCTCCAGTTGTTGGCATCTTGCATGAAGATGGTGTCGAAATCCCACAACGTAGACATTTTCAACTTGCTTTCCGACGGCTCTGTCTCATTCAAACTTTCCTTATAGACATACATGTTGCTACCAGCATCGTCTATAGTTCCCAATATGTCATGCGCCAATATCCAACGTGCAAACGAGTCGTAGTCTATGTAGTCGGAGGTGTTTTCCTTCGAATATATAGATGCCTCCGCTGCTCCCATATACGTCTTTATCGCATTGAGTTGCTCGTCGGTAATGTCGTCTGCATCTGGATATTTGAACGTATAGCCCATAAGGGGATGCTGCTTATCGGTCTTGAAATAGAGTTCGCCTGGTTTCCACCAATAGGCGTCGTTCTCTATCAAGAAGCCTGTTTCACCAATATTCACACGTTCGTCTGACCGCTTAACAGTCTCTGTCAGATGGTAAAGTCCCTCATAATGTCCATTTAGCACAAGGTTGACAAAACGTGTCCGCGGAGTCCACGGCATGTCAAGTGTACGACAGACAGCGAGCCCGACAAGGAAAAGAATGTTACTCTCTTTGTTAGTCACCGCCAAATTGCTGACACCCATTGACAACAACGCCCAATCCTTGTTCTCATATTTCTTCCCAATATTAAGCAAATCAGCCTTTTTGGAAAGCTTCAACTTGTAAGGATGCTGCGGATATGCTATCGCACTCGTATTGCCACGCATCTTTATTCTCATACCCGACTCACCCTTAACGAAGTCGCCACTGTCATATAATGTTTCACCTTTAAGGGTAATGACAAGACGTCCAGGCACATGTTCGCTTATTATACCCTGTCCGAGACATCCCGCAGGAGGATTCACCACGGTATATGTAGGCATCACGCCGTCTACCGTCTCAATGGTGAGAAGCGGGAAATCAGGCCACTTTACTTCGTCTTGAGCTGTCGCTACAAGTGGCAATGCCGCATACATGGCTATCGCCACCACTTTTACACATGCCCTTCTCAATGTGTGGGCAATGCAGGAGCGCGTTTCTGTCAAGGGAGCGCCGTTTCTCATTTGATTCATCAATTAGTATATTAAGTTTTTTTATTTTTCTTACTTCGTCATGTTAGCGATGGTAGCAATCATGGCTGCTATTGACAACATAACTTATCCCAACTTCCAACTTTCAACCCCTCTTGTCTTGCTGGAGAAGTTGATGCCGAGCTTGACTACTTTTCGCTTATCCATAGCGAAAGGAGCAGCATAGTTTTTAGATTCTATCTGTCGCAGAGCTTCTTCTGCACTTCCATCCAATTTACATTCAATAATGTAAATGTAGTCGGAAGTTTTAACAAGAATGTCCATTCTTCCTTCGCTCGTTGGCAATTCCACTTGCGTATAGAACCCCATAATCTTGAAAACAAGATATAGAGCATTCTGAAAGTACAACTCCGCATCGCCTGCTACCTGATAGCTATTGGAAGCGAAGAAAGCTGTGAGACGCTTCAAGAATTGTTCTGGTTTGCCAGCTTCTAAGTCCTTTACAAATTCGTCAACCATGAATGGCGATTCGGAACCTGCCGATGTGTATAGCGGCAAAAGGAAGTTAAGGAAACCTTCTTCCACCTCCTTGTTCGGGAAGCCAAGCAGATATTTCTTAAACCTTTCGTCATAGCCTTTTATTGTGAGGTAACCACTCTGGTATATCACAGGTATCGGATTGGTTGATAGAGAATCAACGCTGTTTATTACATCGTCAGACACCCTTTCCTTTGTCATGTCAGGCAAGCGATAGCTATGCATTTTCAGCAAGTCGACAAGGAATGTTGGCGTGCCTGTCTCAAACCAGTAATCTTTATAGCGAAGTTTTGACAACGTGTTCAGTACACTGAATGGATTAAAGATGCCTTCTGTATGTTCCTCAAAATGATAGCCGTCGTATCTTGCCTTTAGCTTTGCTATCGTGGCTTCTTCTGTATCGCCATTGGCTTCAGCAAGTTGGCAAATACCTTCCTTGAAATTTTCGAGCAGTTCTTTCTCTGTCATTCCGCAGATGCTGATATAGCGATAATCCATTGAGATGTCCGTCAGGTTGTTGAGGTCGCTGAACACGCTTACCTTGCCAAACTTGGTTACACCTGTGAGGAATGCAAACTTGATGTATCGGTCTTGCGTCTTCAGAACCGAATAGAAGGCTTTCAGCTGTGCACGGTGTTCTGCCTGTAGCTCTGGGTCGCTCAAGGTCTGAAGAATGGGTTTGTCATATTCATCGACAAGAATTACGACGCCACATCCTTCTTTTTCTGCAGCTCTTGCTATCACACCTTTGAAGCGAAGGGCAAGTGTGGCTTCTGACTCACGGGCTCCATATTTGTTCTCCCAAGCCGTAAGGTAGTCGTTAAGCACAATATATAAGCTGTCTTTTTCTCGAAAGTTGGCTGTGTTGAGATCAATATGGAAGATAGGATATTCTTTCCATTCCTTCTCCATGTCATAAATGGCTAACCCCTCGAATAGTTCCTTCTTACCTTGGAAGTATGCTTCCAAGGTTGACAGGAAGAGACTCTTTCCGAATCGGCGTGGGCGACTCAGAAAGTAATATTTGCCTTCATCTGCGAGCTTGTACACAAAGTTGGTCTTGTCAACATATGCATAACAATTACGTCGCAAGTCTTCGAAATCTTGTATTCCTATAGGATATTTCATTAGAATGACTCCTTTCCAAGAAATGTTTTACTATTCTTACTTCGTCATGTTAGCGATGGTAGCAATCATGGCTGCTATCGACGACATGCTTGATCCGAGGCTCATGGTCTCAGCAACGCTCATCTTGCGTTTCAGTTTGGCAGGCACGACTATCTCACAGCCAGGCTGCACCTTTGCGCCATGTCCAACTTTTGCCACCTTACCGTTCATATAGATGATGTATGCGCGGCGCTTCACTGCGTCGGATGCGAAACCACCAGCTTGGTCAACGTAATAGGCTACGCTTTTGCCTTTCTCGTATGCGACGGTGTTGGAATACATCACTGCACCGTTAATCTTCACGGTTCCGTTATACTGCGGCACGATGAGGCGGTCGCCCTCACGCAACACGATATCGGCGTCGGAGCCAGGATTTTTTATTGCTTCAACGAGATCGATGCCGACAGGATATTCGTTTGGCACCTCAAACTTGGCGATATTGGCTTTTTTAGCACCCTCTGCTGCCTGCTGCACACTGCTACCATTGTTGCTGCTTGCTGCGAGTTCGAGCAGGTTTTTCTGCTGTTCCTCCTTCTGCATCTTGAGCACTGCCTGCATGCGCAGCTTCTCTGCCTCGTTGGCACGGCGCATCAGTCGCGCGCCCTTTAGATAGGCGAGGTCGTTGCTTCCGCCAGATTTCTTGAACAGATCGCTAACGCGGAGGTTGCGCTTTGTGAGTGAATAGGTTCCTGGGAACAGCACTTCGCCCTCTACAGAGACGTTCTGCTGCTCGACATAAGCAGGACTCTTGGTGACATAGACCTCGTCAAACGGCATGAGCACAAAGCCTGGGGTGCCGTCGGCAATAAGTCCGTCTTTCAAAGCCAGGGTATAGTTTCGCGCTATTATGCTGTCTGGACGCAACGCTTTGGCGTCGTTTACACGTCGGCTCACGCTCACGTTGATGGTCGAGGCCTTGTCTGTGAGTCCTCCTGCCTGCACCACGAAGTCTTCCAACGTCTCGTTGTCGGCATATTTGTACACACCGGGGAACTGCACTTCGCCACGTATGGTGATGGTGCGCTCTGTCATCATCTCCTGTTTTGTGGCAACAAGCAGCACGTCGTTTTCTTTCAATGGCACATCGGCGGCGCTTCCGTCAAGCACAGCGCCGAGGTTGACGCTCACAACTTCAAGGGTGCGGTCTTCCTTCATGCGGTGTATAACGGCACGACCTGTAAAGGCGCTCTCAAGCAGTCCGTCTGCATGTTCGATAAGGCTACGCACGCTGTTGACCTGTTCGCCGAGGTTGTACATGCCTGGACGGAACACTGCGCCCTTCAGTTCCACGGTATTAGCATAACGCGGATAGACGGAGTCTACGCTCACGGAGTCGCCATCGGCGATATGGAAACTTGAGAAGTCGAACTCTCCGACGTTGAACACCGAATATTCTTTTCCTGTCTTACGGTTTACGCGCACCGCCTTTTTGTATGCGTCGCCAGTGAAATTGCCTGCGTATTTCAGAAGCGAAGCGATGCTCTCGTTTGGCTTCATCTCGTAGTACATGGGGCGCTTCACCTTGCCTGTGATGTTTACGAGACAATCGTATGGACCTACCACAATCACGTCGTTGTCGGCGAGACGCACGTTGCCCGTCAGCTTGCCGTTGAGTATGTAGTCGTAGATGTCGACATTGGAAACGAGTTTGCTGTTTCGGTAAACCTTTATATTACGGAGCGTACCAAGCTCGTTGGTTCCGCCTGCCATATACAGAGCGTGGAACACGGTGGCAAATGCCGAGAGGGTGTAGGTTCCGGGGGCTTTCACTTCACCCATCACATTGACCATGATGGTGCGTGTCTGACCGACGGTGAGTTTTATCTTGCTGCTGCTGTAGCGACTGCCGAGCGTGGAACGAAGGCGTGCGTTGGCCTGCGCCACTGTGAGTCCGCTCACCTGCACGGGGCCGAACCCCTCGATGGTGACCTCGCCGTCGGGTGAAACTGTGCTCTGTACCGTTTTTTGTGAGGCGCCATAGATGTCGATTATCACGGCATCGCCAGGACCGAGACGGTAGTTCTGCGGCGTGGCGATGTTCATGTTCGGTTCAAATGTCAGGTCTTTGTTGTTGAATATGTCGCGTCCAAACACCTTGCGGCGGTTGTGTTCACGCTCTTCCATTAGCTGCTTGACAAGTGCTGCGGTATCTGTCGGCAATATGGTGCCAAGTTCGTCTTGCATCTGCACGAAGTCTTCGCTGCTATCGTCAATACCGCTGCCACGCATATCCACTCCACTCACACGGAAGTTGGAATTGCTGCGTGAGTTTTTAGGGCCGTCCAAATCATCGGTCTTATGTTTGCCGTTGTTTTTGCGCATGCGGTTGTCGGCAGTCTGTCCGCGGTCTGCAGAGACAATGCCCATGCCGTTTTTTTCGTTTTCGTATTTTCTGCGCACACGGCGTATCTGCTGTATGTCCACACCTCTCTGCATGAGCTTCGTCACGATTTGAGCCTGCGAAGTGCCTGCTTCATGCTCTTTCACGACGAATGCCATGACCTGATTGTCGGTCATCGACGACTGTGCCACGGCGCAAACAGCTGTGGTCAAGAACAGAAATGTGAAAATCAGTAATCTTTTCATAATTATAGAGTGCTCTTTTTTTCTTTGTGTTGAATTATTTCAGTCAGCAGTGTTTCACTGTAGTTGTTTAGAATTTTCTTCCGCTCAGGATTGTAGCAAATGTCTTGAATATGATTTTTGCGTCAAGCCACAGCGTGCGGCTCTCAAGGTAGTCGATGTCCATCTGCAGACGACGGAGCATCTTGTCCATGGTGTCGGTGTAACCGTTGTAGAGTGTTGCCTCTGACGTCAGCCCCGGGCGCATTTCGAAAATGAGCGTGTAACGGCGGTCGTGTTCCATAATCTTGTCGATGAAATAACGACGCTCGGGACGTGGACCCACGAGCGACATGTCGCCTTTTAACACGTTCCACAGCTGTGGCAGCTCGTCAAGGTGATGGTCTCTGAGGAATCGTTCCAACGGTGTGGAGCACGTGCTATCGCTCTTTGCCACCAGCTGCGGGCCATCGTCTTCTATCACGCTGCTCATAGTGCGGAACTTATATATCGTGAATGGTTTGCCGCCGTAGCCTATTCGCTCCTGTCGGAAAAAGATGGTGCCGTTTTTCTGGCGCTTCATGAGTATTGCTATCACGAGGAAAACGGGGGACAACAATATCAGTCCGACAATGGAACACACTATATCAGAGAATCGCTTCACCCACAATTCAAGCTTTCCCATCCTGTCATGCGTTGTCGCGAAGTCTGTTTCTGAAATCATAGTCTCTTTTAAGTTTGTTGTTTGTTTGCTGTTTTGAGATTACACTCTGCGCTAAACCGCCCTCTCACACCGCGCTTCTACACTGGTTTACGATAGGTCTCACGCATCAAAGGTATTGGCAACTATTGCGTCACAACACACACCTCATCTTATATATAACTCAAAATAGTGTGATTTGTTGCATTTATATGTTAACTTTTAATATCAAACAGGTATAGTGACAACGTTACTCGCCGTCTGACTCCGCGTTTTCCAACGTTTTGCGGTAGATATCGTCAAGCACCAAGCCTGCTATCGTGAAGCCGAAAATGGCGGTTATGTGGGCCATCGAACCGTTAACCTGCGCCTTAGAGCTGCACCATTCATGATTGACGAGGGCTGGGTCGCCAGGACCATCAATAACCTTTGGACACATGTTTGCTGCCGTACCGCACACATGATTGGGTCCGCGGTTTTCGAGAAGTTCTTCGCTGTACACACATCTGAACTTGTGGGCGGGTTTCACCTTCATGTGTTTGAACTTCTTACGCAGCGCAGCACCAAGCGGACAGCCACGCACTTTCCAGAACTCTGCCACACGAATCTGTGTAGGGTCCATCTTCAGGGCTGCACCCATCGACGAGAAGAACACCGCACGTGTCTGACAAGCACGTAAGATGAGCAGTGCCTTGTCCTTCAAGCTGTCGATGGCATCGATGATATAGTCGTACTGGTTGAGGTCAAACTCGTCGGCTGTCTCCTGGTCGTAAATCTTCTGCAGGGCTGTAATCTCGGCATCGGGATTTATCTCAAGCAAGCGGTTTTTAAGCACTTCCACCTTCACCTGCCCCACAGTCTTGGTCGTGGCCATCAGCTGACGGTTTATATTTGTCACGCACACGCGATCGGAGTCTACAATAGTGAGCTTCCCCACTCCCGAGCGCACAAGACATTCGGCACACCAACTGCCAACACCTCCTACGCCAAAAACGATGGCACGTGTCCCCACGACAGCCTCCATCACATCACTGCCTAATAGCAGTTCTGCACGATTGAACAATCCTCTCTCTAAGCCCATAAGATTATTATTATCATGCAAAATTACTTAAAAATTCTCTTATAATAGAAAATACACGCCAAAGATTTGTATAAGCGGGATAGACATGACGAATCTTTTCTTTGTTTTTTACTTTTCTGTCTTGGTTAGTTTCACTATCTTTCCTCTATAAGACTAAAATGAATATCTCCGCAAAAGGTAATAATGCTATTGACTACCAAGAAGGACGGCTAACCTCCTGTGATAGGCGTACATAATAAACTTATTGATAAATGTAACCTACGATAGCAGATTATATTATTAGGAAATAAGATTGGGTTTATAGAGATTGCCACATGTGCAAAATGTTGGCATTTTATTTTGTTGTTTCAGGCTTTTGCAGTATCTTTGCGGAAAGAAATTTCCTAAAAACGGAGATGTAATCGAAGATTTTCGTCCACAACTTGTCCGCGCAAGGGGTTTCTTTGTACACAAAATGCTGAATTTCAGCATAGAAAAACAGCTCGGGGTTGACTGGATTTGACAGCGGGTTGGAATGGTATGTAAGCATGCGGAGCGTCGTCTGTTGGCTCCATAATCCCAATGGTCACAAATTTAATTGGCGAAAACAATTACGCTCTCGCTGCTTAATCGAAGCACAGTAGATTAGCTTTATTCCG
>JALEVZ010000021.1 GCA_022788105.1 Prevotella sp. | reverse complement strand
TTTAGAGCAGAGGCGGCCTACAATCTGGTCGCTGGCGTCTACCACGACCCACTCTTTCTTGGCTGTTTCCTTGTTTACGGAAATAGTCTTGTAACTTAAAGTGTTCATTTTAAAATTTAAATTTTACTACTAAAAAACATTTTTTATTATTTTGTGCAAGCGATTCACTAACCGTGTCACTCGGCCAAAAGTGCCACTATTAACACCCATGCACAGGGGACTCTAAGTGTATCCCCGAAATAATCGGTCCGCAAAATTACACATTATATTTTATACAGCCAAGCAGGAAGACCTGTGACAGCCCTGTTGTTAATATCTTTTAATATTATTTAACCCAACACGACCACATATTTCCTCCGTAAGCGTGTCATTTGCAACACATTGGCGCACTGTTTTGCCGAGTCAACCGACGCCACATGACGCCGCGAAAGCACAAGAGAGGTAGAAAGCAAATTATTGTTGTCCGCTAAAAAAGACGACAAATAAGATATTTCTTTAATAATCATCATGTTATGTATATAGTTAAAGAGAGGGGCTCGTCTTATACGCGGGCAGGCTGAAAGCCCAATAAGCTCACAGCCCAGGGCAGCGCCCTGGGTATTGTGATGTAATAATAAACAATGCGCCCTGCAGGGGCAAAAGCTTTGTAAGTGGTTTATTATAAGGCTTTTGCCCTTGCAGGGCGCTTCCGTACTTGGGGGCTTTCCGCGTTCCCAGGGCGCTGCCCTGGGCTGTGAGCTTATTGGGCTTTCAGCCCGCCCACGTTAGCGAATATATTTTTAGCGGACAGTAATAAAAGCAAATGACAGTAGAGAAAATGAGAAAAAGCAGCAGAGAAAATGAGAAAAAGCAGTAGAGAAAATGAGAAAAAGCGGCAGGAAAAATGAGAAAAAGCGGCAGGGAAAATGAGAAAAAGTGGCAGCGAAAAGCTGGTTGGGAAGTAAAGAAAAGACGTCGCCGAAGTGGTGAAAATGTAAAACGGCACGAATGACAAAATGATAGTGCCCGAATGAGCTTGCCACTACGGCCCTTTGACGTAGTCACTACAGCCCTTTGACGTTGTCATTTGGGCGTAGTGAGGAAATCGCGGAGTGTTTAACAGATGTTAAGAATTGGCGTCAGAAAAAGCAGCCGTTGTGTAGCAGAAAGTCAGCATTATCGTCTTTTTGCTTACACTTTGCTTTCGTTGTCATCGCTAAAAACCAGTTGGTCGGGACAATGATTGCTTATGCGCGCCTGCTCTTCGGGCGTGAAGCGGTGGAGTGTGGGGTAGTTGTTGCGTAGGAAACGCTCCACGTCGTGCGGCACGGTGACCTGCAACGGTCCAAACTTCACGGTGTCGAGATGGCGCAACGCCTCCTCCTCCACATGGTCGGTAGTGGTTACAATGTTGTTGAAACAACGTGTGCGACAACCGTTGAACGCCGTCTGCGCCGCCACCATGAGACGGTAGATGACGCGCTTCGGCAGCAGCGTGTCCACAATGCGGTTGAGCAGACACGGCAGAAAGCCGCGGTCTGTCGGTTCGGGGTTGACACAGCGACCGCAGTGACGCCACATCCACGCCTCCTTGCCTATAAGACAACACTTCAAGAAGTTCACCACGCCACGCTGCACACGCCGCGCCACCGCTCCGTCGGGCAGACGGTCGAAGGGGAAGATGTCAACGAATATGCCCTGGTGCATGTCCACATGTTTGAATATATCCTCCATAAACAGCGTGCCATTCTTGCGCACCTTCGCGAAGTAGTATGGCGAGCGAGGGTCTGTGCCCTGCCACTGCAAGAAATACTGCGGACGCAGACAGCGCGGCGCCACCTCTAAAAAGCGATTGTAGGCGTCGCGTGTCATGCCTATATCCACATCGTCGTCCCACGGCAGTATGGCCTCATCGTAGAGCGCGCCGATGGCAGTGCCGCCGATAAGGAAATAGGGTATGGAGTTGTCGCGGCACACACGCACAGTCTCGGCGAGTATGTCGTAAAGCTCTTCGTGGAGTCGCGCAAGCTCCTCCCGGGTGTAGGTACGTTTCATCTCTTTTTTATTGCTATAACAAAAACATAACGCCAAGCGCGCAGCGGCTGCCCACACGCCCGTGCTGGCTTACAGGTCGAAGGTGGAACAACGGTAGGAGTAGATGAACGGGAAGAAAAATCCCCTCACCCGTCCCATCATGCCACGTGTGCGCGACGGATCGGGATAGACCTCTGCGCGATGGCGCATGCAGAGCCACATGAGCCGCACCAGAGACACAAGACCTGTCTTCAACATCAGCCCCGACATGACGTGTGCAAGGCGTGTCGAGTCATCGGTGGCGACAGCGGCACTGCGGCTATGAACAGAAGAGTAGAACCTCTGCCACGCCGGCTTACGTTGCAGGCGGCGGTAGTTGCGCAGTCCGTAGAAGTATGGCTGCCATGTGGGGCGCCGCTCCTCCTTCGGGAACAGCGCGAGGTTTTGCAGCAGCGCCGTCTCGCCGTCGTGGGAGCGGTGCCAGTTGAGCGGCGTGTCGACACGCACGATGCGCCGCGACCCGTAGAAGCGGGCGTCGACGGCGATGCTCCAGTCGTAGAAGAAGCGGTCCATCCATGCCTCGTCACGCTGCAAGAAGTCACGGCGCAGGAGCATGGTGTGTCCTGCGATGCCTCCAAACAGCAGTGCCGGCAGCGAATACTGCGTCGTCACCACGTGTGCCGTTGCCATGTCGCGGCCTCGCAGATGCGTAGAGAAGCACACATTAGCGTCGCCAATGGCGTCGACCTGCACCGCCACCTTGTCGTCGCGCCACACATCGTCTTGGTCGCTGATGGCTATGAAGTCGGCAGTAGCCCTCATGCACGCCGTCTTGAAATTCAGGTTAAACCCCATGTTCGAGCTGTTGACGTAGACATGGAGGTTGGGATGTCGCTGCGCGTAGTCGCGCAATATCTCGACAGTAGAGTCGGTGGAGCAGTCGTCCTGCACGATGACCTCGCTCAACGGGTAGGTCTGCGCAAAGATGGAGTCGAGTTGAGCGCGCAGATATTTCTCACCGTTGTAGGTACACATCACCACAGCGACGGTCTTTTTATTGTCGTTATTTGTCATTTTGTGTTGTTTTTTTCTTCTTGAACACGTACGCCATACACTCGTCCAATATCTCGGAGTGCGCAGCGAGCATCACTAACCAGTAGAGCACGACAGCCATGACGACACGCGCGGCGAGCAGCAGCCACAGCGACATGAGCGGCGAGGTGGCAGCCCACGTCACACCCGTCACGGCGAGGGCGGCGAGGGCGTAGGGCATGGTGTCGGCAAGAAATTCCATGAGGCTATAGCCCATGAGCCGTCCGGCGAGCCGTTGCCACACGAAAGTCCACACCACGTTCAGCGCCACATACCCTGCCACCATAGCACGGATGCCCCACGGCCATATCACCGCCATGAGCACGATGCCCAGCACTGCCAGCGCGAGCGTGGCACGGAAGTATGTGCCGGAGCGCCCGTGGCTCACCACGACGTTTGACAGCAGCGTCGTGAGTGGCATGAACGCGCCGCTAACGCACAGCATCTGTATGAGCACAGCGCTCTCAAGCCACTTGTCGGTGATGGCAAGCACAATAAATTCGCGCGCCACCATGCCGAAGCCGAACAACAGCGGAAACGCCACAAACGCCGTGAAGCGCATCAGCTTGCGCGCCGCACGTTTCTCCCGCTCCACATCGCCGCGAAGGTCGACGAGCATAGGCTGTGCCACCTGCGACACCATGTTCTGCACAAGCGAGAAACATTTGAAGTTCCATTGATATGCCTGGTTATAGTTGCCGGCGTCGCGCGGCGTGAAATAGTGGCCCAACATGATGTTGAGCACGTTGTTGTTGACATGTGTGGTGATGGTGGTCGCCAATATCTTGCACGAGAAACGGAACATGCGGCGCACAGGGGCAAACGTTATGCCACGCAACGACGGCCGCCACGGAGAGTAATGCCACTGCAACGCGGTGTTGAGGGCGACGTAGACCAGTCCCTGTGTGGCAAGCGACCAATACGCCATGCCACAAAACGCCATGCCAGCACCCACACAACTCGACACCAGCACTGCCGCCATAGACGCCTTAGCCTGCTGTTTCGCACGCAGATGCTTGAACAGCCACGCCGACTGCGCCGTGCCGAGCGACGCCACCACGATGCTCAGGAAGGCGTAACGGCAGAGCGGTACCACCTGCGGTGTGTTGTAGTAGTGGCCGATGAGTGGTGCGGCAGCGAAGAGCACGAGGTACATGCCTGTGCCCATGACTATGTTGAACCAGAACACGGAGTTGTAGTCTTCGTCGCGAGGGTGGTCGAGATTGGTGAGCGCCACCTTGAAACCGCTGTCCTGCAGCGCCGTGGCGACAAGCGAGAAGATGCTGATAATGGCCATCATGCCATAGTCTGACGGCGACAGCAGGCGTCCCAACACGATGCCGAACACCAGGCCTATGACCTGCTGCACCATGTTGTTCATTCCTCCCCAGAACAGTCCGCGCGCGGTTTTCTCCTTCAGCGACACGCCCTCCACGCCCCCGCCGTCGTGACGGCGACAGTCATGGCTGCACGACGTAGGTCTGCCGGCTGCTCCACCTTGTGTCTTGTCTTCCGCTTTCATTGATTTGCTGTTGTCTGTTTAAGACCTTGCGTCGGCACGACGGAGCGCTCTTTTCCGCACGGCCAAGCCCTCACCGCCCTTCGACGTATCTGTAAATTAAAGAAAATCAGCCTCTCCCCACCCTTCCGTTAACAAGAAAAGCCGAAGAGAGCATGATTATTATGCAAAATTAATCTTTATCAGTCAATAATTAAAGAAAAAACAGTAATTTTGCCAAAATGAAGGTTTATTTCTACCATACACAGGACATTCAGTACATACTGCGCCGCATGGACGACGGCGAGTTTCCGCCACACTACCTCTACGGTGCGTCGAAGCTCGGCGCACACGGCATAGACGTGGTGTGGCACAAGGCGCGAGTAGGACTGCCGCGGTGGCGCATGATGCTACGCAACACATGGCGCATACTGACCTGCAAGGAGCAGATTGACGCAGTCTACGCCACACACTACCGCGGCATCGAACCGCTTGTGCTGCTACGTGCGCTCCGCCTGTATCGCAAGCCCATCGTGGTGTGGCACCACCAGCCCGTCATACGCTCGCCGAAGCGGTGGCGCGAGTGGTTAGGACGCCTGTTCTATAAAGGTTTCGACCGTCTGTTCTTCTTCTCACAAAAACTTGTCGACGACTCCCTCGCCACCGGCAAGGTGGAGCCGCGACGCGTACTGCTCGGCCACTGGGGCGCCGACATCGACTTCTACGACCGTGTGACAGCAGCAGCGGCAGCAGCAGGCTGCACACGCAGCGGGTTTGTGTCGACAGGCAAGGAGATGCGCGACATGCCGACACTCGTCAACGCCTTCAACGCCACTGGCGCCGACCTCGACATCTACGTGGCACGCAAGACTGGCGACGTGAGTTACGAACGTGTGTTCGGAGGGCTGACCCTGCGCCCCAACGTGCACCTGAAATTTGTTGAAAAACTCATACCCTACGAGCTGAGCCTCATCGTCGCGCGCGCCGAGTGTGTGGCGATATGCTGCCAAGAGACCAAATACACCGTGGGACTGACCACCGTCGTGGAGGCGCTGGCGATGGGTCTGCCCATGATTTGCAGCCGCAACCCACAGATACCTGTAGACTTCGAGCGCGACGGATGTGGCATCTCTGTGCCATACGGCGACGTGGAGGGTTGGAAACGTGCCATCGACTACATACGCAACCACCCCGACGAGGCAGAGCAGATGGGCAGACGTGGCCGCCAACTCGCCGAGTCGACATTCAACGACGAGCGCTGCGCCCTCGAGGCGGCAGAGGCTATAAAGAGCGCTGTGGCAGAGGTGAGAGGCGAAGGTGGCAATTAACATTTTGTAAGTAAAACCCACGTTCTACCCCATCTTACACGCAATGAAAACACATCTTTTTACCATAAAAGTGCGAAAAAGCGCGACAAATGCAAAAAAATGTACACAAATAATTTGTCACTCCAAATAAAAGACTTATCTTTGTCCATAGATAAGCAACGATGAAGCATCCTTTCAAAACAGACGTAGCCGTACTGATATTGTTCTTCAATCGCCCAGAGCATCTGAAGAAAGTATTTGACGAGGTACGGAAAGCGCGCCCCTCAAGGCTGTTCCTCTACCAGGACGGTCCGCGGTCGGAGCGAGACATGCCTGGCATAGAGAAGTGCCGACAGGTGGTCGAAGCGATAGACTGGGAGTGCGACGTACACCGTTTGTACCAAGAGCGCAACTACGGATGCGACCCGTCGGAATACATCTCGCAGAAATGGGCCTTCTCAATGGCAGACAAGTGCATAGTGCTTGAAGACGATGATGTGCCGTCGCAGTCGTTTTTCCCGTTCTGTAAGGAGCTGCTTGACCGCTACGAACACGACGACCGCATAACGATGATTGCCGGGTTCAACAGCGATGAAGTGACGGCGGGGGTGCCCGACGACTACTTCTTCACCACCGTGTTCTCAATATGGGGCTGGGCGTCATGGCGCAGAGTGGTAGACAAGTGGGACGAGCACTACACGTTCCTTGACGACCCCTACGCCGTAGAGTTACTCAATAACCTCGTGAAGCAGCGCCGCTACCGTAGCGACTTCATGCCGATGTGCCGCGACCACCGAGCCGCGGGCAAGGCTTTCTACGAGACCATATTCTGGTCGTCGATGCTACTGAACAATGGGCTGGCGATAATGCCTACGCGCAACCTCATCAACAACATGGGTGTGACGGCAGACTCGACACACTTCACCAGCAGTCTCGACACCATACCGCGACGCCTGAGACGCATGTTCACCATGCAACGCTACGAGTTGCAATTCCCGCTGCGCCACCCGAAGCATGTCATCGAAAACGTTGCATACAAAGAGAGCGTCTACCGCACCAACGCATGGGGTCACCCGTGGATAAAGGTGTGCCGCTCGATGGAAGAGCTTTACCGCAACTTGCTCCACGGTAACTTCGCCAACATCGGCCAATCGCTGAAGAGGCGCATAGAGAAGTGGACAGGACGCCACCGCCACGCATAAGGGCACGGCGCTTCCATACACTACACAACAAGAATCATCTTTATACAATCAATACCTAATTCAATCGACTAATTACCTTTACTAGAATCAATTATTATCTTTTAGACAATCAGTGGAGGCTCCGCAGTGTTGCGGGGCCTTCATCGTTTTATACGCCTCTGCTGGCAGATGCGGAGGCGCGCGTAAATCAGACGCGCCACAGCGTCCAACCACTTCAAGTCCAATACGCTATGGTGTTAAAATTACCTAAATGCGCCAAATCATCATAATAAAAGGATAACTTTGCAAGGCGTTTGTGCTACAAACGCACCACATTATTTATATTAGCACCATAAAATTCACCTATACATTTCAAAACATTACCAACCAACGCCACACACATGAAGATAACAAACACCATCAAAGTCTGTTTATTATTTACACTGTTAGTAGGAAACCTATACGCCGCACATGCACAGACTGACTTCGAACAGCGGCTGACGGACATGAACATCTCACACGACAACACTGAAGACCTGTCCGAAAACGCCAAAATAACCATTGCAACACCCGACTGTGCATACGTCAACATTACGGGAGTGACAAGCATGCCGTGGTCAAAGACCGACCCGAACAGCATAGACATGAGGGCTGTCATGGAAGTATATGACATGAACGGCAACTTTTTCAAAAAGAGAATACTGCTGAACGCTCAAGGTAATTCATCAATGGGACATGAGAAAAAGAACTTTTCCGTGAACTTCTGCGAAGACGAATGGGAGGGCGACAAGACCACCAAAATCACAATCGGCGACTGGGTGCCGCAAGATGCGTTTCACTTTAAGGCGTACTATCTCGACGGATTCAGAGGCATCGCCAACGTGGCATACAAACTATTCGACCAGATTGTTGCCGACCACGAGTCTTATCTGGCACGTGCTGGAGAGAAAGACACGGGAGCGAGATGCTATCCCGACGGATTTCCATGTGTCGTATATCACAACGGAGAGTTCTATGGAGTGTTCGCATGGAACCTGAAGAAGCACCGTGACAATATGGGGCTAGACAAGAAGAAAGCCACACACATACAACTCGACGGCACACTCCGCAACGAATGTATATGGAACGGCAACGTAGAATGGACACAGTTTGAAATAAGAAACCCCAAATCGCTGTATTCAGCAGAGACAACAGAAGACGGCAGCTCACTCAAAAAATATGACGGCGACCACCCCACCGAACTTATAGACGAATCCATGCCCAACTACGACGCTACCGACAAAAACCATGTAGCGACCGCACAAGTTAAGCACAGCATAGAAAATCTAAGCAAATACTGCGGCAAACTAAAGGCGTTGGAAGAGCAGAACGTGTCTACCGAAGAGATGCGCGCCGCCTTCGAAGAGAGGTTCGATATCAAAGCAATGATTGACTACGTGGTGTTCGCCGACGTCGTAAACAACTACGACGGCTTCGGAAAGAACTGGCAATGGGTGACATGGGACGGCAAAAAATGGACAGTATGCCCATACGATCTTGACGGAACGTTCGGAAACATATGGACTGGTTACTGTATATTCCCTGCCGAGTGGAATTATTTCGCAGAGAAATTCAACTCTCTGAGCTACTCCACCACAGGTCCGATGTACTTCGTCTCCAAATTCTACTACAACGAAATAGAGAACCGTTACAAGGAATTGCGCGACAAAGGTGTGTTCACGACCGACAACATAATGTCACTTCTACGCAAATGGCACGCGGCTATAGGCAGCGACATCTATGAGTTGGAATGGGAAAAATGGAAAGACAGTCCGTGCATTGGCGAGACTATTGCCAACGACAACTGGCTACTGATAAACGACTGGACGGGATATAACCATCTCACAGAATATGACGCAGCGCAAACCTACAACGAGGGCGACAGATGCCAATACAAGCAAATGATATGGGAGGCGACCGCCACAACAACTGGTGTGGCGCCATGTTCAAAAACCGGCTTTACAGAAAGCCTCGAACGTGCAGAGGAATGGATAAGTCGCCGACTCGAGATTGCCGATAAAATGGCGAATTATTGCCCTACGGCTATAGACCGCATAAATCAGGACTGCAAGTGCAAGGCAGCTGCCATATACAGCATTGACGGCATAAAGAGACTGCGCTTGGCAGAAGGCATCAACATCGTGCGAATGACAGACGGAAGCACACACAAGGTCTACAATAAGACTAAAGACAGGTAAACAGTGGCTACCACCGATTCTAACCCAACCACCCAGTTTACCAAAACGACAATAGAAAAAGGCGGAACAAGACTTGCAGCAATCAACATACTGCAATATTTTGTCCCGCCATTTGTCTTTTTGCAGCATCGAGACATACCGATAGACGTCGAGAAAAGACATCTCACATGTCAAGATGCAACATTTATGCACGTAAAGAACGGTTAGAAGTTGTCGGCCTTTATCTCGAAGTAGGCCTGCGGATGGCTGCACACAGGGCACACCTCTGGTGCCTGCTTGCCCACCACTACATGTCCGCAGTTGCGGCAAATCCATACGCACTCACCCTCACGAGAGAACACCACCGCGTCTTCAATGTTCTTGAGCAGTTTGCGGTAGCGCTCCTCATGCAGTTTTTCGATGGCTGCCACGCCGCGCATGCGCTCTGCTATCTCGTCAAAACCTTCCTCTTCTGCCTCGCGAGCCATGCGTTCGTACATGTCTGTCCACTCGTAGTTCTCGCCCTCGGCAGCCGCCTTGAGATTTTCCACGGTGCTCTTCACGGCGCCGCCCTCGAGATATTTGAACCACAGCTTGGCGTGTTCCTTCTCGTTGTTGGCTGTCTCTTCAAAGAGAGCGGCTATCTGCTGATAACCATCTTTACGCGCTTTCGATGCGAAATATGTGTACTTGTTTCTTGCCTGCGACTCTCCTGCAAACGCATCCATGAGGTTGCGCTCGGTCTTTGTACCTTTAAGATCTTTCATAGTGTTAATATATTTGTGAATGTTTGCTATATAAATCGAACTCGTCTAAACGGCTACAAACAGCCCCTGGTAACAGCTCATCTACTTGTTTACTCGTTAACTCGTCTACTTGTTTACTTGTCACTCGTCACTCGTCAACTCGTCAACTATATAATAAGGTATTGTGTCACAGCTGACAGAACCTGCCGTCGCGGTCTATAACGCCCGTCACGCCCTCCTTCGTAGCCTCGAAGTAGGGATATTCGTCGCGCAGCGAGATGTCGTCATATTCAAACGGCGCCACCACGGTGTCAAATCCGTCGGGCATCACCAGTCCCATCTTGCCGTCCTTCTGTGCTATGACAGGCAGCGACTTGAGGTCATCGACGTAGACATAGCACGTGCGAAGGAAGTCGTAGAGCGGGTGTAGCAGCACCCGTCCCTTACAGTCTTTCATGCCGAAGCGTCCGTTCTCTTCGTAGACATCGTGGTACTGTAGGTACTTGTCCTTTATGCGGTTGAGGTAAAACACCATCTTGCGCTTGTCGTTGACAAGGTGTACAAGATATGAAAACGTGTCACAGTAGTTTGCCATGGCGCGTGCCAACACAATCTTGAAGTCGAGTCCACTCACCGCTTTGCGGTTAAGGTCGATGTATTTGGCTATTACTTCTTCCTTCTCTGCCACCGACATGCCGGCAATGCTCTCCTCAAAGCGGAGCATAATCTGCTTGCTACCCTTCATGGCCTTTATGTAGCGGTGTATCTGCCGCGCCATCTCGTCGCACACGAACTTGTCGATGCGCTCCACTTCTATCGCGTCTTCGTAGACCGCTTCGAAGTTTTCTTGCGTAATCTTCTTTTCCGATGCTTCCATAAAGATGTGTCTTTAAGTGTTTAAACACTGTCTGCCCACCGAGCCACTGAGACAACGGAGTGCTTCGTGGGGCTATGTGCCACCACAGAGATGCATGCCAAAATTACGACTTTTTAGCGACACGGCAAAAGAATTGCCCATTTTTTTCAGCGCGTAGCACCCTTTTCGGCGTTGTGTGGGCAAACAACCGGTCACTGCACTAAAGAAACATAAATGCCGCTTTAATTTGCACCGACGCCGACTCACGTTCCGATTTTTATTGCTAACTTTGCAGAGACGAAATAAGAAAAGACAGTACCGACAACCGTAAATACAATACATAACAATCTAAAAGGCAATATGAGAAAACAATTACTGACACTGTTGTTCTGCTGCGTGGCTGCCATTGCTAACGCGCAGATTGAGAGACCGAAACTCGTGGTGAGCATCATCTTCGACCAGATGCGCTGGGACTACCTCACCTACTACTACGACCAGTTTGGCGAAGGAGGCTTCAAGCGAGTGATGAGCGAAGGATTCAACTGCGAAAACCAGATGATTAACTACATGCCCACCATTACCGCTATCGGCCATACGAGCAACTACACCGGCACTACACCGTCGTTCCACGGCATCGCTGGCAACAGCTTCTACGTCGACGGCAAGAAAGTGTCTTGCTGCGAAGACCACTCCGTGAAGACTCTCGGCGCCAAAGGCACAAAGGGCGAGGCGTCTCCCCACTACATGCTGGCAACAACCATCGGCGACCAGCTTAAAATTGCCACCGACTACAAGGCGAAAGTGTTTGGCGTAGCGCTCAAAGACCGCGCATCCATACTGCCCGCTGGCCATGCCGCCGACGCCGCCTACTGGTATGACAAGCCCTCTGGCTGCTTCATCACAAGCACATACTACATGGACAAGCTGCCCGAATGGATGAAGAAGTTCAACAAGGAGAACGCCGTACCGAACAAAGAGCTCATGGTCAGCAACGACGGTGTGACAGCCACATTCAACCTCGCCAAAGCCATTCTGCAGAACGAGCAGCTCGGCAAAGACGACATCACAGACATGCTCTGCATAAGCATCTCGAGCACCGACGCCGTAGGTCACCAGTTCGGCACACGTGGCAAAGAGAACCACGACGTGTACATGACCTCTGACAAAGAGCTTGCAAGCTTCCTCAACACCCTCGACGAGCAGGTCGGCAAGGGCAACTACCTCGTGGTGGTGACCGCAGACCACGGCGGCGCACATAGCCCCAACCTGCTAAAGCAGCACAAGACGCCGGCTGGTGGATGGGACTGCGAAGGCACCGTTAAGAAGGTGAACGAGGCTCTGAGCAAGCAGTTCGGCGAAGGAAAATACATCAACGACGTCATGGGCTTCAACCTCTGCATCAACCACGAGCTGATTGCCGAGCGCAACCTCGACACCCAAGTCGTGAAAGACGCTGCCATCAAGGAGCTGCGCAAAGACCCTGAGGTGCAGTACGCGATAGACTTTGAACACGCTGCCACAAGCAATGTGCCACAGTTCCTGCGTGAACGCACACTCAACGGCTACTTCCCTGGCCGCAACGGCGACATCATGATTATAACCCATCCGCAGGTGTTCTCATGGCGCTTCGGCCCCGAATATCTCGGCACTACACACGGCGCATGGAACCCCTACGACGCACACATTCCATTGATATTCATGGGTTGGGGCGTAGGCCACGGCAAGACCCACCAGCAAACACTCATCGTGGACATGGCTCCCACAGTTTGCGCGCTGCTCAACATACAGATGCCTAACGCCTGCACAGGCACACCCATCGTGCCGGTAATGGAGTCTCTCAAGAAATAAGCACGACATCCACGCTATGACATAACACTAAAGTCTCCATGCCACGGCACACCACGCCCCGGCATGGAGACTTTCTTTTAACACCAACGCGCCACAACATGACACACACACCACTCCTCCACCCCTTCCCACAAGGCAGACAGACGCTGACAGCCTGCGCTGCAGACATACAGGCACATGTCGCGAGCCATCCCGAGATGACCGAAGGCGAGGCATACGGCAAGATGTATGGTGTGCTGACGGTGGAGACATCTGACGGACAGCGCGGCTACCTCGCCGCCCATTCTGGTCTGCTCGGCGGTCGCAACGACTGGCAGTTTTTCGTACCACCAGTATTTGACGCACAACAGTCCGATGGCTATTTCAAGACCAACGAGCGCGAGATAAGCGGCCTCAACAGAGAGATAGCGGCGCTGCTGTCGTCGACGGAGCGCACGGAGGCGCTGCGACAGTTGGAAGAAACCAAAGCCCTTGCCGACGCCACACTGTCACAAGAGCGGCAGGCAGTGAAGCAACGCAAAGCCCACCGCGACGCCCTACGCCGCGAACAGCCACAGGCCGACGACGCCATGAGGCAGGCGCTAATACGCGAGAGTCAACACGACAAGGCGCAGCTGCGTCGCATGACGAAAGCCGCCGAGGCAGCCATCGCCGCGAAGCAAGCTGTCGTGACAGCCATCGACGACCGCATTGCAGCACTGAAACGTGAGCGACACGAGCGCAGCGACAGCCTGCAGCGATGGCTGTTCACGCAGTATCGCATGCTCAACGCCCGTGGCGAGCAGCGCGACCTCATCGAAATATTCCGCCACGCCACTGCCACGCTGCCTCCTGCTGGCAGCGGCGACTGCTGCGCCCCGAAGCTGTTGCAGTACGCCTTCGCCCACGCCATGTGTCCATTGGCGCTCACCGAGTTCTGGTTAGGCGCACCGCCGCCCGGTGAGGTGCGCCGTCACATGCAGTTTTATCCACCCTGCCGCAGCAAGTGCCGACCCATATTGCAGTTTATGTTACAAGGACTCGACGCACCGCTGCCTGGCACCGAAGATGTAATGCAGGACGGCAGCGACAGCGTCGGCAACGACACCACAAGCACCGTCAGCCTCGCAGCGCAGCTACAGATAGTCTACGAAGACAGCCACATGGTGGTGGTGTCAAAACCGTCGGGCATGCTCAGCGTGCCAGGTAAAGACCGCCACGAGTCAGTGGAGAGCATCGTGCGACAGCGTTACGCCATCGCCGACGACACGCCCGTCATCGTCCACCGCCTCGACATGGACACCAGCGGACTGCTGGTGGTGGCGCTTACACGCGAGGCACATAAGGCGTTGCAGCAGCAGTTCCTCGCACACACCGTCAGCAAACGCTACATCGCACTGCTCGAAGGGGTGCCACAAAAAGACGACTCGTCACCACACGTGACATGGCACAGCCCCACGACGGGCACCATAACGCTGCCTCTGCGCCCCGACCTCGACGACAGGCCACGGCAACTCGTCGACTTCGCCCACGGCAAGCCGGCACAGTCGCGCTTCTGTCTGCTACGTGTCATTGACGGACGGCAGCTCATCGCCCTCACACCCGTTACGGGACGCACACACCAACTGCGCATGCACTGCGCCCATCAGCTGGGTCTTAACTGTCCGATTGTGGGCGACCGCCTCTACGGAAGTGGCGCAGCGCTGACGCCAGACCTGCCACAACGTCTCTGCCTCCACGCCGACATGCTGACACTGCGTCACCCTGCGACGGGGAAGATAATAACGTTTAAAAGTAAAAAGGTAAAAGGGTAAAAAGGTAAAAAAGCCACTCTCCAGCTCTCCTCGCTAAAATGGGAAGTGAAAAGAAGCCCCTCTCCAACTCTCCCCCGCTAAAATGGGAAGTGAAAAAAGCCCCTCTCCAACTCTCCCCGCCGGGGAGAGGGACGTTGATGGAGGAGATGGCGCTTATTTAAAGCTAAAAGGGGGAAAAGGGAAAAAGGGAAAACATAGCCAATCTCCGACTCTCCACAAAAAGAAAAGCGGCTATGCTTATGATGTAAGCACAGCCGTTTATTTATGTAGGCTCACATTGAAATCTTGAGGACCACTCTCACGAGCAGATGTAAGCACAGCCGTTTATTTATGTAGACTCACATGAGCCATTATTTAAATCTTTTTTCGCTAAACGTTTGAGTCCTTATATTTCACTAAACGTTTGAGTCCTTATATTTCACTCAACGTTCAGTCCTTATTTCATTCGCTGAACGTCACGCAAGAGGGCACCGATGTCAATGGCTTCTGTGCAAACGGGCAACCCATGAATATCATGTAGATGTCGTCGGCGATGCCTCTATGCTCAGCACTGATGGTTGCCTTTCTCAGGTTCTTGCAGTTTTTGAAAGCTTCGAACTCTATCTGAACACTTGCCGGCAACGAGACCGATGTGAGGCCGTTGCAACCCTCAAATGCGTTAGAGTCGATAAGTTTCAGGTTCGTCGTCACAGGCACCTCTGTCAGGGCCGTGTTCTTGAAGGCGTTCTGCCCGATGGTCGTTACCGACTGCGGGAGGTTGATGTGTGCAAGCGCCTTGCAGTCTTCAAAGGTTCCAGTGTCTATCTTGTCGATGTTTTGTGGCAGCGTAACCTTTGTCAGCGACCGGCAACCCCGGAACATGGCGTTCTCCAGCTTCTCAAGACGTGCGGGCAGTTTGGCCTCTGTCAGTCCTGTACACGCGACAAAGCAGCTGTGTCCGATGGTTTTCACGCTGTTGGGCACGCTGATGGTTTTGAGTGCAAGAATGTTACTAAAGGCTCCCTCGCCGATATTCGTCACCGTAGCAGGGATGTTGATCTCTGAAATGGT
Source organism: Prevotella sp. (assembly GCA_022788105.1). Lineage (GTDB taxonomy): Bacteria > Bacteroidota > Bacteroidia > Bacteroidales > Bacteroidaceae > Prevotella. Next base: position 283 of record JALEVZ010000021.1, on the reverse strand, counting down.
GGAACCCATAAAGGCATTGACACCGATCGATTTCAAGCCCATCGGCAGCGTCACGCTCTTCACCTTCATATCGCAGAAGGCTGATGCTCCGATCTCGGTCACCCTGAACACGTGGCCAGCAAAGCGTATGGATGAGGGCACCGTGTAGTCTTTGCCTGTCGACTCGTCGTTGTCCATCTCCAGCAGCTTGGCGGTTCTTTCGCTGGGGTTCACTTCAAACCACATCTCGTCGATGTTCATCCTGTTGTCGTAAGCCGAATTGCCCTCATACACGGTCACCGTT